>JALYQD010000044.1 GCA_030856025.1 Actinomycetota bacterium
CGACCTGCTCCAGGGTGCTCGACACGACGTACTTCTTTGCCGCGTTGATCGTCTGGGCGAAGGGTTCCATCCAATCAGGTCTCGCTCCCGTCGGTGTCGGCGGCCGCCACGCTGATTCCATCATTTCGTAAGTCACCCGGCCAAAGAGGAGTGCATCGGCGCGGTTGAGGTTCTCGACCGCGTGACGATGCAAGTCTTCGTCCGCGGGTATTGCACGATGATCGCAGCACCCGTCCAATGTGACGTTGATGGAATACCGAAGGGGTCGCATTTCGCGAGCGTACCGGCGTCATAGGCGATCGGTCCCGGGTACTTCCGGTCCGAAATCGGCAGCGGGGATGGCCCGGACGCACTAGCGCGAATCTGCCGGTGCTGATGAGAGAGCCCTGTCGCCGCAGCCTCGCGGTTTCATCGCGGTCGCGCCCGGCTTGCGAACATCCGCTCATCGGCATGAGCGGATGTTTCCCCGACGCGGCGAAATGACGCACTCACCTCGGCATGAGCGGACGTCTCGAGCGCGTATGGCCAGGCCCGCCGGCCCGAGGGCAACGCTCGAGCGTCATAGGGGTGTCCGGCGTCGGGCGGGGTGACTCTCCTGGGACGCTGGGCTACCGGGACGGACACCCGGGAGCCCGGTGGTCAACCGACAGCCTGACGGCGAGCCTGACGAGGTCTCTCAGAAGCCCAACTCTGAGAGCCGCGGCTACGGGGATATCTTCTTGCCAGCGTGATTGCGTCGGGCGGAGATGCTTGGCAGTGTGAACTCATGCTGAATGAGGTGGCCGACGGCGTCTGGGTCCGGCAGAGCGCGTGGGTTTGGAGCAATGCCATCGTGGTGCGGGCGGGGAGCGGGCTGATCCTGGTCGATCCCGGGATCGATGGTTCCGATCTGAACGAGCTCGCCGATGAAGTGGACCGGCTCGGTATTCCGGTGGTCGGCGGATTCTCCACCCATCCCCATTGGGACCACCTGCTCTGGCATCCCCGGTTCGGTGACGTGCCGCGCTACGCCACCGCCGCCGGCTCCCACGCTGCCAGTGAAGCCCGAGAGCGGGCGCAGAGTATGGCGGCGGAGAGCGCGGTTGGCATCCCTCTCGAGCTGATCGGGCTCGCTACCCCGCTGCCAGCGGACGGCGGGCCGGTGCCGGGCGAGATCCTCGAGCATCAGGCGCACGCCGTTGGTCACGCAGCGGTCCTCCTCGCGGACCGTGGCGTATTGCTCGCCGGCGACATGCTCTCCGATGTCTTGATCCCGATCCTCGACTCTCGCCGCCCCGATCAGGTGGGTGCCTACGAGACGGCACTCGACCGGCTGGGTGAGGCCGCCAGGCACGTCGATGTCCTGGTCCCCGGCCACGGCGCCATTGCCGAGGGTTCCGAGGTGGCGGCTCGCCTCGCCGCCGATCATGCCTACATCGACGCGCTGGGGCGAGGAGCGGAACCGGTCGACGCGCGTCTGAGGACGGCGACCTGGCTCGCCGATATCCACCGGTCGAACCTGGCGCAGGCCCGAGGGAGGTAGGGCCGTCTGATGGCTCGGGGGTCCCTGACGCGGTCTGGTGTCTGTCGTGCGCGAGGCCATTGATCCCGGTGCGGGCTGGCTGGAGGTTCCTTGGGCGCACAAGGGCAATCCCATTTCCAGATCGGAGACGGCGTGCGCGCGCCAGCCACGCATGCTGGCTCGGCGCGCGTTGTGGACGAACTCAGTGCGGCAGTACTGATCTACCCGCTCGCAGCCTGTAGTTGTTGTGCATCTTCAGAACAGCCCTTCCGCGGCGGAATGACGCGAGTCACTGAGAAACAAAGTTCAGCACCGAAATGTCAGGTGCGAGAAGTACTTCTGCTGCGTCCGGCGCCGTCAATGGGTCGTTTAGTGTATTTACTGGGCCCTACGCTGGATGCGTGAACGCCAACGCCCACGCCCAACGACTTTCAGTCGAAGAAGCCGTCGATGTGCTGAGCCAAGCCGCGCAGAACAAGCTCATCTGTCTCGGCGCGGAGGGATTCTGGCTGTCCAACAATCAGGTGACACCGAGCCTTGACCACATCTTGGATCTGTCGTCGGTGACGGGCCAGAGCCCGCGCACGAACGCCTCGCTTGCGATAGCGGTGATCGAGGCATGGCCTGGCGATCCAGCAGCCTTCGCCGTTGAGTTGGTGATGATGTCTGATGCACATCCGTGTCCGTGCTGCGGCCATCTCACCTTCGACGAGCCCCTGGCTCGTACGGCATCTGCGCTGTCTGCTTCTGGGAAGACGATGCTGTCCAACTTCGCTGGCCGACTTGGGCGGGTGGCGCGAACAAGCCGAACCTGATCGACTCTCAAAGGAACTTCATCCGGTTCGGGGCGATGGAGGAACGGTTCGTCAAGCAGGTTCGGGCGGCCTCTCACGACGAGCCAGTGGACGACGGCTGGCGAGTCATCGACCTGACCGTCGACTCCTTCGAAGAGACGAGTGCGAAGGAGAGGGATTGGCCAGAGGACTTGGCGGAGTTGTACTGGTGGAGGCCGAGATTCTGGCGGAGGGAGATCCAGCATGGCTGAGGATTGGTTCCGAACGCCTGACTGGGCCGACACGGCTCAGGAGGACTTCGAGCAGCGACTTTCCCGGGCACGCTCCCACAATCGCAGCCAGTATCTGCGTATCAAGGGTTTGGCCCTGCGTGACGCTGGGAAACGCGAAGCGGCGAAGGGTCTCTGGCTACGCATCCTTGCCGATCAAGAGGGCTATCCCTTCGAACAGGCAACCACCAAAGAGCTGCTAGGAGACATTGCGAGGGGCGTCGACAACGCAGAGGCGGAGTCCTACTACCGCAGACTGCTCGCAGAGCATCCCGACCTCAATGGGACAACGCAGTTGAAATCTCGCTGGCTGAACTACTCATTGTCAAGCGAGATGAAGCAAGTGTCGCCGAGGCAGTTGCGCTCTTGCAGTCCTGGGTCGATCGCGGCGACTCCCAGTTCCCGAGCACGATGTTCAGGTGGCACCTGACCCTCATCGATGCGGCAACGGCCGTAGGGGATCACGAGACCATCCAGAGATCTGCACGTACAGCCCTCGACCTGGCTGCGCGTGGACCGGTATTCCCGCGCCACAAAGATGTAGGCGTTGTTCACGCCGACGCCAAGACGTTGAAGCGGCTTCGGAAGTTGGCGAAGTAGGCCATCGTGAATCCGAAGGTTGCAGCGTAGGACTCAGGATGAATGCAGCCGCTCGCTGTCGTGCACGTTCATCTGAAACCTCCAAGTTGATGTTATCGACGCCCGCTTCGCGACGCTATGACGGTGCAGTCGCCGCATCGGTCAGTGACGCCCTACGCCGGATCGGGGCTGGTCCTGTTGCAGCTTCGGTCAGTAGCCCGTCAAGATCCCCATGATGACGTCCGGCCACAGCCACGGGCCGAGGTGACCCATGCCGGGCAGGGCCAACAGCGTGGCGTCGACCAGTCGAGGGACCAGCCGTTCCACGTTCGCGTATGGTTCGAGATCGTCTGCTTCGCCGTGGATCAGCCGGACTGGGCAACGTACGTCGGCGAGATCGATCTCCAGCGGGCGAACGCTGCGCAGTCCGTCCTCAAGGAAGCCGACGCGTCCAGCCCGGAGTCCGAAGGCGGCCGACTCGGCTACCTCGGGGAACCATGGTGTGGTCGCGAGGCTGCGTTCCTGGGGCGACCAGCCCTCGGCGAGTTGCCGCAGCGGCGCCGTTGGGTCGTGCGCTGCACTGGCCGCGTACTGCTGCTCGAGTTCCGCGGTCCGTCCACGCAGCAGCGAGGCGACGTCGTCGCGTTCGGCTTCGCTCAGCGCGGCTATCACGTCGGGGTCGTCGTACGGCAGGACGTGTTCGGAGATCAGCACGAGGCGCTCGACCCGCTCCGGTGCCACGCTCGCCATCTAGACCCGCGGAGCAGCTCCAGCCGTACAGCACCGTCCTGCGGTAACCAACCCGCGCATATCAAAGTGACCGCGCGTCGACACCGACACGCCCGTCACCGACACCACTCCGGCCCGGCCAATCAGAGGCGGCATCCCAACGAAGCCATCGCGGGGTGCCGCCTCGCCATGCCCTCTTGACAAGCGGCCTCTACATATCGGGGCGTGTCTCACTAGTCAGCGCAGCCCAGTCGACGATCGCGGCGAGGACGACGTTGCCGCGAAACACGACGGCGAGCTTGTCGTAGCGGCTGGCCAAGCCGAGCCGGTTCTTCATCCGGTTGAAGAACCGCTCCACGACGATGCCGTGCTTGTAGTCCTCGGCATCGAAGCTGACCGGGCGTGTCATCGTGGTGGTCGAAGAGCGTGAACGCGCGCGGATCGCAGCGCAGGTGCCGGGCCGGCGGGGGCTTGGCGGCAAGGTTGCCGGCTGAACAGGATCGTGGCG
>JALYQD010000048.1 GCA_030856025.1 Actinomycetota bacterium
TTGGTGTAGTTGCGGGTGGTCATGTCAGGCGCCGAGCAGACTCTGGCCGCAGACGCGGACGGTGTTGCCGCTGACTGCGGACGAGCCGGGGTTGGCGTACCAGGCGATGGCCTCGGCGACGTCGATCGGCTGGCCGCCCTGGGACATCGAGTTCATCCGTCGACCGGCCTCGCGGATGCCGAGCGGAATCGTCTTGACCATGTCTGTCTCGATGAAGCCGGGTGCGATGGCGTTGACGGTGATGCCGTCCTTGGCAGCGCGGGCCGACAGCTCGTTGACGAAACCGATGACGCCGGCTTTGGCCGTGCCGTAGTTGGTCTGGCCGTTGTTGCCGGCGATGCCCGCGATCGAGGAGATGCCGATGACGCGGCCGCCCTTGTTGATCAGCCCCTGCTCGAGGAGCTCGGCGGTGATGCGCTGAGGAGCGCCCACGCTGATGTCGATGACGAGGTTCCAGTTCTCGGGCTTCATGTTCATCAGGCGCTTGTCGCGGGTGATGCCCGCGTTGTGCACGACGATGTCGACGCCCTTGTAGTTGTCCTTGAGGTACTTCGCGATGCGCTGCGGCGAGTCCTTCTTAGTTATGTCGACCGCGATCGAGCCGCCGCCGAGTTCGTCGGTGAGCTTCTTGAGCTCTTCGCCGAGCTGCGGGACGTCGAGGCCGACGATGGTGGCGCCGTCGCGATGAAGGGTGCGGGCCATGGCCTCACCGAGTCCGCGCGAAGCCCCGGTCACGAGGGCGACCTTGCCGGCGAGCGGCTTGGCCGGATCGGCGACCTTGTCGGCGGCGACGAGGTCGGTGGCGCCGAGGTCGGTGGCGCCGAGACGCACGACCTGGCCGGAGACGTATGCCGACTTGGGGGAGAGGAGGAACTCGAGGGTCGAACCGAGTGAACCCTCGGCACCCTTGCCGACATAGACGAGGTTGGCCGAGCTTCCGCGGCCGGCTTCCTTGGCCAGCGAACGGACGAAGCCTTCGAGTGCGCGCTGCGCGATCGATGAACCGTCGGTCGTCGTGGCTTCCGGCGGCGTGCCGATGACGACGACGCGTCCGCAGGCCTCGAGGCTACGGAGGACCGGGGTGAAGAAGTTGGCGATTGCCACGAGGTCGGCGGCGTTGTCGATCCCTGTCGCGTCGAAGACGAGTCCCTTGTACTTGTCGCCCTCGACCTGTTTGGCCGCGGTCGTGATGCCGCTGGCCTTCAGGGTGTCGGCGAGCTTCTTGCCCAATGTGCCGCCCTTGGCAGCGCCGAGGAGTACGGTGCCGTTGACGAGAGGAGCTTCCTCTTCCCAGCGCTCGAGGTAGGGCGGGTTGGGCAGACCAAGGTTTTTGACCAGGAACTTGCCAATGGGATTGTGTGCAAGTGACTGATAGCGGTCGCTCATGTCGGGGTGTGTCCTATCTCTCGCATACCAACGGTATCTGAACTAGCGTCAAAACTGTAACGTTGTTTTACAACCCCAGTCCACACAATCGGGTGTGGGTTTCATAACGTTCGAACACCATCGTTCGCGAAGAACCAGGAGAACGCAATGGCTGGCACAACAGCAGCGAAGAAGACGGCGGCCAAGCCCGCAGCAAAAGCCGTACCCACCAATGGGGAGGTCCGGCGGGTCGCCATCATCGGCGGCAACCGCATCCCCTTTGCCAGGTCGAACACGGTTTATTCGCACGCGTCCAACCAGGACATGCTGACCGTTGCCCTCGATGGACTGGTCGAGCGTTTCGGGCTCGAAGGCGAAGCGGTCGGCGAGGTCGTCGCGGGCGCGGTCCTCAAGCACAGCCGCGACTTCAACCTGGCCCGCGAAGCGGTGCTCGGTTCCAAGCTCTCGCCCTCCACACCTGCCAATGACATCCAGCAGGCGTGCGACACCGGCATTCAGGCGGCCATCCAGGTGGCCAACAAGATTGCCCTCGGCCGCATCGAATCCGGCATCGCCGGCGGTTCGGACACAACCTCTGACGCGCCGATCGCCGTCGGCGAGAAGCTCCGCAAGATCCTGCTCGAAGCCAACCGCGCCAAGAACGTCAAGGGCCGCATCGCCGCGCTCATCAAGGTCCGTCCGGGCGACCTGGCCCCCTCGATCCCGCAGAACTCCGAGCCCCGCACGGGACTCTCCATGGGTGACAGCGCCGCGATCACCGCCCTCGAGATGGGCATCAAGCGCGAAGACCAGGACGAGCTCGCGGTCCTGTCGCACAAGAACCTGGCGGCCGCATACGAACGCGGCTTCGAGGACGACCTACTCACGCCGTACCTCGGCCTCGACCGCGACCAGAACCTCCGTCCCGGCTCGTCGATCGAGAAGCTCGCGACGCTCAAGCCGGTCTTCGGCAAGGGCGAAGGTGCGACGATGACGGCCGCGAACTCCACGCCGCTCACAGACGGTGCTTCGGTCGTCCTGCTGGCTTCGGACGACGAAGCCAAGAAGCGCGGATGGAAGCCGCTCGCGTACTTCAAGGACTACGAGACCGCCGCGGTCGACTACGTCAATGGCGGCGAAGGCCTGCTGATGGCTCCGGTCTATGCCATGCCGCGCATGCTCGCCCGCAACGGCCTGAGCCTGCAGGACTTCGACTTCTACGAGATCCACGAAGCCTTCGCCTCGCAGGTCCTCGCCACGATGCAGGCCTGGGAAGACCCGATCTTCTGCAAGGAACGACTCGGTCTGGACGAGCCGCTCGGTTCGATCGACCGCAGCAAGCTCAACGTCGCCGGCTCGTCCCTCGCGGCGGGTCACCCCTTCGCGGCTACCGGCGGACGCATCATCGCCAACCTCGCGAAGCTCATTTCGGAGAAGAACGGCGGCGGCCGCGGCATCATCTCGATCTGTGCGGCCGGCGGCCAGGGCGTCACCGCCATCGTCGAGAGCTGATCCTGCTCAATACGGAAGCCGCGTCACGCACTGCGTGAC
>JALYQD010000064.1 GCA_030856025.1 Actinomycetota bacterium
CCCGTCTACATCCCCGAGACCTTCACCGACCCCAAGCAGAACAAGACGTGGGAGAAGGGCGATCACCTGCTCAAGGGCAACGAAGCTCTCCAATACGTGCGCACCCGCTACGGACTGCTCAACGGCGACTTCGACCGGATCGCCCGTCAGCAGAACTTCTTGCGCGCGTTGATGAAGAAGATGCTCTCCAAGGGCACGATGAGCAACCCGGTCAAGCTCACCAAGACATTGAGTGCCTTGACGGCCAACCTCACCGTCGATGAGGACTGGGTGCCGGGCGACATGCGCGCCCTCGCGTTGTCGATGCGCGGCATCGCTGCGGACAACGTCACGTTCATGACGATCCCGGTGGCCGGCACCGCAACAGTCCCCACCTACGGCAGCGTCGTCAACATCAACGAAGCACAATCGGGGGAACTCTTCACGGCCCTCAAAGAGGACTCGATCGACGACTACCTCACGAAGTATCCTGACGCGGCGCTCAAGCCGCCGGAGGAAGTCAACTAACGCCCCATCTGGGCGACCGACACGCGAACCAGTGCGGGGTCGCCGTTCTCGACAAGCACCGTACGGTTCCAGGCCGAGTCCGACGGCAGCTGCGATGAGCAATAGCGGGCGCCGTCGGGCTTGGCGTTGGCGCCCAGCAGCTGGCGCTCCTCCTCCGACAGCTTCAGCGCCGGGAGGTCTCCGCCCAGGTCGCCGGTGCCGCAGAAATCGACGGCGGTGCTTCGCGGAGCACTGAACGTCACGAGGTAAGCCTTGAGATAAGGCGTGCCGCCGATCGAGGACAGGGTCGCCTTCTCGGCACCCTGGGGCAGCGACAGTCCACCGAGCGTCAGCGCTTCCTTGGCTGTTTTGGCCGACACGTCGGATCCTCCGGTCGATGCGGTGGTTCGCGGGGGCTGCTCGCCGCCGTTGTTGCACCCTGCCAGCAAAGCGCAGGCGAGTGCCAGCGTTACGGCTCCGGTCACAATCTTCATGGCGCCTCTCCCGATGCATTCTGGTCATCCGAGGTTCCGACCGCGGTGTACTCCTCGGCCAGGCCCTTGCGATGCAACACTGCCAGTTCCTCGTCGGTCACGGTAAAGGGCCCTATCTGCGTGGACTTCGTGCCATCCCAGTTGTAGCGGTCGCGGATATTGACCTTGGTCGACCAGTCGTATGTCCACTTCCCGCCTGGTGTCTTCGGCGGAGTGACGGTGACCGAGCCCGTCTGGTTGTAGGCGATCCCGTTGAGCGCGTAGTACCAATTGTCGTTGTCGTCGAGGAATACACCCTTCCACGGCGTGTTGACACCGAAGGTGAGCGGACCTGTTGCGCCTTCGGCCTCCGCCTTCTCGACCGCCGCGGCGATGACCCGGTCGCGCTGGTCATCCGTGGCGGCGCGGAACTTCTCGCTCGAGTCGAGCATCGAGTTGACGTCCTGCTCCAGGGGTTCTCCGTTGTTCGCCAGGAAATGCAGCAAGTTGCGTGAAGCGTCAGGCCATTTGCCGGCAAGGGCGTTCGCCGCGCCCTCGGCGAGCGTCTTGGTGAAGCGGTCCTTCAGCCCAGGGCTCTCCGAAGCGTGTTCGCCACCTCCGGCGTCGGGTGGTTCCCAGGCCGGCGGTTCCGGTGGAGTCGGTTTCGTCGTGCCGGGTACGGGGTCGCCCAGCCCGCTCGGATCGGCTTGGCCGCCATCGGTGCCGCCCTCCTTGGGACCACCTGGCTCCTCACCGGGCCGGTCACCCCGCGCGTCGTCGCGTCGACTCCCCCGCGTGTCCCGCTCCTGATCGCGGCGGCCGCTGTCATCGGCGTCGTCGCCCGGCTTGTCGGCCTTGGGTGCGGCTGCCGGTGAGTTCGGCGGCTGCTGGTTGGAAGCCGTCTGCGCGGTGACACTGTCCCCGCACGACTTCGATCCGCCCATGGCGACGGTGACGTTTCTGGAGACTCCGCACGAGAGTTTCTCAGCAACACCGGTGTTGACCCCGACGGCCGACACCAGCACGATGACCGCGAAAGCGGCGACGACATACTCCATCGAGGCCACACCGCGCTCCGCGATGGTGCCTCGCCCCCGAAATCGATCCATACCCAGACGCTATCGACAATCGGTTCGGCGTCGTAGGGAGCCTGGGCCCCATTTTGTGGACGCGAGAATCTGCACCAGATGCGGATACCCACTGCTGATGTAGATTCTCCTGTCACCTGGGCTCGGGTGTGGATGCCGGCCGGTCGTCCACAGGCCATGACACTCCCGAGGACATGTCGACGTGGCAGGCACACGCTGGATCGATGAACAGCGAACTCGAGGCCATACTCGACGCGCAACACGGTGTGCTCGGCGCGCAACAGGCGTTCGCACTCGTCGGCAAGGACCGCGCCGGCCGGCTGGTCAGGTCCGGCAAATGGCAGCGACCGGCCCGCGGCGTGTATGTCGCCCACAACGGTCCGCTCGATCCCGAAGCACTCGACTGGGTCGCCTCTTTCTCTGGCGCCCCCGGTTCAGTCCTCGGTGGACTGACAGCGCTTGCCTTCGACGGCTTCAAAAGGTTCACGGCCACGGCGCCGACGGTCATTCAACCGATGGGCGCCCGGCCCATGACATACGGGCCAGTTCACCAACACTGGTCGATCTTCCTGGACGACCGCGATGTTCATCCCGCGCGGAAACCCCTCCACACGAGGCCAGCGCGAAGCCTCATCGACGCGGCCTCCTGGGAACCCGGCGAGAGACGGGCCCGGGAGATCATCCTCGCCGGTTGCCAGCAAGGGCTGGTTGCCACGCGGCAACTGCGCGAAGCGCTGACCCGAAGGGGCGCATGCCATTTTCGCGGACTGATCGTCGAGTCCTATCTCGATGCGCGTGGCGGAATCCAGTCACTGCCCGAGCGTGATTTCGACTCCGTCCGGCGGGAGGTGGGCCTCCCCAAACCCGATCGCCAAGCCGTCCTCAGACGCACCGACGGCAAGTACTACCTCGATGTGTTCTGGCGTCGATGGCAACTCGCCTGCGAGGTTCATGGTTGCCGCACATGAGAGTCGAGAACTGGGACGGGGACCTCCTGCGCGGCAATGAGATCGCCATCCACGGCAACAGTTGCCTGATCTTCAGCTCGTATGCAATCCGGCGCAGGCGGGAAGTCGTCATCGACCAACTCGGCCGGATGGCAACGTCAAAAGGCTGGCGTGCCTAGGCGGCCCGACAAAAGAATCTGCATGGGAAGCGGGAAACCGCCTCCCATGCAGATTCTTTCGTCCAAACCGGACCGGAGCAACTAGGCGTCGACGAGGACCGAATCGATCTCGACGACGAGATCGACGACAGTGCCGATCTCGGCGACGACCTGACGGTCGGTCGATTCCGCACGCGGTGCGAGGGTGCGCAGCGTCCATTCGCCCGAACCGGCGAAGAAACGGAACTGCCCGGTCGCCGACGTCGGAACCTCGGCGGTGAACTCACCACTGCGGTCGAGCAGACGTACGTAGGCATTGCTCACCGGCTCGCCGCCGAGGGTCACGATGCCCTGGATGACGGCCTGGTTCTCGACGTCCACACCTTCGAGGCTGGGACCGCCCTTGATCGCGCCGCACATCAGGCGACACCCGGCTCGTCGCCGATGGCGACAGGCACTGCTCGCAGGGAGCCGTACTCGCTCCACGAGCCGTCGTAGTTCTTGACGTTCGAGTAGCCGAGGATCTCCTGCAGGACGAACCACGTGTGCGAGCTGCGCTCACCGATGCGGCAGTAGGCGATGGTGTCCTTGCCCTCATCGAGTCCGACTTCGGCGTACAGCGCCTTGAGCTCTTCGTCCTTGCGGAACGTTCCGTCGTCGTTCGCAGCCTTGCTCCACGGCACGTTGCCCGCCGTCGGGATGTGCCCGGCGATCTGCGCGGCTTCCTGCGGGAGGTGCGCCGGTGCCAGGAGGCGGCCGGCGTACTCGTCGGGGCTGCGGACGTCGATCAGGTTCTTGACGCCGATGGCGGCAATCACTTCGTCGCGGAATGCGCGGATCGACGTGTCGGGCTCCTTGGCAACATACGTCGTCTCGGCGCGAGTCGGCACCTCGGCGACGAGCTCACGGCTTTCGAGCTCCCACTTCTTGCGGCCGCCGTCCAGAAGACGAATATTGTCGTGTCCGTACAGCTTGAGGTACCAGTAAGCGTAGGCCGCGAACCAGTTGTTGTTGCCGCCATAGAAGATGACCGTGTCGTCGTTGGACACGCCCCGCTCCGACAGGAGCGCTTGGAGGCGGTCCTTGTCGATGAAGTCATGGCGGACGCCATCCTGGAGGTCCTTGCGCCAGTCGAGCTTGATGGCTCCAGGGATGTGGCCCTTGTCGTAGGCCTCGGCGTCTTCATCGACCTCGATGAGTACGACGTTGGAGTCGGCGAGGTGCTCTTCGACCCAATCCGTCGTGACGAGCGCTGATTCGCGGCTCATATTTACCTCCGTTGTATGCCCGGGTGGGCGATTGTCTTGCGAATTATCTGGACAGTGCTTATGCAGCCCTTGCCGGCGCGAACCGGCGCAAGGCGAGGTACATCTCGCAGCCGAGGCAGAAGCCGACGGATGCGTTGAGGAGTGCTGCGATCAGGGCGAATGCCGTGGCGATGAAACCGACGACGGTCGCTCCGCTGAGGAATCCGGCAAGGGCGACGACTACGAAAACGAAGCCGACGAGCTGAGCGAAACGCGGCGGGCGCGAGTCTTCAAGTTCTGCGGGTGCTCCGATTCGTGGGCGGACGACCTTGGCGAACAGCAAGCCATACGGCGCGCGCTGCAGGCTCCCGAAGGCGCCAAGCGCGAACGTGATTGCCTGCAGTCCGAGCAAGACCACCGCGACCCTGACCGGCGTGACCAAGGCAATTGCGAGGACGACGGACGTGACGCCCGCGACGAATCGCAGGCCGCGAGGGTCCACTTGCGTGGGTTGGGACATGGGGTTGCTCCAGCGCTGAAGGGTTGCCAGGAATGGCGGGGCCGTGATTTGTCAGCGCATTCGACACAACGCGGAACGCGTCAAGCAGTTGTCCACTGCCCGGCGTCGCGTCAGATGTGTCGTAAACATGTTCCAAGAGTAGGGACAGGTGGTGGAACTTTCATCTTTGCGTCTCATATCGTGGTCGATTGTCTTACATTGTGGCGCAGTTCCTGTCATTGCAGCGAAAAATGGGGGCCATTTAGTGTTCGAGGAGCGAGCTTGCGAGCCTCAACCTGTCCCGGCCCGGCTTTTTCGGGACTGTCAGAGGTGCCGTCTAGTGTGGTTTTTGAAGGCGGAAGCTTGATTGTTTCGTCGAATCTGAACTCGGGATATTGAGGCCGGCCCGCTCCTGTTGCCCACGGAGTGCGCGATGGCAGGGGCGCTGAATTCACTTCTGCCAGGGACGCCTCATGACCGCACTGTTCACCCCGCTGCCGCACCCGTTGGAGGCGTGCGCCCGGACGGTGAAGTTGGCTTTCGCGAGGTCTTTCGGCGCGAGCGTCGAGGGCCTCGAGTCCGATGCTCAGGTTCGGTTGTTGCGGGACGCCCAGCAGATTGTCGCGCAGGCCCAGGCGTTTGCGATGAGGATCGCAGCCAGTGTCGACAAAACCGACGTGGCCCGGAGCCAGGGTGCGTCGTCGACCGCGGAGCTGATGGCCTCGACGTTCGGCGGCGACCGCTTTGAGGCGAACCGGATGCTCCACACCGCGAAGGTGCTGGAG
>JALYQD010000084.1 GCA_030856025.1 Actinomycetota bacterium
CGATCTGTGTCGTGACCTTGCCCTTGACGACCTTGCGGTAAGGCGTCTCGATGAAGCCGAAGGAGTTGATCCGGCCGTATGAGGCGAGCGAACCGATCAGGCCGATGTTGGGGCCTTCAGGAGTTTCAATCGGGCACATGCGTCCGTAGTGCGACGGGTGAACGTCTCGGACTTCGTAGCCGGCGCGCTCACGCGACAGACCGCCAGGTCCGAGCGCCGACAGGCGGCGCTTGTGGGTCAGGCCCGCGAGCGGGTTGTTCTGATCCATGAACTGGCTGAGCTGTGAGGTGCCGAAGAACTCCTTGAGGGCTGCAACAACCGGACGGATGTTGATCAGCGTCTGCGGAGTGATCGCTTCGACATCCTGCGTCGTCATGCGCTCACGAACCACGCGCTCCATGCGGGCAAGGCCCGTGCGGAGCTGGTTCTGGATGAGCTCACCGACGGTGCGCATACGGCGGTTGCCGAAGTGGTCGATGTCATCGGCTTCGACGAAGGTTTCGCCCGCGGCGGTGGCCATTTCGGTCTCGCCGGCGTGCAATGCCACGACGTAACGAATCGTCGACACGATGTCGTCGATCGTCAGCGTCTGATGGTCGAAGGGCTGTTCGACGCCCAACTTCTTGTTGAACTTATAGCGTCCAACCTTGGCAAGGTCGTAGCGCTTGCCATTGAAGTAGTAGTTGTCGAGCAACGTCTGAGCCGCTTCGCGCGACGGCGGTTCGCCCGGACGCAGCTTGCGGTAGATGTCGAGAAGAGCATCGTCCTGGCTGGCCGCGTGGTCCTTTTCGAGCGTCAGCATCATCGACTCGTACTGGCCGAATTCTTCGCGGATCTGCGCTTCGGTGTAACCGAGAGCCTTGAGCAGTACGGTGACGCTCTGCTTGCGCTTGCGGTCGAGGCGCACACCGACGAGGTCGCGCTTGTCGACCTCGAACTCCAGCCACGCGCCGCGCGACGGAATCATCTTGGCGGTGTAGATGTCCTTGTCACTCGTCTTGTCGGCCGTGCGTTCGAAGTAGACGCCGGGCGAACGGACGAGCTGGGACACGACGACACGCTCAGTGCCGTTGATGATGAAAGTGCCCTTGTCGGTCATGAGCGGGAAATCGCCCATGAAGACAGTCTGGCTCTTGATTTCACCGGTCTCGTTGTTCATGAACTCTGCAGTCACGAACAGCGGGGCGGCATAAGTGACGTCGCGGTCCTTGCAGTCCTCGACTGAATATTTGGGGGGCTCGAACCGATGGTCTCTGAACGACAGGCTCATCGTTTCGGAGAAGTCTTCAATCGGGGAAATCTCTTCAAAGATTTCCTCGAGTCCGGACTTCGTCGAGACGTCCGTACGGCCGTCAGCGAGCGCTTGCTCGACACCGGCCTTCCAGGAATCGTCACCGACGAGCCAGGAGAAGCTCTCTGTCTGCAACGCCAAAAGTTGCGGAACCTCAAGTGGTTCTGCAATTTTTGCGAAGGAGATACGGCGGGGAGTGGTCTGTGCAGCGGCAATGCGCGAGGCGGCCAAGAGGGATCCTTCCGAAGGCTCGCTAGTCTCGTTGAGGCTCAACTTCCGCGCACGCCACAAAAGCCCAGTCAAGGGGACCAGGGCAAATAGTTGCGGGCGCGAAGAATCAGTCTAACCCCCCGTACCCATGGAATGCAAACGGGGGTCTTGACAGATCGCCCCGGTTGGGGATGAGTCGTTGTTCTGCGGTTTGTACAGGGCTTTGGTTTATACAAGGCTTGGTGTTACAGGGCCTTTATGTCGTCCACGAGCCAGGCGCCGTCGCTCTTGACCATGCTGACCACGATGCGGTTGCCGAACACCGTCGGCACCTTTGAGTCGCCGACAAGGCGGGCCTGATCGATGAAGACCAGGATCGAAGATTTCGTCGGCGAGCATTCGTTGCCGCATTCCAGGGCGGCCGCATTGCGCGACCTCGCCTGCACCTCGATCTTTCGCTGCGGTGCGAGCTCGGTCAGGGCCGGCGCGATCTTGTCGAATTCCTTCTTGAACTTGGGCGTCATGAGCGCCTTCGATTCGGTCAGGTGCTGGTCGAGCTTGTCGTAACGGAACGAAAAGATCGCTTCGGCTGCCTTCCCGGCAGCTGCTGAGGCCGAGGCATTGGCCGCTTCGATCCCCTGCTGTTCGCGATAGTCCGAAACGCCTTTGACCGCGAATACGGCGCCGAAGACGACGGCCGCGATCGCGACCAGGGTGAGCGGTATGAACCAACGCCACTCTGACCGGGGTGGCAGGGAAATCCTTGCCCCGACCGGCGATCTTGAGGTTGCAGGCGCTGCGGCCGAGGCGGCCCTGGACGGAGCCGGCCCATCCCTGGGGACGGGTGGCTTCGAGACAGTCGGCTTCGAGACGCCGGCCTTCGACACCGGCGGCTTTGAGACAGGGGGCTTGGTTGGGGCGACCGGCTTGGGAGCCGTCTTGGCGGCCGGCTTCCTCGGAGACCTGGGAATCACCTTCCGCCTGGTCTCGGCGGGCTTGGATTCACCGGCGATGCGGCGACGGCGTACGGGGCCGTTGGGGTTGCTCATTTGTCTGTGCTCCCCTCGGTCGGTTCGGCTGACGGCGTCGCGCTGGGATCACCGGTCGTGGCTTCGACAGTGGCCACGCTCTCGAACTTGTCGATTGCCCACTCGCCCTTCTGCTTGACGAGGTTGACCTTCCATCGCAGATGACGCGGGATCACAGCCTTGGCATCGGTGTTGGTGATCGAGGCATCCACGGCGACCAGTGCGACAGCGGAGTCCTTGTCGATGCTGTCGACGGCGACGTCGAGAACCTTGGCGTTCTTGCTCACCTGCTTCTTGTCGGTGATCGCCTTGAAGATCGTGCTCGTGATCGTGACGAACTCCTTGTTGTAGGACGTCGACAGCAATCCCTTCATGCGGGCTTGATAGTCGTCGACCTTCGCCACGTCATAGGTGTTGTAGGCGACGGCGAAGTCCGTCGTCCGGGCGACGACCGCCTTGCGGTCGCTGACCGTGTCGCTGTTGGAATAAGCGAATACCTGTGGAAGGAGCAGACCGGCGGCGCCGATCAGGACGCCGAGAACGGTGACAAACGAAAGCAGCCGAATGCTGCGTCGGCTGCCCGTTCCGGATTGCTCGTTTACCTCGTTGTTGCTGGGCCTAGAAGAAGCCACTGCCATGAATCCTTTCCGAACGCCAGCGGATCCGAGTAGCTCGGTTCCGACGCGTCGGTTGTTGTGATGCCGGTTGCTGGATCATACCCAGCGACTGGTGCGCGGTTCTTTTCCACGACCGTCTTCCGCGGATTGCGGGCGACCAGGTTGTCATCGTTGCAGTCAACGTCCGTCTGGATTCCCCGGTCGGGAAGGAGGACGCCGGGATCACGGCGATCCGTGCGATAACCATCGTGACAGACGGCGGGATTGGGCGTCATCACGATGCCGAAGGCCGCGTCGAAGGTGCCGTTGCCGTTGTCGTAGAGGGTCGACGGTCCCCCTTCGAGGATGTAGGGGAACAGGATGAACAACGCCCGCACGGCCTGCGTGTTTTCGAAGGCCGGCCTGTTGACCGTGATCACGTTGTTGATGAGCTCGCTCAGGTCTTTGGCGTTCTCATCCACGACCTGGCGGACTTCCTTGGCGGCGGGAGCACCCCCGTCGGCCAGTCGCCTCAGATCCGGATCGGCGTCGACCAATGTGTCCGAGAACAAGGCGAGGTTGGTGGCAAACGTCCCGAGCGCGCCTTGCTTGTCGATCTGGGTCTGCAGGACAGTGTTCGAGTCCTGGATCAGCGCACGGGTCGTGTCGATGTTGGCGTCGGCGGTCTGGATGAACTCGGTCGACGTGTCGATGATGCGGCCGAGATCGGGTCCGGTGCCGGCAAATGCGGTGCCGAGCTCATTGACCACCGTCTTGAGGCTTTGCGTGTCGACGGACTTGACCAGGTTGTTGACATGGATGAGGAGCTCGGACGTCTGGATCGGGATCCGCGTATTCGCCTCGGTGATGTTGGCGCCGGTCCTGAGGTAGGGGGCTGTGGTCTTGCGCGGCTGAAGGTCCATGAACTGTTCGCCGACAGCAGACTTGTTGGCAACGACGGCAAGGATGTCCGAGGGGATCTTGGGCGCGTTGTTCTCGATGTCGAGGCGCGCCACCACACCTGAGCCCTTGAACGTCATCTTGCCGACCCGACCGACGCCGATGCCGCGGTAGGTCACCTGGGCGCCTTCGAAGAGTCCGCCGGAGTCCTTGAGCTGGACCGTGACCGGGAAGCTGCGGTCGACGACCATACGGTCGATCTTGGCGTAACGGCCGCCCACGAAGGCGCCGCCCAGCAACGTGACGATGGCGAAAATGACGAGCTGGATCTTGGTCAGCCTGGTAATCATGAAGCCACCACCGGTTGGATGAGAAGACGTCCGACGTCAGAACGGGCGGCCTTCGCCACGCTCGACGGAGCCACGCGACACTTGCCGAGGAGCGAGCAGAACTGGGGCAATTCCAACCCGGGGGTGGCGGTCGGCGTCGGCGGTGTTCCTTGCGACGTTGTCCCCTCCGTCGGTTTCGCACCCGGCAGAACTCCATCGAGACCCGGGAGCTCCGGCACAAGACCGCCGACAAGATCGGCGAGGTCGGTCAGCGGGTCCGCTCCCTTGGCTTGCTCCTGGGCGGCGAGCAGCCCAGCTCCGGAGAGATCGGGCAATCCAAGGAATCCAGTCAGCTGGTCGAGCGAAATGTCCATGGTGGCGAACAGGTTGGTGAAGTCACCCTTGTGGTAATCCTCGGCTCCCGCCACCGAGTTGGCACCGCCAACGGCGCCATCGGGGAACGGGAACGTGAGAAGTGCCATCAATGACTTCGGGAGGTCGTCGCCAGAATCGGCGAGTCTCCGCAGGATCGGCCCGAGGGCCTTGAGGTCGGCGATCGTGTCGGCTTTCGATTCCTTCACGACATTGGTGCCGACATCGCTGAGGCGGTCGAGTGCCTGGAGCAGCTTGACCAGATCGTCGCGCTGTTCATTGACGACTCTGAGTGCCGCGGGCAGGTTGTCGAGGGCACCGGTGATGGCGCTCTTCTGCTTGTTGGTCTCGACCGCGAGATTGTTGACCTTCTCAAGAGACGTGATCAGGTCCTGCTTGTTTTGGTCGAGCTGGCTGATGAATGTGTCGGTCGTCCGCAGCAATTCCTTGATCTCCGGCTCATTGCCGTCGAGGGTCTTGTTGAGTTCCTTCACGATCGTCTGGGTCTTTTCCAGCCCGCCGCCGTTGAACAGCAGTGAGGCCGCGCCCAGGACTTCTTCGATCTCCGGGTTGCGTCCCGAACGCTGAATCGGGATGACATCGCCATCGCCCAGCGATCCGACAGAACCAGTCTTGGGCGCTGCGAGCGAGACGAACTTCTCACCCAGGAGGCTGGTCAGGCGAATGGTGGCCTCGGCGTTGTCCGGGAGCTTGGCGTCGCGGTTGATCTGGAGGGTGACAACTGCGGTCCAGCCGTTGAGCTCGATCTTGCGCACCTTGCCGACGGCGACGTCGTTGACGCGAACGGCGCTTTGCGGCACCAGGTCGAGAACATCGCGGAACTCAACCTTGACCTGGTAGGGATCACTGCCGACATCGGCGCCACCGGGCAACGGCAGCGAATAGGGCGAGAACCCGCAACCGCTCAGGCCAACCGAAAGCACGGATCCCAGGACTGCTGCCTTGAACAGGATCTTCTTGTTGTTCTTCATCAGTTCACCGCCAGCATGTCGCGAATCGAGTCATGCACGCGCTCGGACCTGATCTTCCCGGAGGCGACCGCGGTACGGGGAAGTGGCACCGGGAGCTTGTCGGGATCGAGCGAGTCGGTGGGCAACTTGTCGGCGGGGAGCTTGTCCGTTGGCAGCTTGCCGCTGGACAGGGCACTCAGCGGCAGCGTGTCGAGGATGTCGCCGAGCGTGTCGCACACACCGCCAGACCCAGGGGTTTCGCCGAGGACGGCGCACAGCAGATCCTTGGGATCAGTCGAGCCGCCGGGGGATATGGCCCCGAGGAGGTCAGCGCGAGTGTCCAGGGTGCCGTACTTCTCGTTGTAGGTGAAACCCACGTTGGACAAGGCCGTGGGAGCGGCCTTGATGGTCTCTTCCAGCGAATCCTGGTTGTCGACCAGGACCTCGCTGATGGAGGTGAGGTCGTCGACATCGGCACGCAGGGCGCCGCGGTTGTCCTTGACCAGCGAGCGGACATCGTTCAGGGCGAGGCCCAGGGCCTTGAGGGTCGCGGCGAGGTCCTCGCGCTCCCCTTCGAGCACAGTGGACACCTTCGCCGTGCTGTCGTTGAACGCGCGAACCGAGGCGTCATTCTTCTTCAGCATGGCCACGAAGGTCTGGACTTCTTCGAGGCTGCCGAACAATTCGTCCTTGTTGTTGGACAGCGTCTGGCTGAGCTTGGAGAAGTTCTTGATGGTTTCGTTGAGCTGCTCGCCCTGGCCGTCGAGCGACTTGGCAGAGTTGTCGATGAGTGTGCTCAACGAACCATCCTTGTTGGCACCGTCGGGGCCCAGGGCAACTGACAAGTCGTCGAGAGAGCTGTAGATCTCGTCGAGCTCGAGCGGGACAACGCTCCGTTCGATGCCGAGGACCGCGTTGTCGGGGAGGACCGCACCGCCGTCGTAGGCCGGGGACAACTGCACGAAGCGGTCACCGACGATCGACGGGGACACGATCGCGGCCTTGACCTCATTGGGCAGCTTGTACTTGCCTTCGTAGGCGATCTTGACGCGTACGACGTCGCCCTTGGGCGTCATGCTCTCAACTGTTCCGACCGGAACGCCGAGGATCCTGACATCGGAGCCCTTGTAGAGCGAGTTGGCCTGCTTGAAGTCAACCGTCACGTATCGCGTGCCGTCGCGGCCTGTCAGCATGACGGCTCCGGCCACGATCAGCGCGAGGATGACGAAGGCGGTGAGGAACTTCGACAATCCCGCGAAACGCTGGAGAAGGGATTCGCCGGTCACGGTTCCACCCCCACGTATGTGTCGAACCACGGTCCGGTGCCGAGGGCATTGGCGAACACCCGGTCGAAGGGGCCCATGACGCGCAGGGCTTCGTCCAGGCTGCTTTCGTTGTCGCGCAGCATCGTCGTCACCTTGTTGAGTTGGGTCAATGCAGGCTTCAGGTCGGCGCGTGTGTCCTTGACGAGCGCGCGCAGTTGGTTGGACAGCGACGTGGTGGAGACCAGCAACTTGTGAATCGACTCGCGTCGGGCCGCGATGGCCTGGAACAAGACGTCGGAGTCTTCAAACAACGTTTCGAGTTCCTCGTTGCGCGAATTGAGGACACCTGTGACCTTCTTGAGGCCCACGAGCAGGGTGTTCAACTGTTCGTCCCGGGCCGCGAGGTTGCGCGACAGGTTGGATACGCCCTTGATGGCGCCGCGGAACTCATCCGGTGTGTCCTGGCTGATCTCGGACAGGGCATCGAGCGATTCCGACAGTTGCGGGATGTTGATCTGGTCGGTCGTCTCACTGAG
This sequence comes from Actinomycetota bacterium, assembly GCA_030856025.1. Classification (GTDB taxonomy): domain Bacteria; phylum Actinomycetota; class Actinomycetes; order Propionibacteriales; family Nocardioidaceae; genus JACMOZ01. The sequence continues at coordinate 7,499 of JALYQD010000084.1, forward strand.
ATCGGAGAAAGCCTGCACGACGTCATACGGTGCGACCGTCCGATCGACCGGGATCGTCGAGTTCTTGGGCAGTTGACCCGGGCCCCTGGGCGTGAGCGCCATGAACATCGAGCCGAGCAGCGTCTTGACCTTGATCTCGGCGCCCGACTCGGTGCCGAAATCGGTCCCCTTGTCGAGCACGAACCTCACGTGGACGTGATTGCCCTGGAGCTCGATCTCTTTCACGTTGCCGACACTGACTCCGGCGACGCGAACTTCCTGACCGACCTTGAGGCCACCGGCCTCGGTGAAGTTGGCGTAATAGGTGTCACCGCCGCCGATGAGCGGGAGCTGATCTGCCTTGAAGGCGCCAACCAGCATCAGAGCTAGACCGGTAAATCCGATCACTCCGATGATGACGGGGTTGCGTTCGCGAAAGGGCTTCATCAGTACCTCACGGGTCGCAGCGGTTGCTAGGGTTGCCGGTCGGGATACCGCCGGGGCCGCCCAACGGGATGGTCTGAGCCGGTATGTCGGGGATTGTGCCCGGGGAGTCGATGGCGGGGATCTCGAGGTTGCCGTTGACCCCGCACAGGAAGAAGTTGAACTCCGAACCGTATGTGGCGTTGTTGCCCAGCTTGTTGTACTTGATGGGCAGGATCTGAAGCTTGTCCTCCAGCGTCCTCAGGTTGTCCGGCTCGCTGAGGTTCGACGTCAGCCGGTTGAGCTGCTTGATGTCTTCGGTGAGTGCCGGTCGTCCCTGGCGCAGGAGGTCCGAGGTCTCGACGGCAAGCCCGGAAATCGAGTCCACCGAACCGAGAATCGCTTCCCGGTCGTTCTTGAGCCCAGTGACGAACTGCTGGAGCGTGTCGATCGTCTCGGTCAACTGCTTGTCGCGGCTACCCACCGTGTCGAGCACCTCGCTGAGGTTGGTGATGACGTCGCCGATCAGCTTGTCGCGCCCGGCGAGCGTGTTGGTCAGTGAAGAGGTGCTGGCCAGCAAGCTTTCGACATTGCCGCCTTCGCCCTGGATGGTCTGGATGAGCTCATAGGCCAGCTTGTTGGTGTCTTTGGGCGACAACGCCTGGAAAACGGGCTTGAATCCGTTGAACAGAACGTTGAGGTCGAGCGCTCCTTCGGTGCGGGACTCGGGGATCGTGCTTCCCGGCTTGAGCGTCGACTTCGCGCCGTCGGCGCCCTGGGTCAAGGCGAAATAACGCTGGCCGACGAGGTTGCGGAACCGAATCTGCACGTTGGTGTTCTCGGTCAGCGGCGTGTCCGCGTTGACCCCGAACGTCACGATCGCCTTGTCGCGGTTGTAGATCTCGACCTTCCTGACGCTGCCGACAGCGACGCCGGCAATGCGTACGTCGTCGCCCTTGGTCACACCGGTCACGTCGGTGAAGGCGGCCTTGTACTCATAACGCTTGGTGAGATTGCCGTTGGACAGCAGCAACGCAAGCAGCATCGTCGCCATGGCGGTGATGACCATGAAGATGGTCAGCTTGACCAATGCGGAAACCGATTCCCTATCGAGCTTCACTGAACGTCACCTCCGCTCCACGGAGCATCGGACCGACCATCAGTGCGGCCATGTCGGGAACTTCGCCTTGCGGCATACCGAGGTTGGCACCCAACAAGGCCTTGAGGTCGCTGCGTTCACCTTCGGAGTCGACGCCGTCGATGCTGGGCTGCACCAGGTTGATCAGTGCGTCGTCGCCGGCTGCGGCAGCGGTGCGGAACTTGTTGTGGTCGTTCTTGATTCCAAGGAGCTGGAGAACCTCGAAGGGCGGAACCGGCGCCCGGTTGCTGGCCGGATCGTGGGTGTAGGGCGAGTCGGGCAGCGTGTGGCAATCGGGATCGGCCCGGGGCTCGGCATCGATCTCCGCCTTTGTCGGAATCCTGCCATTTTCGTCGGCGTCGTAGCCGGTGGGCTGATCCGCCTCCGCAATGAGTGAGACGTTGATGTGCAGGCCGTCGTCGCGGAAGGTGCTGTTGAGCTTCGGCGTGATCTCGGTGACTCCCTCGAGCACGCAGGGGAACACGATGGAATAGTCGCTGAGCATCTCGAGAACCGGCCTCGACTCGTGGCTGAGGGTGATGAGGTTGTCGCCGTTCTCCTTGAGGAAGGCCGTCAACGTGTTGGACAGCTTGGTGCCCTCGCCGTAGAAGGCCTGCAGTTGCGAACGCTTGGCGACGACCGTGTTGCCGGTGACGACAACGTTCTTGAGCAGCCGTCCGAGCTCGGGCATGGCGTTGGCGTAACCGTCCGAGACCTTGCCGAGCTTGACCAGGTCATCGATCAGCTCGGGGACGTCGGGGTTGACCTTCTTGAGGTAGTCGTTGGTGGTGACGAGCGTCTGGCCGAGCTGTTCGCCGCGTCCTTCGAGTGCCTGGGACACGGCCGTCAGCGTGTAGGAAAGTTCTGCCGGTGGGACGGCCTGGAGCAAGGGGTAGAGGTCGTTGAGGAGTGTCTCGACCTCGATCGGGACGACCGCCTTGCTGATGTTGTCACCGGCTTGCAGCGTTTCGCCGCTCGGTGTCTCCGACGGTAGGAGTGCGATGTATTTTTCGCCGAACAGCGTCTTGGGGATGATCTCGGCCGTGACATCCCGGGGCACCGACTTGATCGCCTCGGGGTTCATGGCGATGTCCATCTGGACGCCATCGGCGGTGGGCCTGATGTCGCGTACTTCGCCGACGATCATGCCGCGGATCTTGACATCGGCGTTGCTGGGCAACGACGCGCCTGCTGTAGACGTGGTCAGCATGACCGGGACGGATTCGATGAATTTTTGATTGAAGACGGCATACGTCAGCCACAGGAAGAACAGCAGCACGGCGATGAAGCCGGCACCGAGCGCCCGGACCGAACCGGTCTTTTCCAAAAAGGGAGTTCTAGGCATGACTCAACCAGCCAGCCTGACCGTAGTAGTGGTGCCCCAGATGGCCATGGACGCCGCGAGGTCCACGACGTTGATCGCGACGATCGACGTACGGACGGCCCGGCCCACGGCGACGCCCACACCGGCTGGTCCGCCAGAGGCGTAGTAGCCGTAGTAGCAATGGATCATGATGACGACGACCGCGAAGATGAGCACTTTGGCGAATGACCACAGCACGTCTCCCGGTGGCAAGAAGAGGGTGAAGTAATGGTCATAGGTGCCCGCGCTCTGACCACTCAGCTTGGTGACGGTGAGCCGCGTCGCAAAGTAGGACGACAGCAGGCCGACGATGTAGAGCGGGACGACGGCGATCAGGCCGGCGATGACGCGCGTCGTGACGAGATAGGGAATGGACGGAATCGCCATGACCTCCACGGCGTCGATTTCCTCGCTGATGCGCATGGCACCCAGCTGCGCGGTGAAGCCGCACCCGACAGTCGCAGCAAGCGCGATGCCGGCGACGATGGGCGCGATCTCACGCGTGTTGAAGTAGGCCGAGATGAATCCGGCGAATGCGGCGGCGCCGATCTGGTCGAGCGAGGCATAACCCTGGATGCCGACCTCGGTGCCGGTGAAGAAGCACATGGCGGCAATGACGCCGATCGTGCCGCCGATGACCGCGAGGGCGCCCGAGCCGAGGGTGACCTCGGCCAGGAGCCGCATTATCTCTTTGCGATAGCCGACGAACGCGCGGGGAACCGCCTTGAACACCCGGACGTAGAACAGCATCTGCTGCCCGAGGCCGTCGAGGAATCCCAACGGTTTTTGATAGAGGTCTGCCACCTTGTTGGCCATCGCTACATCCCCTTCGCCGGGACGAGCTGGAAGTAGATCGCCGTGACTACGAAGTTGACGATGAACAGCATCGTGAAGGTGATGACGACCGCTTCGTTGACCGCATCGCCGACGCCCTTAGGACCGCCGGCGGCGTTCATACCCTTGTAGGCAGCGACGATGGCCGAGATGAAGCCGAAGATGAGGGCCTT
>JALYQD010000105.1 GCA_030856025.1 Actinomycetota bacterium
CGCCAATGCTGCCGGCGAAGTAGAAGCCGTCGATGCCGCAGAAGCAGCCGAGACCGAAGCGGCCGACGCCGACGCCGACGCTCAGCCAGCCGATGAGTCATCTGACGATGCTGAAGCGACCGAAGAAGCGACCGAGACCAGCGACGCGCTCGCCGAGTTCCGCGAGCGCCTCCACAGCCAGTTCGGTGACTGGTATGTCGTCCATACCTATTCAGGCATGGAAAACCGGGTCAAGACGAACCTCGAGAACCGCATCGTCTCGCTCAACGCCGAGGACTTCATCTTCGAGATCGTCGTGCCGACCGAAGAGGTCGCCGAAATCAAGAACGGCCAGCGCAAGCTGGTCAAGCGCACCGTGCTCCCGGGCTATGTCCTGGTCCGCATGGATCTCACCGACGAGTCCTGGGGCGTCGTGCGCCATACCCCTTCGGTCACCGGATTCGTGGGCAACTCCCACCAACCGGTGCCGCTCACTCTTGCCGAGGTGGAGAGCATGCTCGCCCCGGCAGTGGAGGCCGAAGTCGCAGCCGCGACCGATGCCCCCGAGCAGAAGGCAAAGGCCCCCAAGGTCGAATTCGCGGACTTTGGTGTCGGCGATTCCGTCATGGTCGTCGATGGCCCGTTTGCCACCCTGCACGCCACCATTACCGAGATCAACATCGACGCTGCCAGGGTCAAGGCCCTGGTGGAGATCTTCGGTCGTGAAACGCCGGTCGAACTCAGTTTCAGTCAGATCCAGAAGGTCTGAGCAACACACCGACCGGCACCCATTGACCGGCACCCATCACCAACAAACAAATCAAGGACCCTAGAAAATGCCTCCCAAGAAGAAAGTCGCCGCACTGGTAAAGGTGCAGCTGCAGGCCGGTATGGCCAACCCGGCGCCCCCAGTGGGAACGGCCCTCGGCCCCCACGGCGTCAACATCATGGAGTTCTGCAAGGCATACAACGCCGCAACGGAGTCTCTCCGCGGCAATGTCATCCCTGTGGAAATCACGATCTATGAAGACCGCACTTTCACCTTCGTCACGAAGACGCCTCCGGCGGCTGAACTGATCAAGAAGGCAGCGGGAATCAAGAAGGGATCGGCGACTCCTCACACGGACAAGGTCGGCAAGATCTCGAAGGATCAGATCCGCGAGATCGCCACGACCAAGCTCCCCGATCTCAATGCGAACGACGTTGACGGCGCGATGTTGATCATCGAAGGCACTGCGCGTTCCATGGGCATCACCACCGATTAATCAACCCCCAGAAAACTCTTCACACGAAGAAGTGGCAGGGCGCTCGCACTGAGCCCGACAGACCACAACTGGTAAAAGACAGGAACCAGAAATGACACAGCGCAGCAAGGCATACAAGTCGGTCGCCGAAAAGATCGACAACGACAATCTCTACAGCCCTTTGCAGGCAGTCACGCTTGCCAAGGAATCGGGCAGCAAGAAGTTCGACTCAACCGTTGACGTGGCAATGCGTCTCGGCGTCGATCCCCGCAAGGCAGACCAGATGGTGCGCGGCACCGTCAACCTGCCTCATGGCACCGGCAAGACCGCAAGGGTCCTGGTCTTCGCCACGGGCGCCAATGCCGATGCTGCCCGTGAAGCCGGAGCCGACTTCGTCGGAGCCGAAGAACTCGTTGACAAGGTCAATGGCGGATGGCTCGACTTCGACGCCGTCGTCGCGACTCCCGACATGATGGGCAAGGTCGGTCGTCTCGGCCGCGTCCTCGGTCCGCGCAACCTGATGCCCAACCCGAAGACCGGCACCGTGACACCCAACGTCGCGAAGGCTGTCGGGGACATCAAGGGCGGCAAGATCGAGTTCCGCGTCGATCGCCACGCCAACCTGCAGTTCATCATCGGCAAGGCTTCGTTCTCGGCATCGCAACTCGCCGAGAACTACGCGGCCGCGCTCGAGGAGGTCCTGCGCCTCAAGCCCGCCAGCTCGAAGGGCCGCTACCTCCGCAAGGTCACCGTCTCCACGACGATGGGCCCCGGCATCCAGGTTGATCCCAACCGGACCAAGTCGGTTGCGGTCGACGAAGAGGCATAACCAGCACCACATACAGCGGTGGCC
>JALYQD010000125.1 GCA_030856025.1 Actinomycetota bacterium
ACCTTGGAACGAGCGGGTCTGGCCCTCGACGACATCGACGTCATCGAACTCAACGAGGCCTTCGCCGCCCAGGTGCTGGCCTGCCTGCGCGAGTGGAAGGTCGACCCCGCCGACGACCGCCTGAACCCCAACGGCTCGGGCATCTCCCTGGGCCACCCGGTCGGTGCGACCGGCGCCCGAATCTTGGCCACGATGGCGCACGAGATGCATCGGCGCGAGGCCCGCTTCGGACTCGAGACGATGTGCATCGGCGGCGGCCAGGGACTCGCCGCGGTCTTCGAGGCCGTCCGATGAGCGCCGTGTCCGTGCACCGGGTCCTCACCGGCCCTGACGATGCGCCGGTCGTCGTACTTTCCAACTCCCTCGGCGCCACTATGGCCATGTGGGACGCCAACCTCGCTGACCTCGAGGAGCACTTCCGGGTGGTGCGTTATGACACCCGCGGCCACGGCGAATCGCCGGCCCCCAGCGGTCCCTACGACATCGACGATCTCGTCGACGACGTGGTGGCGCTGCTCGATGACCTCGGCGTCGCACGCGCTCACTTCGTGGGGCTCTCCCTCGGTGGCATGACTGGCATGCGCCTCGCGGCCCGCGAGCCGGACCGGGTCGATCGCCTCGTCGTGCTGTGCACGAGCGCCCACCTCGAGCCGGCCTCGGCGTGGCGGGACCGGGCCTCCACCGTGCGCGCTCAGGGCACCGGTGCCGTGGCCCAGGCAGTGGTCGACCGGTGGTTCACGCCTGGCCTGCTCGCTTCCGCTCCCGCCCTCCAGGCCTCCAGCGAGGCCATGGTCGCCAGCACACCGGCAGAGGGCTACGCCGCCTGCTGCGAGGTGATTGCGACGATGGACCTCCGCGCCGACCTCGCCTCGATCACCGCGCCCACCCTCGCCATCGCAGGCGCCGACGACCACGCGACACCGACTCCACACCTAGCCGAGATCGCCGACACCGTCCGCGACGGCCGCCTCGTCGTCGTACCCGAGTCGGCGCACCTCGCCAACACCCAGCAGCCGGGGACGATCAGCCCGGCGATCATCGAGCACCTCACCCAGGAGTCGGCATGACGATCAACAAGGTGGTCGCCAGCGCGGCCGACGCCGTCGCGGACATCCCTAACGGCGCCAGTCTCGCCGTCGGCGGTTTCGGACTCGTCGGCATCCCCTGGTTCCTCATCCATGCGTTGCTCGAGCAGGGCGCCGACGACCTGACCGTAGTTTCCAACAACTGTGGCGTAGACGGGGCCGGGCTTGGCCTGCTCCTCGAGCAAGGCCGGATCAGCCGCGTCATCGCCTCGTACGTCGGGGAGAACAAGGAGTTCGCCCGGCAGTACCTCGCCGGGGAGCTGACTGTCGAGCTCACCCCGCAAGGCACGCTAGCCGAGCGACTGCGCGCCGGTGGCGCCGGCATTGGCGCATTCTTCACACCCACCGGCGTGGGCACGATGGTGGCCGAGGGCGGCTTGCCGTGGCGGTACCACGCCGACGGCTCGGTAGCGCTGGCCTCGCCGGCCAAGGAGGTGCGGACATTCCACGGCACCGAGATGGTGCTCGAAGAGTCGATCGTCACCGACGTGGCGCTGGTCCATGCCGCGGTGGCCGACCGAGCCGGCAACTGCGTCTTCAACGCCTCAGCCCGCAACTTCAATCCGCCGGCCGCGATGGCCGGTCGCCTCACAATCGTCGAGGCCGAGCGCGTCGTCGAGGTCGGCGCACTCGACCCTGACCGCGTCCACTTACCGGGGGTATTCGTGCAGCGCGTCGTCGAACTCACACTCGGGCAGGCAGCCAACAAGGACATCGAGAAGCGAACGATCCGAGTGAGGGTGAGCTGACATGGCATGGACCCGCGACCAGATGGCCGCTCGCGCGGCGCTAGAGCTCGAAGACGGCACCTACGTCAACCTCGGCATCGGGCTGCCGACACAGATTCCAGACCACCTTCCCTCAGGCTCGTCGGTCACGCTGCATGCGGAGAACGGCATTCTCGGTGTCGGCCCTTTCCCGTACGACGACGAGGTGGACCCAGACCTCATCAACGCTGGAAAGCAGACCGTGACCGTGCTGCCAGGAGCGTCCTACTTCGACTCGGCCACGAGTTTCGCGATGATCCGCGGCGGTCACATCGACGTCGCCGTACTCGGCGGCATGCAGGTCTCCACCTCCGGCGACCTCGCCAACTGGATGGTGCCCGGCGCCATGGTCAAGGGGATGGGTGGGGCCATGGACCTGGTCAACGGCGCCCGGCGAGTCGTCGTACTCATGGAACACGTCACCAAGACCGGTGCACCCAAACTGGTCCGGGAGTGCTCTCTGCCGCTCAGCGGCCGCGGCGTGGTCGACCGGGTGATCACCGACCTAGCTGTCCTCGACGTCGCCGGCGACGCATTCCAACTCGTGGAGCTGGCACCAGGGGTGACCTGGGACGAGCTGGCCGCGGCGACGGACGCGCCAGTCGTCGCCAGGGCACCGGCCGCGGTGTGACCGCGATGGATCTCGAAGCCCGCGTCCGCCGGCTGGAAGACATGCACGATATCGGGCAGCTGCGGGCGAGGTACTGCCAGTACCTCGACGACGGCCGCTGGGACGACCTGGTCGAGCTGTTCACCCCCGAGGGTGCCTTCGTCGGTCTCTCGACCGTCCGCGGGCGGGCGGAGCTGCGGAACTTCTTCGCCGAGCTGCACGTGGGCCCACTCCAGGCCTGGTGGCACTTCAGCAGCAACGAAACCATCGACCTCGACGGGGATGTAGCCACCGGACAGACCTGGCTCGACCAGCCGTGTGTTGTGGACGGTGAAGCGCACATCGCCGCTGGCCGGTACGCCGACCGGCTGCGCCGCTGCGATGACGGGCGGTGGCGGTTCGAGGAGCGGCAGGTTTCGTTCTTCTTCTGGTCGCCCGCCGAAGCTGGATGGTCGCCGGGTCGCTTCGACTGGGAACCCGCCCGGGCCGCCGCCGACCGGCGGACCCTCGAACGCTACGCGTAAACGCCCGTGAGTGCCGTTGATTGTCGTTCGGGACACGAGGTGCAGACGCTGCCTGCTGGAGGGCGAGATGGCTGTACCCAGGAGAGGGAGGAGGCACTTTCGCAAAAAAGAAAACCTCCAAATTCCCCGGAATTCCGGGGAAAATTGGAGGTTTCCCTATGGCGGTGGCGGTGGGATTTGAACCCACGGTGGGCGATAAACCCACACAACATTTCGAGTGTTGCACCTTCGGCCGCTCGGACACGCCACCGCCGAAGAGATTACCGGACGGCGCCGGTGCAAGCCCAATCGGCTCCTCGCCGCAGTCGGCGGTGAGTGTGCAACCGCGAAACCAACGATGAGGTTGCTGAGTCACCGCCCGGTGGGGGTTGCGGAAGGCTAGTCCAGTCAGAGCCAGGGTCCAAGCTTCGGCGCATGCCGCGTCCGGCCCGTCAACCACTCCGCAAGGGCCGGGCCCTCGTCGCCCGAAGCCCGTTTGCGCACGACATCGATGCACAGTTCCGCGATGAGATCGGCCGGCAGATCGTCGAACCGGATACCCGCGTCGAGGTCGACGCCGTGAACTGCGACTTCGCGCGCACGCATCCAGGGAATCTCCGTCGCCGGAATCTTGCGGCGCTTCGCGTCGACGACCTCATGCGACCATGCCTCGGAAGGCATTGCGTCCATCTCGTCGGCCAGCGCCTTGGCCGAGCCCTCCACGAGGTCTCGAAGGTCGTTCGCCCGGAGCGTCGCCCCGCGCTCGATCTCGGCATTGCGCTGGTCCATGCTCGCGTACATCGGCGTCTCCATGCCGGTGCGCGCCCAGGTCAGGAGCCGGCGGAGCGCCTCGGCATTGAAGTGCACGTGGGCGACGAGGTGCCGCCGACTCCAGCCAGGCAGATGAGTGCTCGCCTTGAGGTCGCGGTCGGAAAGTCCGCTAAGTGCGTCGAGAAAAATCCGTGTGCTTTGGTCCATCCAGTCGCGCGTGGTCATCGTCGCTCCTGACAAGTTGCCGATGATCAAGCGTGCCACCGTCGGCCCCGCCACACAATCGATTTCTTGGGTGGGGCTCAGGGCCGGGCGGCAGCGAGCATACTGTCGCTGAACATGTCGAACTCTTCATCGCGCTGACGGCCAGTGCCCGCGCCGGCGAGCACACCGGCGAGCTCGGCGGCAGCGCGGTCGATGCGGCTCGTGAGCGCATTCTTCCCCTCGGTCCCCCAGTCGTGCGGCGACGCGAAGATCCCGGTCGGCACGACGAGCGCCTGCATGTAGGCGAACAGCGGACGCATGGCGAAATCGATCGCAAGCGAATGCCTGGCAGTGCCACCGGCGGCGGCCACGATGACCGGCTTGCCGATCAAGGCATCGGCCTCGAGCGCGTCGAAGAACGACTTGAAGAGGCCCGTGTAGGACGCCTTGAAGATAGGTGTCACCGCTATGAGCGCATCCGCGGCCATGACCTGGTCAATGACCTGCTGCAAACGGGGCGAGGCAAAACCGGTGAGAGTCGCATCGGAGGGGGTCCCTCCCTGCACGAAGTGCTTGGGGGAATGTCATGGGCAAGCTCGCGCAACGACACGATCTCGACCGAGGCGTCGCCGAGGTTCGCCCGGACGGCATCGGCGATCCGGTCGGCGAGCATACGCGTCGTCGACGGATCGCCCAGGCCGGCGGAGATCGCCACGATCTTGACGGTCATACGGTCTTCTTCTTCGCGTCTCGGGCGGCGACGAGGCTGGCGTGGGTGGGAGCGACCGGCACGTCGGCAGGACGCCGGGCGGCGAACTCCTTGCGGAGGACGGGCACGACCTCCTCGCCGAGGATGTCGAGCTGTTCGAGGACGGTCTTGAGCGGAAGGCCGGCGTGGTCCATCAGGAACAGCTGGCGCTGGTAGTCGCCGAAGTAGTCGGCGAATGCCAGCGTCCGCTCGATGACCTGCTCCGGGCTGCCGACTGTCAGCGGCGTCTGCTCCATGAAGTCTTCCAACGAGGGACCGTGGCCGTAGACCGGCGCCACGTTGAAGTAGGGGCGGAACTCGTTGATCGCGTCCTGGCTGTTCTTGCGCATGAACACCTGGCCGCCGAGGCCGACGATCGCCTGCTCGGGCGTGCCGTGGCCGTAGTGCGCATACCGCTGGCGATAGAGGTTGATCAGCCGGATGTAGTGCTCCTTGGGCCAGAAGATGTTGTTGGCGAAGAATCCGTCGCCGTAGAAGGCAGCCTGCTCGGCGATCTCGGGGCTGCGGATCGAGCCGTGCCACACGAACGGAGCGACGCCGTCGAGCGGCCGTGGCGTGGCGGTGAAGCCCTGCAACGGGGTGCGGAACTTGCCTTCCCAGTTGACGGCTTCCTCGTCCCAGAGCTGGCGGAGGAGGTGGTAGTTCTCGATCGCGAGCTCGAGGCCCTGGGTGATGTCCTTGCCGAACCACGGATAGACCGGCGCGGTGTTGCCGCGGCCCATCATCAGGTCGACGCGGCCGTCGGCGAGGTGCTGCAGGGTCGCGTAGTCCTCGGCGATCTTGACCGGGTCATTGGTCGTGATCAGCGTCGTCGACGTCGACAGTATGACCTTGTCGGTCTGCGCGGCGATGTAGGCGAGAGTCGTGGTCGGTGAGGATGGCACGAACGGCGGATTGTGGTGTTCGCCGGTGGCGAAGACGTCGAGTCCGACCTCTTCGACCTTCTTGGCGATCGTGATCGTGTTCTTGATCCGCTCGTGCTCGGACACCGTGGTCTTGTTCACCGGATCCGGTGTGACGTCGCCGACGGTGAAGATTCCGAATTGCATGACTGACTCCTTCGACTTTCCTAGCCTATCATTGAATCTTCAACTAGATTTCGTATGGGGTTATTCCCGCCGTGACGGCGCTGCGGACTCCTCACAGAAAACATGCACTCATCACAGAGAACAACCTGTGATCAGTAACAGTTTTCGGGGACCTCCTGGGAATCCTGCTAACGGTGGGAGGCGAAGAACTCCTGCAACAGTTGAGTCGACTCCTCGGCACGGATGCCGCTGATGACTTCCGGGCGGTGATTGAGCCGGCGGTCGCGTACGACGTCCCAGAGCGAACCGACGGCGCCTGCCTTCTCGTCGAAAGCGCCGAACACCAGCCGGGACAGCCTCGACTGCACGATCGCACCGGCGCACATCGTGCACGGTTCGAGGGTCACGACCAGGGTGCATTCCTCGAGTCGCCATTCTCCGACGATCAGGGCCGCTTCACGGATCGCGTTGACCTCGGCGTGCCCGGTGGGGTCGGCATCGCCCTCGCGGGTGTTGAAGCCGCGGCCGATGACCTCGCCGTCGGCATCGAGGACGATCGCGCCGACCGGCACTTCGCCCCGTTCGTTGGCCTCACGCGCCAGGTCGAGAGCCAGCCCCATCGGTTCGTCCCACAACGCAGGAGTCCAGCTCACCCGACGAGCGCCTCGAAGTCATCGCCGAACCCGAGTCGTCGGGCGATGTCGGACAACACTTCGTCGGGGTAGAGGTCGGGGTCATCACACAGCACGCCCAGCTCCATGGCCTGCATACCCAGGTCGCTGACGATGTCGAGGTCGCCGGCCGGCTGGGGCTCGTCGTCGTCCTCGGGATCGGGCACGTCCAGGATGTCGGCGACGCCATTGGCCAATGGCCAGTCGGTGACCGCCGTGACGTCCGACAGCAACAGCCGGACCTTGGATCCGAGCGCACGGGCGATGACGAAGAACTCATCGTTGACCGAGACGAACGCCAGCACCCCCACGTCGGACGGGAAGCGCTTGAGCGCGCTCAGCAGATCGTCGATGTCCTCCGCGATGGAGGCATGCAGTTCGGCGAGTTGCCACACTCCTTCGTCGCGATAGGCGGCGATGGCGAAGTCCACATCGTTCTCGGCCACGGGGCCTCTCCTGTTGGCGCGGAAGTGTTCTCACCTGCGATGGTGACAGACGACCGAGCCTAGACGCTAGGGTTCCTGACATGCAGGTTCACGTCGCCGATCACCCCCTGATCTCCCACAAGCTCACCGTGTTGCGCGACAAGCGCACCGATTCACCGACATTCCGGCGCCTGGCCGATGAGCTCGTCACCCTGCTCGCGTATGAAGCGACCCGCGACGTCCGGGTCGAACCCGTCGAGGTCGAGACGCCGGTCGCCAAGGCAACCGGGGTCAAGCTGTCCGCGCCGCGGCCCCTCGTCGTGCCGATCCTTCGCGCCGGACTCGGAATGCTCGACGGCATGCAGCGACTGTTGCCGACAGCCGAGGTCGGGTTCCTGGGGATGATCCGCAACGAAGAGACGCTGGCCGCCGAGACGTATGCCGAGCGCCTGCCCGACGACCTTGCCGGTCGCCAGTGCTACGTGCTCGACCCGATGCTGGCCACCGGCGGAACGCTCGCCGTGGCGATCGACTTCCTGGTCAAACGCGGCGCCGAACGCATCACCGCGATTTGCCTGCTCGCCGCCCCCGAGGGCATCGCGCGCGTCGAGAAGGAGCTCGAGAACATCGGTGTGCCGGTCACCCTCGTGACGGCAGGGCTCGACGAAAGACTCAATGAACTGGGATACATCGTTCCGGGTCTGGGTGACGCCGGCGACCGGCTCTACGGTGTGGTCGGCTAAGCACGACCCTAACCGGGGCTACTTCAGGAGTCCGGTGTTGAAGATGACCCAGAAGATGACGACGATGGCCACGGCGCCCAGAAGCAGACCCAGGCCGCGGCTCCAGACGGTGTCTTCGTTTTCGGGCCGGTCGTATTGGTCTTTATCCACGGAACATCTCCAATGATGGGTTGCTTCCCTCGGCACTGAGCATACCGGAGGAATGTTGATCCGGTCCGACCGTGCGGCTGGGCGTCACAGCGAGCGCAGGATGTCCTCGACCCGTTCCTTCGCATCACCGAAGAGCATTTGGCTGTTGTCGCGGAAGAACAGCGGGTTCTGCACACCGGCGTAACCCGCGGCCATCGACCGCTTGAAGACGACAACATTTTTGGCCTCCCAGACGTGGAGCACCGGCATACCGGCGATCGGGCTGGACGGGTCTTCCGAGGCGGCCGGGTTGACCGTGTCGTTGGCACCGATGACCAGCACGACCGAGGTGTCGGCGAAGTCGTCGTTGACCTCGTCCATCTCCATGACGATGTCGTAGGGCACCTTGGCCTCGGCCAGGAGGACGTTCATGTGACCGGGCAGCCGGCCCGCGACGGGGTGGATGCCGAAGCGCACCGCGACGCCGCGGGCACGCAGCTTGCTGACCAGGTCTGCCACCGGGTATTGCGCCTGGGCGACGGCCATGCCGTAGCCGGGTGTGATGATCACCGAGGTCGCGTCCTTGAGCAGGTCGGCGGTGTCCTCGGCGTTGATCTCGCGGTGTTCGCCATAGTCGGTGTCGTCGTCGGACGAGGCCGCGATGCCGAAGCCGCCGGCGATGACCGAGATGAACGAGCGGTTCATCGCCTGGCACATGATGTAGGACAAGTAGGCACCCGAGGAGCCGACGAGTGCGCCGGTGACGATGAGCGCATCGTTGTTGAGCAGGAATCCCGAGGCCGCGGCGGCCCAACCGGAGTAGCTGTTGAGCATCGAGACGACGACCGGCATGTCGCCGCCGCCGATCGAGGCGACGAGGTGCAGGCCCAGTGCCAGCGCGAGGATCGTGACGACGATGAGCAGCCACAGGTGGGGCTCGATGACGAACGCGAAGGTGAGGATCGCGAACGCAAACAGTGCGCCGAGGTTGAGGGCGTTCTTACCCGGAAGCACCAGCGGCTTGGACGAGATGCGCGCCGACAGTTTGAGGAAGGCAATGATCGAACCGGTGAACGTGACGGCGCCGATGAACACACCGATGAACACCTCGGCGTGGTGGATGCCTTCCAGCGAACCGGTCAGGTGGTTGGGCTCGAGGTGGCCGTTCCAGCCGACGAGCACCGCGGCCAGGCCGACGAAGCTGTGGAGAAGGGCGATGAGCTCGGGCATTCCGGTCATCTCGACGACCCGCGCACGCCATAGGCCGATCACGGCGCCGATGCCCACCGCGATGAGAAGGAACACGATCGCGCTGGTGTCGGCCGTGTCGACAACGAGGCCGAAGGTCGCCGCGAGCGCGATGGACATGCCGACGATGCCATACAGGACGCCTTGCTTGGCGCTCTCATGGTGCGAGAGCCCGGCGAGGCTGAGGATGAACAGCAGGGACGCGACGATGTACGCAGCTGTGGCGATGCTCTGTGCGGTCATCGGGGATCAGCCTTTCGAAGCCGTGTCATTTGGAAAACATGCTGAGCATGCGTCGGGTCACGGCGAATCCGCCGAAGACGTTGATGCTTGCGAGCAGGACCGCGACGAACGAGAGCACGCGAATCACTGTGTCGTCCTGGGCGATCTGGAGCATGGCGCCGACGACGATGATGCCCGAGATCGCATTCGTGACGGACATGAGCGGCGTATGCAGGGCGTGGTGCACCTTGCCGATCACGTAGTAGCCGATCACGACGGCCAGGACGAGGACGGTCAAGTGCTGGGGCAACGGTTGAGGCGCAAAGGCGTTGAGGAGGAACAGGACAAGGACGCCGGCACCGATCAGCGTGAACCTGCGCGCGGTCGACATCGGTTCCTTCTTCGCGATCGGCGCCTTGGGCTCGGCCACCGGGACCGCCGGCTGCGCCGACACCTGGACCGGCGGCGGCGGCCAGGTCTTCTCACCCTCGCGCACGACCGTCATACCCCGTTGGACGACGTCGTCGAAGTCGAGCACGACCTGTCCGTCCTTGCCCGGCGTCAGGAGCTTCATCAGGTTGACCAGGTTGGTGCCATACAGCTGCGAGGCCTGGGTGGGCAGCCGTCCGGCGAGGTCGGTGTAGCCGATGATCGTCACGTCGTTGTCGGTGACAACCACTTCACCGGGCTTCGATCCGGCGACGTTGCCGCCCTGTGCCGCCGCCATGTCGACGATGACGCTGCCCGGCTTCATGCTCGCCACGTCTTCGGCGGTGAGCAGCCGCGGCGCGGCGCGACCGGGGATAAGTGCGGTGGTGATGATGATGTCGACGTCGGCTGCCTGCTCGGAATAGATCTCGGCGGCCCTGCGGTCGTAGGCCTCCGACGTCGCCTTGGCGTAGCCGTCGGTGCTCTGCTCCGTCTCGACGTCGACCTCGAGGTACTCACCGCCGATCGAGGCGACCTGGTCGGCCACCTCGGCCCGTGGGTCCGTGGCGCGCACGATCGCACCCATGCTGCTGGCCGTGCCGATGGCCGAGAGGCCTGCCACGCCGACACCGGCGACGAGGACCTTGGCCGGCGGCACCTTGCCGGCTGCGGTGATCTGGCCGGTGAAGAAACGGCCGAATACGTGTGCGGCTTCCACGACGGCGCGGTAGCCGGCGATGTTGGCCATCGAGCTGAGAACGTCGAGGGACTGAGCACGCGAGATGCGCGGGACAGCATCCATCGCGAGCACCGTGATCGGTCGCTGGGCGAGCTCGTCGACCAGGTCGGGGTTCAGCCCCGGGGCGATCAGGCTGATCAGGGTCGCACCGTCGGCAAGCAAGCTGATCTCTTCGGTCGTCGGGGCGTTGACCTTGAACACGATGTCGCTGTGCCACACATCTGCGGCCGAGCCGATGGCGGCTCCCGCTTCGATGTAGGCGTCATCGGTGAAGCTCGAGGCCACGCCGGCGCCTGACTCGACCGACACCTCGTACCCGAGGGCGATCAGCTGAAGGACGGTCGCCGGCGTCGCAGCCACGCGAGTCTCTCCCGGGATCGACTCGGCAACGACGCCCAGACGGGCCCCCGGCCTGTCCTGATTTTCCACGACGGTGCTCATTCGATGCACGGTATCTGTTTCGTCACATGACTGGCCACTTATTGAGATCTGCGTCTCATTGGGTGATCAGCGGCGCTGGAACCTGCCCGTTGGTAGCGGGTTTTCAGTAGTAGTACGGA
Organism: Actinomycetota bacterium; assembly: GCA_030856025.1. Lineage (GTDB taxonomy): Bacteria > Actinomycetota > Actinomycetes > Propionibacteriales > Nocardioidaceae > JACMOZ01. Next base: position 10,904 of record JALYQD010000125.1, read on the forward strand.
TAGGGCGACCAGTCGGGATCGCGCTTTTCGAGGAACGCGTCTCGGCCCTCCTGCGCCTCCTCGGTCATGTAGGCCAACCGGGTGGTTTCGCCGAGCAGGACCTGCTGGCCGACCAGTCCGTCGTCGATGAGGTTGAACGAGTACTTGAGCATTCGCTGCGCCGTCGGGCTCTTGGCGTTGATCTTGGCGCCCCACTCCAACGCCACTGTTTCCAGATCGGCGTGGGGTACGACGGCGTTGACCATACCCATGCGTTGCGCGTCGGCTGCCGTGTAGGTGTCGCCGAGGAAAAAGATCTCGCGGGCAAACTTCTGGCCGACCTGCCGGGCGAGGTATGCCGAGCCGAAGCCGCCGTCGAAGCTGCCCACATCGGCATCGGTCTGCTTGAAACGGGCGTGCTCCTCCGAAGCGATGGTCAGGTCGCAGACCACGTGGAGGCTGTGACCCCCGCCGGCGGCCCAACCGGGAACCACCGCAATGACGATCTTGGGCATGAAACGGATGATGCGCTGGCACTCGAGGATGTGCAGGCGCCCGAGCTTGGCGGTGTCGACCGTGTCGGCGGTGTCGCCCTCGGCGTATTGGTATCCGAACTTGCCGCGGATGCGCTGATCGCCGCCGGAGCAGAATGCCCAGCCGCCGTCCTTGGGTGAGGGGCCGTTGCCGGTGATCAGGACGCAGCCGACATCGGAGCTCATGCGCGCGTGCTCGAGGACGTTGAGGAGCTCGTCGACCGTCGCGGGCCGGAAGGCGTTGCGGACCTCAGGGCGGTTGAACGCGATGCGGACCGTGCCCTGGTCGACTGCGCGGTGGTAGGTCAGGTCCTTCAGGTTCTCGAAACCGGGGACGACCCGCCAGGCCGACTCGTCAAAGATCTCCGAAACGCTCATGGGCGTGACGATATCGTCCGGGCCCTGAAGCCTCCATGTGACATCGAGAGTGGCATATTTCAGATACCGACGGTATGTTAAACCTCATGGCTAAATCATTTGACGGAAAAGTCGCCCTCGTGACCGGCGCCGCCCGCGGCATCGGCGCCGGAGTCGCCAAGGAGTTCGCCGCACGCGGCGGCAAGGTCGCCCTCGTAGGCCTCGAGCCCGAGGAGCTGCAGAAGGTCGCGGCCGAGATCGGCGATGCGGCCGCCTGGTGGGAAGCCGATGTGCGGGACAACAATGCCGTGCACCTGGCCGTCGATGCCGCCGCGGCACACTTCGGCCGGATCGACTTCGTGCTGGCCAACGCCGGTATCGCCTCGTACGGAACGGTCCGCCAGATCGACAACGACTCCTTCGAGCGCGTCGTCGACATCAACATCAACGGCGTCTACCGCACGCTGCACGCCACGATCCCCCACCTCGAGAAGACGAAGGGCTACGCCCTGGTCGTGGCTTCGCTCGCCTCGTTCACCGCGCTCGCGGGGCTGGCTTCCTACAACGCCAGCAAGGCCGGGGCCGAGTCATTCGCACTGGCCACCAAGCAGGAAGTCGCCCACCTCGGCATCGGCGTCGGCATCTGCCATCCCTCCTGGATCGACACCGACATCGTGCGCAACGCCGAGGCCGACCTCCCGTCGTTCAAGGAGATCCGGTCGAAGCTGCCGTGGCCGGCCAACGGCACGACCACGGTCGAGGAATGTGTCGACCTGATCCTCAAGGGCTTCGCGAAGCGCAAGTCGCGGGTCTATGTCCCCAAGGGCGTGCTCGCCGCCAACTGGAGCAAGGCGCTGGTCAACTCGCCGATCGTCTGGCCCGTCATGCGCCGTATGGCCGGCAAGACCGTGCCTCAGCTCGAGAAGGAAGTCACCGCGCTGGGCCGGAGCCACCACGCGCATACGCCCATCACCGACAAGAAGTAGCAACAGCTAGACGGTCTGGACCGACGCGGCCAGCGACACCATGTGGGCCAGCCGGGCGAGCTCGGAGTTGAGGACTTCGGGACCGCCGTGGCGGCCGACGACGACAACGAAGTGTTTGCCGGCTCGGTCCTTGCCGGGGCTCGCCGCGAGGACCGTGGAGTCCCAGGCATCGAGCTCGGGCAGCTTCTTGGTCTTACGGATCCCCATCCATGAGGCCGCTTCGGGAACCATCTCCGGGGCGGTCGACGTCTGGTGCAGCACGACGACTTCGCCATGGTCGCGGCGAAGCGCCATCGCCCAGTCGGTCCGGAACGTGGCCGGTATGACCTCGACGAGCTTGCCGATCGCGTGGGCCGGATCGTCGGTGAACGCCTCGACCGCTTCCAGATCCATACTCAGGTTGGCTCCGGCGTTGTAGCGGGAGATCCAATGCACCCGGACGCCTTCGAGACGGTGGCACGCCGTGACGAGCGCATCGGGCATCACGCTGGACGGGAGCTCGAGCAGCACATCATCGACCGCGACCCCGTCGGAACGGTGCTCCACGATCTCGATCGCTTCGATGTCAGCTCCGGCACTACCGAGTGCGGTCGCCATGGCGCCCAGCGAACCGGGAACGTCGGGCAGCTCAACGCGCAGCAAGAAGGCCATATGAGCCATTGTCCCCGGCCAAGATTGCGCTGGTGTTACACGGGTAGCGTTGCGGGGTGACCATCACCGAAATCGCCCCTTCCCGCACCCGCACCTGGTTCCGCACGATCGCGATCGCCGAAGCCATCTCGTGGGCCGGACTGCTGATCGGCATGTACCTCAAGTACGTGCCGGAGACCACCGAGCTGGGGGTGCGCATCTTCGGTTCGATCCACGGCGGCGTCTTCATCCTCTACGTGCTCTCGTGCCTCGTTGCCGCCCGGAAGTTCGGCTGGGACCTAAAGACGCTGTTCTTCGCTTTGGCGTCGAGCATCCCGCCGTTCTTCACGTATGTGTTCGAGGTCCTCGCCGATCGGCGCGGTCTGCTCGGCCACAAGTCCGCATAGCGTCGAGCGAGCCTCAGGCAAACGTTCGCCCGGATGGAAACCGGCTGAACCGGCGATCTGCCCAGAAATGCGAAAACGACGAATCCTGAGAGAATTGGATGCCAAAGGCGGGTCATCAACCCGGCGCATCAGCAATGTAGGCAACTTCTCGCGTTCACCTCTCATTATTCTTAGATTTTTCTTCTGTTTCGCATACAGTCGCCAATCTTTGCAAATAAAATCGGGACACGCTTTGGAAGCCAACTGGCAACACTAGGGGGTCCCGTGTCATACGCAATCGCTTACACAACCGACCTGATCGGCATCACGATTTTGGCCTACGTGATCTATTTCCGTAGGCACTTCCGCCGCGACCTGTTGCTGTCCTATGTGGCCCTCAACGTCGGCATCTTGTCGGTGATGACGATCCTGACGAGCGTCGATGTGGGCGTCGGCCTTGGCCTCGGCCTCTTCGGCATCCTGTCCATCATCAGGCTGCGTTCGGACCAGATCACGCAAGGCGAAATCGCCTACTACTTCATCTCGTTGACCCTCGGTCTTCTCGCCGGTCTGCATCCCGCGAACCTGTGGCTCGTTCCTGCAATGACCGTCGGGCTCCTGACCGTCATGTACGTCGCCGACCACCCGCGACTGCTGTCCAAGACGAAGCGTCAGATCCTGACCCTCGACAACGCCTATGTCGACGAAGCCTCGCTGATCGATGCCCTGTGCATCATCGTCCGCGGCGAAGTGCGTCAAATCGTGGTCATGGAGATCGACCTCGTCCGCGACATCACCGTCGTCGACGTCAGGTATGTCGTCTCGGTGCGGCCGAAACAGTCGGACTCACCCATCACGGACCCGGTGCCCGCTGCCGTCCCGGCAGGACGACGAGTCGCGCTATGACGTCCCGGGACAGTCGCACGATGGTGGCCGATACGGTCGGCTTGCTAGAGCCGATCGGACTCGACGAGCTGATGCTGCAGGCCGCCCTGCAGACGCGCGTGGACCGCAAGTACCTCATCCCGCCCGAAGTCCTGGCCAAGGTCGTCGCGGAGCTGGCCGGAGACCTCAAGGTCCTCGAGATGGACGGCAACCGGCAGTTCCGCTACCAGTCTGTCTATTTCGACACCGCGGACTACCGCTGCTTCCGCAACCACCTCCAGGGACGGCGCCGCCGGTTCAAGGTCCGTACCCGGTGTTATCTCGACTCCGGCGAGTGCCAGCTGGAGGTCAAGATGAAGGGCGGCCGGTCAGAGACGGTCAAGTCGCGCCTGGCCTACGACCCCGACGATGCGTTTACCCTGACATCTGAGGGACGCCGGTTCATCGGCGAACTCATCAACGAACCCGAGACCGGCCAGCTCCTTCGTCCGGTGCTCATGTCGCAATACAAGAGGACGACACTCGTCGACGTCGAAGCCCAGACCCGTATGACGTGTGACGTTGACCTCGAGTGGGTCTCGGCGAACAGCGAGTCCGGCGACCTCGTCGAAGCCGTCCTGGTCGAGACCAAGACGCAGGGACCTGAAGGCGCGGCCGACAAGCTGTTGCGCGCCTACGGACACCGACCGATCTCGATCAGCAAGTACTGCCTCGGCGTCGCCCTGCTCAATCCCGAGATGCGGGCCAACCCGTCGCACCGCACGCTGCGTCGCCACTTCGGCTGGACGCCACCGGACGAGGCACTGGACGGGTTGTCAGCCGCTTCCTGACCTGTGTCAGCGCGCCTGGAGCGCATCCAGCGCGACTGCCATCGCGGCGCCGACGCGCCAGTCCAGGCGCCAGCCGTTGCTCGTCGCCGGAAGATCCACCGTGTAACGGTCGCGCAGCGAACGCTGACGCTCCGAGACGAGAACGACCGTGCCGTCAGCGGTGGTGAAGTCGAAATGGAACGTGAACGGCGCGGGGACGTCGCCGGCAAACGGTATGAAGTCCCAGACTCTTCTCGCGATGGCCACATTCTGATTGCGTTCGGTGCCGATCGCCTCGAGGCCGTCGGCCGCACCGAGGTGCCACGTCGAGCGCAGCAGCGACTTGCCGAAGTCCTTACGGAACCAGCCCAGGGCAGCGCCACCTGCGTCGGTGACGTCGTAGGTCGCGGCGAGATCCATACGCTTGCGCGCCTTGAAGGAGAATACCGGCCTGGTGCGTTCCTCGTCCTCGTAGAACGTCACCTCTTCCTTGAACGCCATGCGCTTCTGCTGGGCGATCGCGATGATCGGGCCTTCGTTGCCGGCCGCGTCGAGGTTCCGGATCTCATAGCGGTTGACCATCATGGTGATCTTCTGCCGGACGGTGAACCGCTCGATCGCGTCTTTGCTGGGCTCAGTGGTCATGCGGTTCCTTCTGCCTCGACGGACTGCTTCAGGTTGCTCAGGGTCTTGCCGATGTTGCCGCGCTGGAAGTCCGCGAACGTCTTGCCGCCTGTGGCGATCCGGTCGAAGGAGTTGGCGACGAGATCAGGCCAGAAGCGGCGGCCATCGGTCCATGTCTCGGTGACCCGGGTGCCCCCGGGAACCTCGTCGAACCGGTATTGCCAGGTGGCGATGGCGCCCTTGACCACAGGGGTCTTCAGCCCGATCGTGTGCACACGGAACTCGAAGACCTTGCCGGGATCGGCCTGCGTCACCGTGCAGCGCGTGGTCCATTGGGCAGGACCGCGCTTGTTGCGACCGTCGAAGACCATCCCCACGTAGGCCTCGGCGCGTTCGCCCCGGACCGTGGCCCCACGGTTTTCGGGGCTCCATGTGCCCATACGCGTGGGGTCACTGATCTGTTCATAGAGAGACTTTGCATCGGCGGCGACGACGATGCTGTCGGAAACACTCATGGTGCGGGTCAACGGAAGCCCTCGATCGGTTGGAGTCAGCGAAGCGGGTTGAAGTCCTTCATCACCGGATGGACGTCGCCACGGGTGATCTGGTGCGCCAGCATACGGCCGCTGAGCGGTCCCAGGACGACGCCCCACATGCCATGGCCGCCGGAGACGAAGACCCGCGGCGAACGGGTCGCGCCGATCAGCGGCAGCCCGTCGGCGGTGCAGGGACGCGATCCGACCCATTCGTCTGTGCGGGCCTCCCAGTCGATGCCGGTGAGCATCGGCTTGGCGGCATCGACGATCGCCTTGATCCGTCGCTCGTCGAGCGGGTCGCCCGGACGGCGGAACTCCATCATTCCCGCGATACGGAACCCATCACCGAGCGGCGTGCAGGCCACGCGCTGGGTCGGGAAGTAGACCGGGTTCTTCGGCATGCTTTCGGGCTGCACCGTGAAGCTGTAGCCGCGGCCGGCCTGGACGATCGTCTTTACACCGAAATCGCGGGCGAGCCTGCCAAGCCAGGTGCCGGTCGCGATGACGACCGCGTCGGCGTGCAGCATCTCCTTGTTCGTATGGACGTCGACGCCCTTGCCACCGCGATCCTTGCCAACCTTGTCCGAAATGGCGATGACGTTGGTGCTCCCACGGATCTCGCCGCCGCGTTGGCGGACCGAGTCCGCGAGCGAATTGACGAACTTGCCGGGGTTGATGAAGCGCTGGCCGCGCAGTAGGACGCCGGAGTGCACACCGTCGCCGAGCGCCGGCTCGATCTGGCGGATCTCCTCACCGGTCAGCAGGTCGAAGTCGGTTTCGCCGCCGGTGTCGGCGACGTGGTGGAACTCGGTGATGAGGGCTTCGCGATCGGAGTCGGAGGCGAACGCGGCGAGGAACGGTTCGGCGTGCTTGGTGGGCTCGACGACGCCGCCTTCGGCGAGCTCGTCGAAGGCCTGAAGCCCGAGCTTGTTGACCTCGTTGTAGACCGTCATCGCCTGGCGCCATTTGCCCGGAGTGCAGTGGCGGGTGAAGCCGATGAGGAACTTGAGAAGCCGCGGGTTGGCCGTGAACGGCACGTAGACCGGCGACGACGGCTTGAGCGTTTCCTTCACGCCCGTGGCGAGGATGGCCGGGTCGGGAAGCGGCAGCGTCAGCGCCGGCGCGAGCCAGCCCGCGTTGCCCCACGACGACCCACCGGCCACGCCGGTTTTGTCCAGGACAGTGACGCGAACGCCGTCCCCCTGCAAATGCCATGCGGTCGACAAACCGACCATTCCGGCTCCGACGACGACCACGTGTTCCGGTTTCGAATTCCCCACCTGATGAAGGCTACTCGCGCGGGGCCCTGGAGGCGCAAGACGACCCCGATTTACTGAACGTTCGGACGGTTTTGGTTCGTCATTCGGGTTCGTTGTCGGCATCGCCGCCGCCGACGACATACGACGTCTTCACGTTGCTGTACATCAGGTGGGACACCAGGCCTTGCGCCGCATGCGGCAAGTTGTGGCAGTGGTCCATCCACAGTCCCGGGTTGTCGGCCAGGAACGCGACCTCATACTTCTCGCCGCTGGCGACGTTCAACGAGTCGATCCACCACGGGCTGCCGGTCGCGGGTTTGCCGTTGCGGCTCAGCACGAGGGCGTGATGTCCGTGCAGGTGCATGGGGTGCACGTCGCCGCTGTGATTGCTGATCCTGATCCGTACGACGTCGCCCTCATCGACCATGAACATCGGGACGTCGGGAAACAGGTGCCCGTTGATCGTCCACCACATACCCGGCCGGCCGTCGAGGAATCCCGGCCGTCGACCGATGCTGTAGTCGAAGCTCCTCTCGGCCTTGCCCGGATCGAGCCCGAGCGGCGCCGGGGAACCGTAGGCCAGAAGGTCGACGAACCGTCTCGGCTGTCTCGACTTCGCCGTGTCCCGCCCGAGGGCGATGGCAGCCCCGGCCATCTCGATGCGCACTCCGGCCCCGTTTTTGGGCATGACGAACTCGAGGTCGTTGCGCCCGCCGGCCGTGACCAGGATGGACTTGCCGGTCACGGGTGTCGGCCCGTTGACCTCGGTGCCGTCGACGGCGGCGACACGGTATGGCGCCCCGCCGACCCACACCGGCATCGGGCCGTTGTCGGAGTTGATCAACCGCACCCGGACCTTCTTGCCTGGCGCGGCCGCAACCTTGAGGTCCCCGTCTGCGCCGTTGATCGTGCGGCGGCCGCCATAGGCGTGAATGAGTGCGGGTACGTCCTTGACAGCCAGGTCCGCGTCTGTCGGGGAGATCACGAGGGCGCCGAGGAGGCCCTTCTTGACCTGCTCGTGGGAGATCTGGTGTGAGTGATACCAGTAGGAACCGGCGCGATCGGCCAGGAAGCGGTAGACGAAACGACCGCCGACGGGCACCGCGTCCTGGGTGACACCCGCGACGCCATCCATGGCGTTGGGGACGTCGACGCCGTGCCAGTGGAGGGAGACCCCTTCCGGCACGGACTTGTTGATCAGCTCGACCTCGACCATCTGGCCGTGCACGGCGTGTATGACCGGACCGGGCGACGTGCCGTTGAGGGTGAATCCCTCGACCTTGCGTCCGGAGTCAAGGGTGATCGTCTGTTGGCGGGCGATGAGTTGCACCTTGACGTCGGCGCGGCGCCCCGGATCATCGACAAGCGTGCTGACGTCGACCCCGCCGGTGTGCGCCTGGTGCATCCCGCTCATGCCTTCGCCGGTACCGCCGCCGTAGTCGACATACCCCATGTTCATGACCGAATATCGGTCTGGCATCAGGCTCGCCTGCCACATCCACACCAGAGGCGCGAGCACTGCCAAGGTGGCCGCAACGGCGACGATGAGGCGAAGCCGATGCCGGCTGATGCCGGGGCTTCGCTTCACCGTCCCGCTACCGGTCGAGCGAGGTCAGACGCGTTCGCTCGCGAGATGCGCCGAACTTCCCGTGCTGACCCTCTTGCCGGCCATGACTGCCGCGGCAAAGATGAACAAGGCATTGACTCCGTGCACGATGCCCAGAGCCGGGAGGCCGTTACCGAAGATTCCCATCAGGACCTGGGCGATGATGGCTACTAGGATGACGGCTGCCCATTTGCTGCCTCCTGGGACCTTTGCGAAGAACGAAACGATGAGCAGGATGATCGCCAGCAGCGGAATCACCATTTGCCCGTTGATGCCATGGATGATGAAGCCGACGACACCGGTGAATGTCGTCGATTCGTCTTCCATTGCCGCCTTGTCCAGCGTGCCGCCGTCGTCGATCCACTTTGTAAGACCGAAGATGGCGAAGGCGATGGCAGCGGCCTGAACGACCACCTCTATCGCGAGCAGATAGGCGAGATAACGATAAGCGGATTTCATTATCTGACTCCTTGCGGAAATCAACGCGCGCCGCGTTGATTCTCCTGACGCTACGCCTCCAATTCGCTCCACAAGCAAAATTGCGTAAAAAAAGTCCGAGCCGTCAATGAGGGCCGTATGGACCGCCCGGATCGGGGCGCCCCGGGGAGAGAAAAACCGCCGCTCTCCCGTGAGGGAGCGGCGGTTTCTCATGTTGCGCGCTCGAAGGGATTCGAACCCCTAACCTTCTGATCCGTAGTCAGATGCTCTATCCGTTGAGCTACGAGCGCGTGCCAAGAAGGCGTTGGGAAGTCTATCGTGCGCCGCGCGCGATCAGAAATCCGGTCGCGGCCGATCAAATCATCGGCTCTCACATGTGACTATCTTCACTCGCCCTGGCTCGCTACGGCCTGGCGTTTCGGCGTACAGTCGAGAGAATCGAAAATTGATTTTTGACAAACCCCCATATCCACATCAGCTACTCGGGAACATGCGGTGTTTCCCGGGAGTGCGAGTCAATGCGCTTGGCCCGCGATGCGCGAGAAGGAACTTAACCAGTATGTCTGCAGACACAATTGAAACCACCTACCGATCGTCCTACGCCAAGCTTCAGACTTGGGTCGACGAGGTAGCTGCCCTCACCAAGCCCGACCGGATTCATTGGTGCGAGGGAACGTCCGAAGAATGGACGGCCCTCACCGACGGTCTCGTCGAGGCGGGCACGTTCGTCCGACTGGATGAAACCAAGAAGCCCAATTCCTTCTGGTGCGCTTCCGACCCTTCCGACGTGGCACGCGTCGAAGACCGTACCTACATCTGCAGTGTTGATGAGGCCGACTGCGGCCCGACCAACAACTGGATGGAGCCTTCGAAAATGAAGGCGATCATGACCGACCTCTATGACGGCTCGATGAAGGGCCGCACGATGTACGTCATCCCCTTCGTCATGGGTCACATCGAGGCCGAGCACCCGATGTTCGGTGTCGAGATCACCGACTCCCCCTACGTCGTCTCGTCGATGACCGTCATGGCCCGCATCGGCAAGGAAGTCCTCGCCGCGATCGAGTCGACCCAGGCCGACTTCGTCCCCGCACTCCACTCCGTCGGCGCCCCGCTCGAACAGGGCCAGGAAGACGTCAAGTGGCCGTGCAGCGACACCAAATACATTGTCCAGTTCCCCGAGGAGCGGATGATCTGGTCCTACGGATCCGGCTACGGCGGAAACGCCCTGCTCGGCAAGAAGTGTTATTCGCTCCGCATCGCTTCGGTCATGGCCCGCGATGAGGGCTGGATGGCCGAGCACATGCTCATCCTCAAGCTCACCAACCCCGAAGGCGTCGTCAAGTACATCGCCGCCGCGTTCCCGAGCGCTTGTGGCAAGACCAACCTCGCGATGGTCACACCGACCATCCCGGGTTGGAAAGCCGAAATCCTCGGAGACGACATCGCCTGGATGCGTATCGGCGCCGATGGTCGCCTGTGGGCCGTCAACCCCGAGTTCGGCCTGTTCGGCGTGGCGCCGGGCACCGGCTGGGACACCAACCCCAACGCCATGAAGACGATTGCCCAGGGCAACTCGGTCTTCACCAACGTTGCGCTCACCGACGACGGTGACGTCTGGTGGGAAGGGATGACCGAAGAACCTCCGGCGCACCTGACCGACTGGAAGGGCAACAGCTGGACCCCGGACAGCGGAGTGCTTTCTTCGCACCCCAACAGCCGTTTCTGCACCCCGATCCGTCAGTGTCCGATCATCGCGCCTGAGTATGACGACCCCAACGGCGTGCCGATCGACGCGATCCTGTTCGGTGGCCGCCGCAAGACGACCATCCCCTTGGTGACCGAAGCGCGCGACTGGGCTCACGGCACGTTCATGGGCGCCACGCTCAGCTCCGAGACCACGGCCGCCGCGACAGGCGCCGTTGGTGTCATCCGCCGCGATCCCATGGCCATGCTGCCGTTCATCGGCTACGACGCCGGTGACTACTTCAGCCACTGGATCTCGATGGGCAAAAACAACGACGAGACGAAGCTCCCCAAGATCTTCTACGTCAACTGGTTCCGCCGTGACGAAGACGGTGGCTTCCTGTGGCCGGGCTTCGGCGAGAACAGCCGCGTCCTCAAGTACGTCGTCGACCGCATCGAAGGCAAGGTCGAGGCAGTGGAGACGGCCATCGGCCACGTCCCCGCTCCGGGCTCGCTCGATGTCGAGGGCCTCGACGTCACCGAAGAACAGCTCGCCAAGGCGCTCGCGGTCGACCCCGAAGAGTGGAAGGCCGAGATCCCGCAGATCAACGAGTGGTTCGAGAAGTTTGGCGACAAGCTGCCGGCCGTCTTCTGGACCGAGCTCGATGGCCTGAAGGCTCGCCTCGAGGCGTAACACGTCTCAACGAAGAAGGGCCCCGCGTTTTCGCGGGGCCCTTCTTCGTTCTCTCTTACGGGACCAGCACGATCTTGCCGGGCCCGCCCTGGGCGAGCTGCTCGTGCGCGTCGCCGGCCTTCTCCAGCGGATAGATTCCGGAGATGTGGGGAATGAGCTTTCCGTCGTCGGCCAGGTCGGCGAGTGCGACCAGGGCTTCGCGTCGGGGCGCGACGAAGACCTTCACGTGCCGGATGTTGCGTCGGATCGCCTCCTCGGCAACCGCTTCATCCGTCACCGCGACCAGCGTCGCCAGCACACCGCTGTCGCGGATGACGGCAAGGGTGCGCGCCGTGATGTCGCCACTCAACGGGTCGAGAGCCACATCGACGGGGTCGAGCCCTTCGGCGAAGTCGCCTGCGGTGTAGTCGATGACTTCATCGGCGCCCAGCCCCGTCACGAATTCGACCTTGCCCGGGCTGGCTGTCGCAATGACGTATGCGCCGCGCGCCTTGGCGATCTGAACCGCCAGGTGGCCGACGCCGCCGCCCGCCCCGTGAATGAGCACCCGTTGGCCGGCTTGCAGCTCGCCCGCTTCGATAAGCGCCTGCCACGCCGTCAGCCCCGCGAGCGGGATTGCCGCGGCGTGCTCGTCGTCGAGCGGTTCCGGTGTCTTCACGAGTTCCTCGGCGGGCACCACGACATACTCGGCGTAGGCACGGGCCTCCGACGGGAAGCGCGGCATACCGAACACCCGGTCCCCCACCCGATGGAGCGAGACGCCTTCTCCGATGGCGTCGACCGTCCCTGCGATGTCCCAGCCCAACACGAACGGCGTTTCGCCGAGAAGCGGGTAGTGGCCGGCCCGGACGGCGGCGTCGACGGGGTTGATCCCCGCGGCACCAACCTTGACGCGGACCTCGCCGGTGCCGGGCTCCGGCACGGCCACCTCGGCCACTGCGAGTACCTCGGGACCCCCAACTGAGTGCTGTTCGATGATGCGCATGTGCAGCTCCTTCTTGACGTCGTTGACTTCGGCTGCCAATCTAGGAAACCTAGGCACGAAAAGTAAGTAGACACCTAAAAGTGCCTATATGAGGAGGAAGTACCCATGGCAACTATGACGGCGGCTCAGAAGCGGGCTCAGGCGAAGGCCGACTACGACGCGTTCCTGGCCACCTGCCCCTCCCGTCAGCTCCTCGACGTGATTGCCAACAAGTGGGTATGCCTTGTGCTCGCGGCGCTCGCCGACGGGCCACGGCGCCACGGCGAACTCCGCCGGGACATCGCCGGTGTCAGCCAGAAGATGCTCACCCAGACGTTGCGGGAGCTCGAGCGTGACGGCTTCGTGACCCGTACGATCACGCCGGCCGTGCCGGTCCGGGTGGACTACGAGCTCACCGACTTGGGACGTGATCTCCAGCGCGTCATGCAGGCCGTCAAGTCCTGGGCAGAACAAAACATGCAGAAGGTTCTTGCCCACCGCGAACGCATTCAGGACACCCGCCAAAGCGCCTGACAAGCACACCGGCGTTGGCGCGGCCGCACGTACCCGTCGCTTCGGTGCGCCCCACCTTTACTACAGTCATATGGTGCCGACTGCCGTGAACTACACCGCCGCCCTTCTCGTCGTGCTCGCCGGATTGCGTACGGGCCGCCACCTCCGCGCCCACGCGCGGGCGTCAACCCCGGCCGCGCGTCACTTCCCCGGCCTCCCGTCGAGACTTGCCTCGAACCCGGCGCTGCGACCACGCCACTGGTTCGTCGCGGCCGCCATCGACGTCGCCGCCGTCCTCGCGCTGGCGGTCTGGAACGTGTCGGGAGTTGCCACCCTCGTCATCGCCTTGTGCGGCACCGCGGCCCTCGCCGCCATGGCCTGGCCGATCCACCAACACGCGCGCGCCTGCGCCAAGACGAATGCCGCGATCAATGCGTTCGCTCCCCGCATCGCGGTCGCCTACGCCGGCCAGACACCCGAGCACATCGGCATGTGGGCGCCATACATCCAGCGCGCCGGCCGGCCCTGGTGCATCGTCGCCGACAACACCGAGCTCCTCGACGAGCTGGCCGCGCGGTACGACATAGCCATGGTTGCCGGGACGCTGCCGGTCACGGTCAGGGCCGCAATCTATCCGTACGCGTCAGCTCGCAACGACGTGTTCCTCGACAACCACGACGTCCAGCACGTCTATGTCGGCCACGGGGACACGGACAAGCCGTTCAGCGAAGACGAGCACAATCTGGACGACTACGACCTCGTCACCGTCGCCGGCCAAGGCGCCATCGACCGGTTCGAGGCGGCCGGCGTCGCGGTGAAGTCCGAGCAGCTGGTGGTCATCGGCCGGCCGCAGATCGAGGGCATCGCCAGGGCCGTCAAGCCGATGTCGTCGATCAAGTCGCCAACCGTCCTCTATGCCCCGACGTGGCGCCATGCCGATGACTCCCTCAACCTGTCTTCGCTCGTCGTGGGCGAAAAGATCGTCCAGGCCCTCCTCGATCGGGGCGTCACGGTCGTGTTCCGGCGCCACTACGCCGGCCGCGATCACGTCGAGGCAGAGGCGATGATCCAGACGATTCACGACCTGCTCGAGCAGGACTCAGAAGCGACCGGGCTGCATCACATCTGGGGAGAAGCGGCCTCCGCCGAGATCCCCCTCGTTGAGTCGTTCGACCTTTCCGACGCGATGATCTGCGATGTCTCCGGCATCGTCGTCGACTTCATGCAGAGCGAGAAGCCATTCGCGATGTATGCCTCGCAGGTGCGCTCCGGCCCCGACCTGGCCGCAGAGTTCAGGGCAACCAACCCGACGGCCGAGAGTGCCTACGTCCTCGACCGTGATCTCTTCAACCTCGAGACCATCCTCAACCTGATGCTCGGTCCCGATCTGTTGTCGCCGACGCGCACTGACCGCACAGCCCACTACCTCGGCGACGACCGTCGCGAGCCCGCGCAATCGTTCATCAAGCTGATCACCGGCCTCAGCGGTTAGTCCTCGGCGGTTCTCGGACCCACGGGTGGCGCAGTATTGACGAATCTCGGGCTCGACACCGTCAACTTTGCGCTGCTCGGTTTCGGGGGATCCGTCGCAGCCGAGTCCCATTGGTGCGACGATTCGCGGGTGACTGAAACTCGCCGCAACCAATGGGAACGCTCGACCGAGTGGATTTTGACTGGTTCAGCGATCCTTTTCCTCAGTGCCTACGCCGTCCCGATCCTCTGGCCTGAACTCCAACCGATGTGGATGCGCCTATGCCGATGGGTTGTCATCGCCACCTGGTTCACGTTCGCCATCGACTACGCGGCAAGACTCATCCTTTCGGTCGATCGGTGGAGGTTCGTGAAGACGAATCTGATCGACCTGTTGGTCGTAGCGCTCCCACTTTTCAGACCCTTGCGGCTACTGAGGCTTGTGACATGCTCAGCGTCATCAACCGCAACGTAGGTTCATCGATGAGAGGCAAGGTCGGCGTCTATGTAGGCAGTTCGATTTGCCTCGTGACGTTTGTCGCATCTCTGGCAGTTCTCGAAAATCCTCGGCTGCGAACATCACGTCATTCGGCGATGCCATGTGGTGGTCTATGACAACCATTTCGACCGTCGGATATGGAGACCGCTTCCCGATAACTGCGATGGGACGATTCATAGCCGTCGCCTGATGGTGTGCGGAATTGCACTCCTTGGCGTAGTTACCGCCTCTGTCGCTTCTTGGCTGATCGAAAAGGTTCAGGAAATCGAAGACGACGCTCAAATAGCGACGCGTCGCGATATTCGGGCACTGAATGTCGAGATCGCCGAGTTGCGCCGAGCCGTCAACCGCACCGCCGACGACCCGCAAGTGGTATCTCACCGACCGGAATGAGCCGGCCTGGTTCGCGAGTGGTCAGGCCCTCACGAGGTCGTCGAACACGCGCTTGTCGTGGGCGGGGAAGACTGTGACCCCGTCCTCCCTGTTGAGCCGCCCGAGAGTGGCGTGGTTGGCCTTGACCATCTTTCGGTCGGTGGCCATGACCTTCTCGAACGCGCGGATCTTGCCGACTTTCTTCAACGGGGTGCCCAGCGGTGAGTTGTCGGTGTAGCAG
>JALYQD010000174.1 GCA_030856025.1 Actinomycetota bacterium
GGTTTGCGTCCCTCGACAACAACAGCAGTGATGACCAGCTTCGCTTTCGACACTCACGAAGCATCGACGACCTGTCCGGGATGTCTTGAGACATCTGTCCGGTATGTCCTGAACCAGCACACTGTCATCCCGACCATGTAATAGCAGGTCAGAGGCCATTCGGAGTTATCCGAGATGGCCTCTGGTTTGTGCTGAGGGACTTTGACCCCAACTTTGACCCCAACCGGGCGTGCGCGTCATTGTGACCCCCACGCGATCGACAGGAGTGACACGGCTGCGCGGGCAGCATCGTCAGTCGTGTGGCCGTAGATGTCGCCAGTGATGGCGATCGAGGAATGGCCGAGCAAGTCAGACACGGCCTTGATGTTGATTCCACCCTCCAGCAGTGCCACGGCTGCAGAATGCCGCAACGAGTGGACCCCTACGTTCGTGAGACTTGTCTTTGTCGCTGCAGACTTGACGACCCGGAGCAAGTTTCGAGGATCGACCGGTTGGCCGATGGCGGTGGTGAACACGTATTTTGTCGGCGTCCATTCATTTCTTGCGTGAAGCCGTTCCGCTGCCTGGCTTGTGCGCTGCTCGGTCAATGCCGACAGGGCTAGAGGGGAGAGAGGGACGGTTCGACGCGAACGATCTGTCTTTGGCTCGGTAATCGTCAGCTGGCCGTCGACTCGTGCGAGTGTCCCGCGGATACGAATGTTCTTGGCTGCGAGGTCTACGTCGTCCCAGCGCAGCGCCAGTATCTCGCCCCGGCGCGCCCCTGTCTGCGATATCAGGACAAGCGCGCGGTGGTAACGGGAAGCCGAGGCGGCATCCAGCAATGAGCGCATCTCGTCACCGGACAGGAACCTGGCTTCCTTGCGCTCCACGCCGGGCCGCTTCATGGCCGCTGCCGGATTCGTGGCCAACAGCCCGTCGCGCACCGCACCGTCCAACGCGGCGCGTGCCACTGTGTAGACCGACCGGATCGTTGAATCGGCGAAGGCCCGAACTTTCGCGCCCTCACGGACGCGAGTCGCTGTGCGCATTCTGAGGACGAGCGCTTCGATGTCAGTGGGCCGCAGACGGTCCAGTCGAATCGCGCCGAAAGGTGCCGGAATTAGATGATTTGTGGCAAGGATCCGATACAGCGTCTTCGTGGTCGCCTTTCTGTCGGATGCAGCCAGTGACGCATCCATCCAGCGGTTGACCCACTCGGCGACCGTGACAGACGCGTCCTTCACTGGCATTCCTGAGTCGAGTCGCTGGCGAGCTGCCTTCAGCTTCGCCCGCGCTTCCTTTGCCGAGTCTGCGTAGAACGAACGCCGAGCGGGTTTGCCGCTGACCGGATCGCGGTAGGCAAGGCGTGTTTCCCACCGGCCGTCTGGTCGCCGGCGGACGGTGCCCTCGCCTTTGCCTCGGTGTCAGGGGTGAACTATCCCAAAACTGAGGTGAATGAGGTGCTGCAACCTGTGAAGGACAGTCGCAGACCACGAACGGGGAGCCGGGTTGGTGGGCCGAACTGGTCGAGACACTCGAGTCGGCCGACGCACTGAGAGGAGTAGACCGTCCCGATTCCACCGGCGCGTGGAAGTCAGAGGAAAGGGTCGACATTCAGGGACCTCCGTAGCTGGTCCGGGAGCCGGAGTGAGGGGGTGCTGACCGTCGTGGTTGCCAATCGTCACCCGGATACAGGCCGAAAGGCCTGCGCAGCGGGACCTTCTGCACTGCCCACCGGGGTGCCGCAGACGAACACTGGGCTCGTGAGTTTGGGAAATTCCCGAGCCTCGCAAGGAGGTGGGTCCCATGATGGATTGGGGCAACGGTGGATGGAGTGCCGGCGACTGGGTCGCCATGAGCACCATGATGATTCTGTTCTGGGGCGTGCTTGTCGCCGTGGTGGTGTGGGTCGTCCGAACGATGTGCGCCGACCGCGGCTCGACTGGGTCCGCTGATCGCGCTGATGTGATGTTGGCCGAGCGGTTCGCCCGAGGCGAAATCGACGGCGAGGAATTCACCCGCAGCCGCGAGCTGCTGCACGGCACCGGTTCTACCAAGTTGCACGGCAGGAGCTGAGGAGGATGTCGAACTACTTACCACTGCTGTTGATCTTGGCGTGCCCGCTGATGATGCGCGGCATGGGCGACATGCACGGCGGCCACGATCAGGGTGCCGGACACCGTGAATCGCCTCAGGACAAGCAACCATCCCAGGTTGATGCTGACGCGAGCCAGCGCATAGTCGATCTGGAGCGGCCAGTCGCGGAGTTACGCGCCGAGCGGGATCCTTTGGAAGGGCCTGCGAGGCGACCATGAGCGTCGCAGTGTCGGCTCCGCCGCGTGCGCCGGAGCGTGCCGATGGCACGCGCCAGAGGACCGAGATTCTGTCGCGGCTCCACGCACCTGGCGTTCGAACACCCACGTGGCAAACGGGACGAAGGCAACCGACACGGCCACCGAAGAGGTTCGCAGCGACCACTCGAGCAGGACGGCGACGGGCGCAACCATCAGGCCATATCCGGTGAACACGATCCCGGGGGTTGCACCAACGACGGCTACCAGGGTACTTCCGCGTCCGCTGGTCCAGTGAACGACGGCGATCACCAG
>JALYQD010000006.1 GCA_030856025.1 Actinomycetota bacterium
TCAGCGTCGAACCCTGGGCCATCAACACCCAGAACGCGGCCTGCTTCTCAATCAACTGCTTCTTCGACCACACGAGCAACACCTCTCACCAGCGGTGTTGCAACGACCGATCGAACTCGCCATCCGCATCCGGGGCTCAACTTGCCACTCCGCGCCGCTTTCACCGTGCGTCGTTGACGTTGCGGCGGTGCGCGCGCTCCACGATCGTCGGGCGGTGGTCTCGGGCGGGTACGGCAAGGACCTCTCGCACTAGTTGCTCGAGGACTACACCCGCAGGTCAAGCACGTGATACACGCGCAGGACTAGAGGCGGCGGAGCTCCTTGAGGATCTCGGTGACGACCTGGTCGGGGGCGACCTCCTGCAAGTCGTGCGGGCCCTCGATCGCAACCTGTCGAGAGTGCGGGGAGAGCCGCAGCCAGTAGCTCTGGTTCTTCTCGCCCCCGGGGTCGGCTTCGGTGGCGCTGATCACCAGGACGGGGAAGTCGCCGATCGGCATGGTCAGCGTGTTCAGTTCCTCGGAGTAGTCGACGTAGTCCACTAACTCCGGGTTGTCGGTCCACACGAACCCTTCCGCCCGCAGGTCCTCGGGGTCGTCGTGGTAGCTGTCGATGGTCACCAAGCCGGCCATACGCTCCGGGTGCCGGGCCGCGCAGCCGATGTTGAGGTTGCCGCCGCCCGACTGGCCCACGAGCACATACGGCGTGCGCAGGGGCAGCTTCGCCACCACCTGGTCCTGGACGGCGCACAGGTCGCGCATCGTGCGACGCCGGCGAGGCGGTGGGTCACTCTTCCCGGTGCCGGGGCGGTCGTAGGTGCAGACGGCCGTCTCCGCGACTAGCGGGTCGACGAACGCTGCGGGGTAGGCATCGGTGCCCCCGGAGTCGGTGCCCGCCTCCAGCAGCACGCCCGGGCTGCCCTCGCCGGCGCACCAGTAGTAGACGGACTCACCTGAGGCCAGCGTGAGAGTGCCGCTGCGTGGTTCACCCGGTGACGGCGAGGGTGAAGTCGGGCTGCTGGTATCCGGTGTGCCGCTCTCCACCTCGTCGGACGGGTCTTCGCCGCAAGCGGCGACGAGCATCAGTGCTGCCGCCAAGGCGAAACCGGTCCTGCGCATGTCCTGGACCTCCTGCAGTGACAAGCCGGAACCCCGACCCATCGGGTTAGGAGCCATGATCCCGCTGCCGGAGGCCGAGCGCCAGTCATCCAGATAGGCTCAGCACTCGATGACGTTCACGCTGGGTCAGCTACCCCGCCTGGACCGTGCACCAGCCGGGGTCGACCGGTGCCGCCGCCGACCCACTCTCGGCGTTCCGGATGAGGGCACCACAAACGGCAAGGTCGCTGGTCAAACCCCATCTTCGTGCCCCCTCTTCGTACTCGAGCGTCCCGTAACAACCGGTCCGAGGCCAAGTTCCACAACGGGCACCCTCCACGTGAGGCCGGCCGTGCACCACATCCCTTGCTCTTCGCGCGCCGTCAGAGCTGCGTCATACCGCCGCGTCGGGGCGTCACCAGTGAAGCCTGGATCGCCGTTGGGCTCCGGGCGCGGGCAGGGATACCATGGGCTTGCCCGGCCCAACGACCACTTCGAGGATGACCACCATGGCGCGCATGGCTCCGCACAAGGTCGTGCTCCACGGTCACGACCTCTCCTATGTCGACAGCGGCTCCGGCCCGGTCGTGCTCTTCATCCACGGGATCCTCGGGTCGCAACGGCAGTGGGCCCACCTAGTCGACAGGATGGATGACGACCACCGGGTGCTCGTGCCCGACCTCTTCGGTCACGGTGAGTCGGCAAAGCCGCTTGGGGACTACTCGCTCAGCGCGCACGCCGCGGCCATGCGCGATCTCCTTGATCACCTCGGGATCGAGCGGGTCACGCTCGTCGGGCACTCGCTCGGTGGTGGCATTGCGATGCAGTTTTTCTACCTCTTCCCCGAGCGGGTCGATCGCCTCGTACTGGTTGCCAGTGGCGGCCTGGGACGTGAGGTGAACTTGGTCCTGCGCTCCGCAACCCTGCCCGGCGCCGCGCAGGTGCTCAGCGTCCTCGCCTCCGCACCCGTCCTCTCGCGTGTAGAGGCACTGGGTCGTGGCGCGTCGAAGGTCGGCTGGCGACCCGGCGCAGAAATCGGCGCGATCTGGCGGGGGTTCAGCTCGCTCGGGGACCGTGAGAGTCGGCGCGCCTTCCTCGCCACCACCCGTGCCGTCATCGACATCGGCGGGCAGAGCATCAGCGCCCACGACCACCTGGGGGGCGCGCTACCAATCCCGACCCTGATCGTGTGGGGCTCGAAGGACCGGATGATCCCGGCCTCGCACGCGCTCAGCGTGGAGCGCGCGCTCCCCGACTGCCGCGTCGAGCTGTTCGAGGGCGCGGGTCACTTCCCGCACCTTGACGACCCGGACCGCTTCGCGCGCGTGCTCCGCGAGTTCATCGCCGCCGGTGCGACGCAGGAGCAGCCGACCGCGGCCGAGGACTGACCCACTACGAGGATGTCCAGCTTCTCGGCCGCCGCTCCCTGCTGTTGGCGATCACGGGTCGTCGCGACCTGCCCCAAGGGTTCAGC
>JALYQD010000034.1 GCA_030856025.1 Actinomycetota bacterium
GTGCAGCACTGGCCGTCCGGATGGGCGCGATCGGCCGTCGACCTCCTGCTCCGGCAGCCGAATCCCAGCTCTCCGGCGACCTCCATACGCGCGAACGCGATCGAGCCGCGATCTCGCACCACTACGACCTGTCGAATGACTTCTACGAGCTGATCCTCGACCCGCAGATGGCCTACTCGAGCGGCTTCCACCACCGCGACGGCATGACCCTCGAGGAGGCGCAGACCGCCAAGCTCGACCTCATCTGCCGCAAGCTGGGGCTCCAGCCCGGCATGCGGATGCTCGACATCGGTTCGGGCTGGGGTTCGCTGACGCTGCATGCGGCCGAGCACTATGGCGCGCAGGTCACCGGCGTGACCCTGTCCTCCGAGCAACGCGACTTCGTCATGAAACTTGCCTCCGAACGCGGCCTCGGCGATCGCGTCGATGTGAGCCTCCGCCACTTTCGCGACCTCGAAGCAGCCGGGGTCAGGGAAGGGCATGTCGACGCCGTCGCCTCGATCGAGATGGGCGAGCACGTCGGCGACAAGGAGTACGTCGTCTTCTGCGATGCGATCTACCGCTATCTGCGTCCTGGCGGCCGGGCGTTGATCCAGCAGATGTCGCGCAGCAACGATGCGAAGGGCGACCAGCCCGGAGGCGGTCCATTCATCGAGACCTACATCGCTCCCGACATGCACATGAAGCCGCTCGCCAAGACGATCGGGCTCATCGCGGCTGCCGGGCTCGAGATTCGCGACGTCCAGGCGATGCGCGAGCACTACCCGCAGACCGTCGCCGGCTGGGCCAGAAACCTCGAGGACAACTGGCAGACCGCTGTCGCCCTCGTCGGCGAGGAAAACGCCCGCGTGTGGCGCCTCTACCTCGCCGGCGGATCACTGGCCTTCGAGGAGAACCGCATGGGTGTCGACCAGATCCTGGCGGTCAAGCCGTCCAGGAACGGCGTCAGCAACATGCCTCCGTCGCCGCTGGAATGGCTGGCGACATGAGCAACGACCTGAGCCAGAGCGGGCTCACCCTTCTCATCGGCTTCCTCGCGATGGCCGCATTCATGGCCGTATGCCTGGGCATCGCCATCTCGCAGAAGAAGCTGACCGTCGTCGACACCGCGTGGGGCCTCGGTTTCGTCGTCATCGCGGTCGCCACATCGTTCACCTCGGCCAGTGGCGACGGAGATCCCACCGTGCGTCGGATCCTCCTCGTGATGGTCGGGCTGTGGGGACTGCGCCTGGCCTGGCACCTTCACGCCCGCAACGCCAAGCTCCCCGAAGACCCGCGGTATGCCGACCTCGCCGCCCGCTCGACCGGGTCGTTCGGGCAGATCGCGCTCCGCAAGGTGTTCCTCCCCCAGGGCATCTCGATGTGGATCGTAGCGACGCCGGTCATGGTCGGCGCCAACAACGAGGACATCTCGTGGTGGCTGGCCGGTCCCGGCATCGCCGTCTGGGCGGTCGGGCTGCTCTTCGAAGCCATCGGCGACCGGCAGCTCGCGCAGTTCAAGAACGACCCGAGCAACAAGGGCAAACTGATGGACCAGGGTCTGTGGCGCTACACCCGGCACCCGAACTACTTCGGCGACGCCTGCATCTGGTGGGGAATCTGGCTCGTGGCTGCGTCGTCCTGGGCGGGTCTGGCCACCGTCGTCGGACCGATCGCGATGACACTATTCCTGACCCGGGTCACCGGCGCCACCCTCAACGAGAAGGGCATGAAGAAATCGAAGCCCGGCTACGACGAGTACGTGCGCAAGACCAGCGGATTCATCCCGCTACCCCCCAAGCACTAACGTTCGCGAGAGAGTTTGTTCAGGCGAGGAGAGAGTTTGTCCGGGACAAAGTCTCTCGCGACCCGGACAAAGTCTCTCGCGAGCGTTGGTCAGTTGGAGACGAAGATGTGGACGGCGGCGTCCGCATCGATCTCGGCCGTCTCACCCTGACGCGCGACGATGACACCGTCGTGGCCGAGTGAGGCCAACACGTCGTTGCCCGGCAGGACTCCGACGCGGCGGAGTACGGACATGACCTCGGTGTCGGTCTGCAGGGGCTCGCTGATGCGGCGCACCACAACCCGAAGGGGTTCGGTCACGCCACGGACGGCCCGGGTCAGGGGCTGCACGCCCTCGAGGAAATCGGTCTCACTCTCGACTTCGCCGAGCTCGGCGAGACCGGGGATCGGGTTGCCGTACGGCGACTCGGTCGGGTGCTTGAGGAGTTCGAGGATGCGGCGTTCGACCTGCTCGGACATCACGTGTTCCCAGCGGCAGGCCTCTTCGTGCACGAACTCGATCTCGAGCCCGATGACGTCGGTCAGGAGGCGCTCGGCGAGACGGTGCTTTCGCATCACCCGGGTCGCGAGCTGGCGCCCCTTGGGCGAGAGCTCGAGGTGGCGATCGCCTTCGACGGTCAGCAGGCCGTCGCGCTCCATGCGTGCCACCGTCTGGCTCACCGTCGGTCCGCTCTGGTGGAGGCGCTCCGCGATGCGCGCACGCAACGGGATGATGCCCTCCTCCTCGAGTTCGTAGACCGTGCGGAGGTACATCTCAGTGGTATCGATCAGGTCACTCACGGTGCCCATTCTGTCCCATGACGAACAAGAACTCCCGCATGACTCCACAATGGCTGCATGCCTTCCCCGATTCTCTGGTTCCGGCGTGACCTGCGCCTGGCCGACAATCCGGCGCTTTGCGCCGCTGCGGCACACCATTCGGGCCCGGTCGTGCCGCTGTATGTCGTCGACCCGGCCGAATGGCAAGCCCTCGGCGCACCGCAACGGGCCTACCTCTCCCGGAGCCTGACCGCGCTCAGTGAACTGATCGGCGGCCTCCTGATGCTGCACGGCGATCCCCGCGACGTGGTCCCCGAGCTGGCAGCCCGACTCGGCGGCGCCACGGTCCACGCGGCGGCCGACGCCACGCCGTATGGCCGCGAACGCGATGACGCCGTCGCCGCCCGTACCGACCTCGTCCGCACTGGTTCGGCGTATGCCGTCACCCCGGGCCGCATCGTCAAGGGCGACGGCACCCCCTACAAGGTATTCACGCCGTTCTACAAGGTGTGGCTCGACCACGGCTGGCGCGGACCGGCCGCAAGCGTGCACGTCGACTGGGAGCTCCCCACCGGCGGCGACGCCTTGCCTACCGTCGACCTGCCCGTCGGCCTCACGCTCCCGGCCGCCGGCGAGGAGGCCGCCCACGCCCAGTGGCGGGCCTACCGCGAACACAACCTGACCGACTACGACGACGTCCGCGACATCCCCGGCCTCGACCGCACGTCCCGGATGTCGGTCCACCTCGCACTCGGCGAGATCCATCCGCGCACGATGCTCGCCGGCCTCGGCCTCGGCCCGGGCGACGATGCCTACCGGCGCGAGCTCGCGTTCCGGGAGTTCTACGCCGACGTCCTGTTCCACCGTCCCGATTCGGCCGACGGCTACTACAACCCGTTGTTCGCGGCCATGCGCTACGACGAGCCCGACGACGACTTCGACGCCTGGACGCGCGGATGCACCGGCTTCCCGATCGTCGACGCCGGCCTGCGGCAGCTGCTGGCCGAAGGCTGGATGCACAACCGTGTGCGGATGATTGTCGCGAGCTTCCTGGTCAAGGACCTGCACCTGGAATGGCAGCACGGCGCACGGCACTTCCTCGCGCACCTCGTCGACGCCGACCTCGCATCCAACCAGCACGGCTGGCAATGGGTCGCCGGCTGCGGCACCGACGCGGCACCGTACTTCCGCATCTTCAACCCGGTCACGCAGGGCAAGAAGTTCGACGCCCACGGCGACTACATCCGCCGGTACGTGCCCGAGCTCGCCGGGCTCAGCGGCAAGGACATCCACGAGCCGTGGCTGCTCCCGAGTCTGCCCGCGGGCTACCCGCCGCCGCTGGTCGACCACGCCGAGGAGCGGCTCGAATCGCTCGCCCGCTACCAGGAGATCCGCGCCGGGATACGGTGATGCAATGGAGCAGACGATGATCGCAGCACAGTTCAACGGACCGGACCACACGGGCAATGGTGGCTACGTCTGTGGCCTGATCGCCGACCGGCTCGCCGGCACCAGCCCGGTCCGTACTTCCTCCCTGCGCACCCCGCCGCCGCTCGAGCTGCCGCTGACCTGGGAGGCCGGTGACGACTCGGTCTCCCTGATCGAGCCCCCGTCCACAGTCGTCGGTACGGCCGGGCCCGGCGCGTTCGTCGATGATGTGTTGCCCTGTCCGACACCTGAGCAGGCGCAGGCCGGGCACGACGCCTATCCGGGATTTCACCACCACCCGTTCGACCGATGCTTCACCTGCGGCACGCAGCGCAAGCCCGGCGACGGCCTGCGCCTCTTCACCGGTCCGATCGCTGACTCGACAGTCGCCGCCCCGTGGACAGCGCACGAAGACTTCGGCGGCGCCGACGGCCGGATCAGCGTTCCGGTCATGTGGGCGGCGCTCGACTGCCCCGGCGGTTGGGCAGCCGACTTCAACAAACAGCCGATGGTCCTCGGCCGGATGACCGCCGAGGTCCTTCGCCTGCCGACCGTCGGCGAGCCGTGTCTTTCGATCGGCGGGCTACAGCGGACCGAGGGCAGGAAGTTCTTCACCAACACCGCACTCTATTCGGTCGACGGCGAGCTCCTCGGCCGTGCCGAGCAGATCTGGATCAG
Organism: Actinomycetota bacterium; assembly: GCA_030856025.1. GTDB lineage: Bacteria > Actinomycetota > Actinomycetes > Propionibacteriales > Nocardioidaceae > JACMOZ01. The sequence continues at coordinate 4,651 of JALYQD010000034.1, forward strand.
CATCGACCTGCAGAACTTCTCCTGACCGAAGGGACATTCGTATGCGTGTCGTCGTCGTTGGGGGCGGCCTGGCCGGAATCACGTGCGGGTGGATGCTTCAACGCCGGGGCGCGCAGGTCACCGTCCTCGAAGCCCGTGACCGTGTCGGCGGCCGCACGTACTCGCATACGTTCTCCGACGGGACGACCGTCGAGCGCGGCGGCGAATACATAGACGCCGAACACCATGAGATTCGCCTGGTCTGCGCCGAGCTCGGATTGCCGCTCATCCCTCACGGCATCACGTTCGGACGCCGCACACCTGTCGACGGCCGGCCCCCGAGCGTCGAAGACGTCGAGGAGACGTTGGCCGTTCTCCGTGCAGCGGTCCAGGAGCGGTTGTCATCCGGATTGCCCGACTGCTCGGTCCACGACCTGTTCACACCGCAGTTCGGTCCGGATTTCGCTCAGCATCCGGTCTGCCGGCGCCTCATCACGTCGATGGCCTCAGACCCCCGGGACACGAGCGCGCTTCTGGTTGTCGCGAAGGCGGCAGCCGGCCCCTACATCGATGCCGGTTCGCGGGTGCTCGGCGGCAACCAGCGCATTGCCATCGCGATGGCCGAAGCCCTGGAGACTCAGGTGCGCCTGAGCAGCGAGGTGGCGGCGGTCGAGGACAAAGACTCGCAGGCGATTGTCACTCTCTATGACGGCAACGAGATCGAGGCCGATGCCATCGTCATCGCCGTGCCACTTCCTCTTCTGGCGACACTGGACTGGAGATCACCGCTTCCACTGCCCTGGCGTCCGGGCCTCGATCAACTCGGCTTCGGCGAGGCGGCGAAGCTCTCGCTCCAACTGACCGGGCCGGCCACGCCGCTCGGAGTGCAGGCGCCGGAAGGAAACTGGTGGTCGTGGAACTCGCTCGACCAGCACGGCGATGCCAGCGTGCGGGCGGTTACGGCATTCGCGGGCGGACCCGAAACCGTTGCGGGCCTCTCCGAAGATACGGACTCCTGGCAAAAGAGCCTGGAGCGATGCCGCCCTGATCTGAGCATTGACCCGTCCAGTGCCCTTCTCACCGACTGGCAGCACGAGCCATACACGCGCGGCGCCTATTCCTTCGGCCGCGTCGGGTGGGACGAGGCTCACGCCCTCGACCTTCAGACACGTCAGGGACGCATAGCCCTCGCCGGCGAACACACCGCCGGCCACATGGCCGCCACGATGAACGGTGCCGTTGCCAGCGGAATGCGCGCGGCCGACGTCATTTTGCCCGCCCTGAGGGAGGCGCCGGCTAGGAAGCGCTAGCGACCCAAGGGCTAGGGCGTGGGTTGGCGGGCGTCGTATGCGGCGAACTTCCGGGTCCGCGCCATCGACAGTCCGACGCCGAGGATGCAGGCGAAGCCGCCGACGACCATGGCCGTTTCCTCACTCGTCAGCGAGGCGAGGCTGCCGGCCAGGAAGTCTCCGAGCCGGGGACCGCCCGCGACAACGACCACGAAGACGCCTTGCAGCCTGCCGCGAAGCTCATCGGGAGCCGCCGACTGCAACATCGTCGAGCGGTAGGCCGCGCTGACCATGTCCGCTGAGCCCGAGAGCGCCAGGAATGTCACGCCGAGCCACAACATGCCGGGCAATCCCATGGCGGAGAACCCCGCAGCGGCGACGGAGGCTCCGTAGACGACAACCGCCACCGCGATCGCGATGCCGTGCCGGTGGACGCGGCTGATCCAGCCTGAGACCAGGAAGGCCAACAGCGAGCCGATTGCCGGCGCCGCCTGGAGCATGCCGAGAGTCGACGCGTTGCCGGCATAGACGGTGAGGGCGAGCGCCGGGAACAAGGCCCGCGGTTGCGCCAGCACCATCGCGCACAGGTCCACGATGAACGTCATCCGCAGGTTGGGTGCCTTGGCGAGGAACCGCAGCCCCTCGGCAACCGACTTCAACCCGGGCGCACGGCCGTTGCCATTGGGCGGCGGGATCGGCGGCAGTCGCAGCAACGCATACACCGCGGCGGAGAAGGTGATGGCGTCGATGACGTATGCCGTCTGGACGCCGTGCCAACCGATGATGAAACCACCGAGCAGCGGACCGACTGTGAAGCCGAGGTTGAACGACGCCATGGTCAGGGCATTGGCTGCCGGCAAGGACTCCTTAGTCAGCAACCGCGGGAGGATCGCCTGCCGGGCGGGGTTGTTGACCGCGAAGAGCGCCGACTGCGCGGCGACGACGGCATACAACAAAGCCACTGATTCGAGGTCGAGCACGGCCTGCAGCACGAGGATGCCTGAGCAGATCCACATTCCCAGCGCCGTGACGAGGGCGACCTTGCGACGGTCGAAGGCGTCGACGAGCGCGCCGCCGTAGAGCCCGCCGGCAATGAGCGGAATGAGCGCGTACAGGCCGACGAGACCGACCGCGAACGAGGACCTGGTGAGGATGTAGACCTGATAGGCAACCGTCACGGCGGTCATCTGCTGGCCGAGCTGCGAGACCGACAGGCCGAACCACAGCCGGCGGAAGTCCCTGGACTCGCGAAGCGGGCCTATGTCAGTGAGCAAGCGGGAAAATCGGCGGCTTCTGCTCACGTCGAGATCATGCCACGCGGGTGCCGGCTTGTGATGGGCCGACGGCGACCAGGTCCCGATGGAGTCGGCGGTCAACACCCGGCTGGCTCGCCCGCATACTGGGTCCATGCCCGGTCCGGAAATGCGCAAGAAGGAAATGTCGATCGAGCAGGTTCAGCGTTGGGTCGTCTCGTTGCTGATCTTCGCGATTTCCGCGTTCCCGATCGGCGGCCTCATCGCCGTCAGTCATGCCGTTCGCAACCAGGGGCGGCACGGCGCAGCAGTCGGCCTCGTCATCATGGCCGGGGTCCTCGGCGTGCTCGCCCTCGGCGCCATGAAGATCATCCACAAACGATCCGTGGCGACACCCCTGCTCATACTGGGGATGTTGCCGGCGGCGGTCGCTGCGTACGTCCTCTTCGCCTAGCCCTAGGCCTGGAAGTCGCCGATGAGCGGCGACCAGGCCGCCCGACGGTGGCGCGCCCCCAGAGCCAATTCGTGCGAAGCCACATCCGGCGCGCTGGACTCCGGGCGGACGCCGACGAACCGGCGGATGACGAGGACCGGAATCACCGCGACAGCCAGCACAACGAGCATGAGCCAGGTTGCTTGGCCGAGAACCGAATTGGTCGCCTCGATCGCGCTCGACACCGCCGTGCCGCCGCCCACGTAGGCCGTTGCCCACACGAACGACCCAGCCAGGGATGCCGGTGCGAAGCGCCGGTACTGCAATCCCGAGGCGCCCGCCGCAGCCGGCGTCAGAGTACGCACGACCGGAATCAGCCGGGTGAGGAAGATGGCGGCTGCGCCCCGACGACGCAGCACGTCCATCGCCCTCTCGAAATGTGACTGCCCGAGCTTGCGCACCACCCGGGTTCCGCGCAGACGCTCACCGAAGTGCCGGCCGATCGCGAATCCGACATGATCACCGGCGCTCGCGCCGAGGGCCACGCAGATCAGCAACAGAATCGTCGAGGTGGTCGTCTGCATCGTGGCGGCAAGAATCACGACAGCTGTTTCTCCCGGCACGATCATGCCAAGGCCCAGTCCCGACTCGGCGAAAGCCAGGGCGAAACCGAGCGCGAATATCATCACGATTCCAGTCATGCCTTCAGCGTCTTCCTCCGACGCGACCGGCCCGTGACCCTCACCGAGATGGAGGGTGAACGCCTGATGATCGATAGGGGCCAGGAGTTTGGCCATTCCGGTCGCCTCGGGACCTGACCTCTGTACGATATGGCGACCGCCCCGGCACGTTGCCGTAGCGACCAGATCATCGAGGACTCCACGCTTATGCCGGTGCGATCAGTCACCCATGAAAACGTTCGCGGGTGGAACAAGCGGGTTCCCCGCCTCCTCGTTGCCCTCGGCATGCCGATGACGCTGCTCATCGCGGTCGCGAGCCTGCCGGTCGACGGAAACGACCCTACGATCGAGCAAGCCGCATCGTGGTCCGACTTCCTCGGCAACTCATTGGTCGGTGTGGCCATCCTCGCTGCCGCCTCGGCCTGGTACTTGCCGCGCGTCTGTCTGTGGGTCTGCTCCAGCCTGGCCCTCATCACCGCTTCCGTATCCGGCGAGACCTATGTCCAGATCTTCGGAGCGGTATGGCTTGTCGTCGCCGTAACCGATGCCGCGAGCCTCAGGCGACAGGTTCGCCTCAGCGAGGATTGGCGCGACCCCCACCTCAGCCGCGACTCACTCCCACTGCAGCACCTCTCCGGCAGGACCCGAAGCATGTCGGCCATCGGAACGGCATTGATCATCGTCGCCGTGGGCGTTTTCGGTTCTTACCTCCACGAGCGCAATGACCTCCGCGAGCTCGATGACCGAGCCATCACGGCCACCGCCGTTGTGACTGGCCAGGACAAGTTCTTCGACGCGGTCACCATGAGGGTCGACGACACAAAATACGAGTTCCTCGTGGATGACGCGAAGGAATACCCGATCGGCTCGAAGCAGGAGGTGTTTGTCGATCCCACCGGTGAACATCGGCCGTACAACCACGAGGATGTGAATCCCAGCGGCACGATGCTTCTGCCAATCCTTATGGCCGTGCTGCTGGCCCTCGGCGCAGCCGCCCTCGTGCTTCCGCGCCGAAGGCTCGCCCGGTTGAGAGATCTTGCTGACCACGGCGGGGATCCTGCCCGGGCAGTCGTCGTCGCCGACCCACACAGCAGGGGGCTTCTCGTCTACCCGATCGGCCACACGCCATTCCGCCACCCAGTAGCCCTCATCCCCCGTCCTGTGCCGGTGTGGGGTTCAGGATTCGCCGTTCCCGCCCGCGATTTCGTTCGGTTCGCGGACCCGACTATCGGAAATACCTTCAATCCGTACGAGCGTCACTCGCCGTGGGATCCTCAAATCAACCGCCAAACGGCGGAGTCCAAGCCCATCGAGGTGTGGATGCTTAACCCCTGGGACCGGTCGATCTTCGCCTCTCCCACGGAAGTGTTCATCAATGGCTTCCGGCGCGACGGCTCACACGTACTCGTCGAGCACGTCGACAGTCAGGGCACTCCGCACCTGTGGGCGGCCTCCGGGCCGGTGCGGGACCCCAACACGATCCGTCGTCTGTTCGCTCGCATGACGGGTCGCCTGCCGCATGGAGACAGCCGGGCCTAGGGCGCCAGTCTCTCGACGTCCCAGCCGCGCGGGATGCGGGCAAACAGCAGTCGGTCGTGCAAACGGTTCGGGCGGCCTTGCCAGAACTCGATCGTATGGAGCTCGATCCGATAGCCGCCCCAGTGGTCCGGCCGCTCAACCGGGCGGCCGGCGAAATGTCCCTCGACGCTGTCGAACCGTGTTTCGAGCTCGGAGCGCCCCGCGACCACTTGCGACTGCGGCGAAGAGACCGCGCCGAGCTGGGCGCCGCGAGGTCGGTGGGCGAAGTATTCGTCGGACTGGGCTGGATCGATGCGACTGACCGCACCTTCGATCCGTACCTGCCGCTGCAGCGGATGCCAGAGCAGGACCGCAGCGGCATACGGGTTGGCGTCGAGCTCCTCCCCTTTGCGCGAGTCGTAGTTGGTGTAGAAGACGGCGCCGTCCTCGTCCAGGCCCTTCAGCAACACGATGCGGACGGACGGTCGGCCATCCAAGGTCGACGTGGCGAGGGCCATCGCGTTGGACTCGACGACCTGCGCGGCGACCGCCTCGGCCATCCAGCGTGTGAACAGGACAAACGGATCATTGCCGGCGACGGCCTCGTCGATACCGGCCGCCGCATACTCCGCGCGCATGCGCGCCAAATCCGGGTCCACGCAGACACGATAGCCGGGGCAAGGCAGAATGAGCCGTATGACTGAAGTTCACCATGGCCTTGAAGGCGTCGTAGCGTTCGAATCCCAGATCGCCGAGCCGGACAAAGAAGGCTCTTCCCTTCGCTATCGCGGAGTCGACATCGACGACCTCGTCGGACGTGTCCCCTTCGAAAAAGTGTGGGGCCTACTGGTTGACGGCAAGTACGAACCGGGTCTCCCGGCCGCCGAACCCTTCCCGATTCCCGTTCACTCCGGAGACATCCGCGCCGACGTGCAGAGCGCCATCGCGCTGACCGCACCGGCGTGGGGACTTCGTCAGCTGTACGACATCCAGGACGGCGCCGAGGTCCGCGACGATCTTGCGCGCACCGCAGTCATGATCCTTTCGTATGTCGCCCAGGCCGCTCGCGGTCTCGGCAAGCCGATGGTTCCGCAGGCCGAGATCGACAAGTGCGAGACCATCATCGAACGCATGCTGACCCGTTGGCGCGGCGAAGTGAACCCTGCCCACGCCAAGGCCATCGACGCCTACCTCGTGTCGGCCGCCGAACACGGTATGAACGCCTCCACCTTCACCGCCCGCGTCATCGCCTCCACCGGCGCTGACGTCGCCGCCGCTCTCTCCGGAGCCGTCGGCGCCATGTCCGGACCGCTCCACGGTGGCGCACCGTCCCGCGTGCTGCACATGATCGAAGAGGTCGAGAAGACCGGCGACGCCACCGCCTACGTCAAGAAGCTGCTCGACAGCGGCGAACGCCTCATGGGCTTCGGCCACCGCGTCTACCGCGCCGAGGATCCCCGCGCCCGTACGCTGCGCCGCACGGCGAAGGAGCTCAGCGCTCCCCGCGCCGAGGTCGCCGAAGCGCTCGAACAAGCCGCCCTCAAGGAGTTGCGCGAACGCCGTCCCGACCGAGTCCTCGAGACCAATGTCGAGTTCTGGGCAGCCATCGTCCTCGACTTCGCCGAGATCCCGCCCAACATGTTCACCGCGATGTTCACGTCGGCCCGCACGGCCGGCTGGAGCGCGCACATCCTCGAACAGCACCAGACCGGTCGCCTCATCCGTCCCTCGTCGATCTATGTGGGCCCCGCCGCCCGCAAGGCCGATGAGGTCGAAGGCTGGAACGCTGCCTGGGCCCAGTAGCCCACACCCAAACTCCGAAAGGGCCGTCTCGCACACAGTGCGAGAC
>JALYQD010000051.1 GCA_030856025.1 Actinomycetota bacterium
GCGCCTTGCGCAGCGCGTCGAGCCCGTCACTCAGACGACCGACGAGGGGCAATGCCGTCCCGAGTACAAACTGGGCCTCCGCGTAGTTAGGGCTCAACGCGACGGCACGCTCGAGTTCGCGCACGCCAGCGGGGAACTGCCATTCGTGCCGCACCAGGACCTAAAAGACCCACGTCATCGCCTCCGACAGGTCGGGGTCGCGCTGCAGCGCCAGCCCGGCGGCCGCCTTCGCTCTCGGATAGCCCTCGTCTGGGGCGACCCAGTCGTCGGAGAGGTTGATCCAGGCGTCCGCCAAAAGCCACACATCAGCTATGCTTTCGGCATGGCGACCCTTGGCAACGCGGCGCTGCGAACGCTCGCGCTGAAAGTGCTGGCGCAGCACGCCGGCTCGGCCGCGGGCTCGAAGGCACTCGCCGCTGCAGCGCGCCGCGCCTACGATGACCTCGCGCGGGTCTCGGCTCCGCTGATTGGCCAGGTTGGCGTCGATGCGCTGGCTGGCCGCGCCACGCATCTTGCGCGTCGGGATTACCCCTGGTTGCTCGACACGCGCGAAAGCACCCCAGCGCGCATAGAACGCACGCCGGGGACCCCGCCGCCCGAGCCAGCGGAAGGGCCATTTGCCCAGGTCATTTTCTGTCTGGAGCGACAGGATCCTGCCGTCGCCGCTGAAGCCGCCGGAGCGGTGTTTGCCACATTCGCGGGGTTGCTCGTCACGTTCATCGGGGAACCCCTAACGTCGGGTCTGTTGCGAAAGGCGTGGCCCGATGCCTTTTCCGACGCGACCACCGAGGAGACATAAGACATGACCGACCGGGTTGCAATTCGCCAACTTCCCACGGGCGTTCCGGGACTCGACCAGATTCTGGGCGGGGGCCTGCCGGAGTTCTCCTTCAATGTCATTGCCGGCGCTCCCGGCGCGGGGAAAACGACGCTCGCCCAGCAGATCATGTTCGCCATCGCCAGTCCCGACCGTCCCGCGCTGTACTTCACCGTCGTCGGCGAACCCCCCCTCAAGATGCTGCGCTACCAGCAGCAGTTCAGCTTCTTCGATGCGGCCCGCGTGAATGAGTCGATCCGCTACGTCAATCTGAGCCAGGATATGGTGACCGGCTCGTTGGACAAGCTCATGGCACGCATCGTTCAGGAAGTCGAAACGACGAGCCCCGGTGTGGTGTTTGTCGATTCCTTTCGAACGGTTGGCGAGGCTGCCGATCGGGCACAGAACGGCGACCTCACGTTGCCGCATTTCGTGCAGCAACTGGCCACCCGGCTTACAAGCTGGGAAGCGACGACGTTTCTCGTCGGCGAGTATCAACCCTCGGAGACTGACAAGAATCCGGTCTTCACCGTTGCGGACGGACTGCTGTGGCTCGTGCAAAGCCTCGATCGGAATTCGATCGTTCGCAAGATGCAAGTCATGAAGGTTCGTGGACAGGCGCCCATTCCCGGGCTGCACACCTTCCGCATCACGGGCGACGGGGTTCAGGTGTTCCCCCGGGTCATCGTCGGGCCAGAGGAGAAGGCCCAACCGGCAACGGGAGGCGGGACGCGCGCACCCCGGAAACGGCTCTCGACTGGCGTCACGGGGTTGGACGACATGCTGGGCGGCGGCATTCCGGCCGGCTACTCGATGCTGCTCGCCGGGCCGTCGGGCTCCGGCAAGAGTGTGCTCGGCGCCGAGTTCATCGCCGACGGCGCGAGTCATGGTGAACCTGGCATCATCGCGGTGTTCGAGAAGCGCCCCAACGAGTACTCGCAGGACAGTCCAATGGGACGGCGGTTCGACAAGTTTGTCCGCGAACGCAAAGTGGCCATCCTCCAGACGCGCCCACTGGATCTCTCCATCGATGAAATGCTCAATGAGATTATCGAAACCGTCAACCGTCTCAAAGCGCGCCGGGTGGTGATCGATTCGCTCTCCGGGTTCGAGCTGGCACTGGCGCCGACGTTTCGCGAGGACTTTCGGGAGTCGCTCTATCGCATGGTCACGGTCCTCACAGGGATGGGCATCACCATGATGATGACGGCGGAGGTGGAGGACAGCTACACGGATCTGCGCTTCAGCCCGCACGGCACGGCATTTCTCACCGACGCGATCATCATGCAGCGGTATATCGTCTTCAAGGGTCAACTGCAGCGCATCATGGCCGTGGTGAAAGTGCGTGGGAGCGCTCACAGCAAGGATATGCGGGCGTACGAGATCACCAAGGACGGGATTGTGATGGGCGAGACTCTCGGCAGTTACGAGGGACTGCTGACGGGCAACCCGGAGTTGATCCGGGGCGTCCCGTCCAAAAAAATTGACCAGAAGCCAAGTCGGCGAAGCGGGTCAGGATCGACCCGACGCTGAGTATGACTGACGCGAAGAAACCGGCAAAACCGGACCAGGAGCAGGTGGCGGCACCGGAAGACCAGGGCGTGAAGGCCGGCGAGAGGACGACTGCCGTCACGAACCGGGAAGGCGCCGTGGCCGACCGTGAGGAGACGGCCACCCTGCGCGAAGATGCAGCCGGTCTTCGGGAAGGGGTCGCCGATCGGCGCGACGACGCGGCTGGTCTCCGGGAAGGGGTCGCCGATCGGCGCGACGACGCGGCCGGTCTCCGGGAAGGGGTCGCCGATCGGCGCGACGGCGTGGCCGCGGTACGGGAGGAGGCCGCCGATCGGCGTGACGACACGGCGACTCTGCGTGACGAGGCGGCCGGTCTACGGGAAGAGGCCGCCGATCTGCGCGAGGAGACGTCCACGCTTCGTGAGAAGGCCGTTCGCGCTCGAGAGGACGCCGCGCAAGCGAAGTCGGAGTTGGAACTCCTCCTGGCCCAGCTGCGCGAAGCCAACGAAAGCCTGGTCGTCGGTTCGGTTCGCGCTCAAACGATGACCGAGGACGCCGAGCAGGCCAACCATCTCAAGGACGAGTTTCTCGCCACGGTGTCGCATGAGCTCAGGACGCCCTTGAATGCCGTCCTGGGATGGGCGCGAATGCTGGCGGCGAACCAATTGCCGCCCGATCGCGAAGCACAGGCGATCACAGCCATCGAGCGCAACGCGGCGGCTCTGGCGCACCTCATTGACGATCTCCTGGATGTATCCCGAGTCGTCGCGGGAAATCTTCGTCTGGCACCAGAGCCTGTCGATCTGTACGCCGTCGTGCAGGCGGCGCTCGATGTGGTCCGGCCGTCGGCGGCCGCCAAGAACGTGGGCCTTGCGCTCTCGGCAGATCCCGAGGCAATCGAGACGGTCACCGGAGACGCCGGGCGACTGCAGCAGGTGATCTGGAATCTGCTCGCGAATGCGATCAAGTTCACACCTGAGGGCGGCCAGGTCGATGTCGTCATCGAACGCTCGAAAGACCACGTGGAGGTCAGGATCATCGATACGGGCGAGGGCATGAGTCCGGACTTTCTACCGAACGTGTTCGAGCGTTTCCGTCAGGCCGATGGCGCGTCGACGCGACGTCACACCGGACTCGGTCTCGGGCTTGCCATCGTGCGGCAGCTCGTGGAGCTGCACGGGGGAACGGTCGACGCGGCCAGTGACGGCGTGGGGCGGGGCGCGACGTTCACCGTCCGTCTGCCGATTTCAGCCGGCGAGGCGCGATCCGGTCAAGCGGCTATGCCCGGAGATCGGCCGACCGCCGCGTCGACGGCCCCGCCCACGCGGCAGTTACCGCGGCTCGATGGCTTGGGCATCCTGGTCGTCGATGACAATGCCGACGGGCGCGAGCTGACGGCTCTGGTGCTGACGCAGGCGGGCGCCAGCGTGAAGACGGCGGCGTCTGTCCGAGAAGCCCTTCAAATGCTCGAAGTGAAGCGGCCCGACGCGCTTGTGAGCGATATCAGTCTGCCGGGTGAGGACGGGTACGATTTGATCCGGGAGATTCGGCGATATGAAGCTGAACACGGCGGTTTTCTCCCCGCGCTGGCGGTGACGGGCTACGCGCGCGCCGAAGATCGGGCTCGCATCCTCGCGGCAGGATTCCAGGCGCATGTCCCGAAGCCCGTTGAGCCAATCGAGCTCATCGCCACGATCGCCACCGTCGCGGGCCGTCTGGGCCGTGCTGCAAAAAGCCCGCTTGTGGAACAGGCTTAGCGATGTGCCGTCAATGAGCGTCAGCGTCTCATGCTCAATCGCCTGATCGACGGTTTTGGCAAGCCGGTTGTTGTAGGGGAACGCGCGGAGGACCTCGACCTGCCCGCGCCGATGGTCACGCGGATCGAGGTCTGGCTGCACGTGGCCATGTGCCGCCACTGCCGCGCGTTTCGGCGCCAGATGGCCCTGATCGGCCGTGCAGCTCATCTTGCCGCGGCCGTATTCGAGCGCGAGCCGTCAGCCAGCTTCGAAAGCAAGATTCTCCACCACTTGGGGTCATAAGGACCGTCTCTGTGGTTCCGGCCCATGGGATTCCGCACGCGGTTCGAAATTCAAGCAGAGCGCGAAGAGCTCCTTCGGCGTTGGGCGAACTGCCGGCCTGACGGGCTCCAATCGCGCCTGGAGGAAAGCCATCCGCCGCATTGGACCCTCTAGTCGCGATCGCGGACCACGACGGCAGTGGGGACGACGTGGTTGATCTCGTAACTCCGCCGATCCTTGTCCCGGTCCATGGGCTGCGTCCGTCCTTGGCTGTCGGTAGCTCGCACCATCACGGAGCACTCCCCGGCGGTTGGCCCCCAGTCGAACTCCCATGATCGCCAGGTGTGCTGTGAAGCCGGCGACGTCAGCCGCGCGGTTGCCCATGTCTTGCCGCCGTCGACACTAACCTCAACCCGCGCGACGGTTCCCACGCCGGTCCACGCCTGACCCCGTATGGTGTAGGTCTCACCGGCCGGAATGATGCTACCCATCTCGGGATCGATGATGATCGACTTGACCTGCAACTCCGTGACAGGGATTAGGGTCGGTGTTCCGTTCATCCGCTCCCAGCGGCTGTAATGTAGCGACTGAAAAAATCCATCGAACGGCTTGTCAGTCACCACGATGCGTTTGAGCCACTTCACTGACGCCATTCCATACCAGCCCGGAACGACGACACGCACGGGGAATCCGTGGGACCTGGTCAGGTCGGCGCCGTTCATCTTGTAAGCCAGCAGCACGTCGCCGGCGCGTGCGGTCGCGACGGGGACGCTGCGCGCAAAATGGATGTCGCCTGGTGAGGTCGGCTCATCCTCAATCTCACCATGGTCGGCGCCCTCGAACATTACATCGACGGCCGTTGCCAATATACCGACTCGTTCGAGCAGCGCCGTCAACGGAACCCCCGTGAATTCGGCATTGCCGGCCGCTCCCGATTGCCACTGAGCGCCCTCCTCCTTTGGCGCCAGAAACACCCGACCATTGCCCGCACACTCAATCACGGACACCTGCGACTGAGACGGCATTGTCGTCAAGTCGCGATAGGAGAAGGTGCCCGGCTTTTTGACCGCGCCTTCCACTCTCAGCCGCCACGTCGATCGCTTGAGATCGGGCTCAGCGAAGTGGTTGCGCACGTAGAACTGGTCAGATGGTGTGATCCACTCTCGGAGCGCTGATTGCGGTGATTCCAGGTTGAGCGGCTCTTTCTCACGAAGGATCAGGCCGGAACCAGGCAGCACTTTTGATGATCGCCACGGTCTTGCGCGGGTGGGACGCTTCTTCGCCATGAATCTATCCATTCGCTCTATGCAGCCGCCACGAGATACACGGCCATCAACACTCGTGTGTGAGGCGGTTCTTCACGACCCCGCCGGCTTGGTGAACCGGCCCTCGTAGAGTATCGCAAACGCGTTCATCGCCTGGCGCCATGTCGGGGCACCGCGCTTCCATTTCGCGGTGATGTTTCGCAGCGCCTGTTACTGGACGCGCGACCTCGGCTGCTCGCGAGCACCATCCGTGAGCTTCGCCGGCCCCGATCCGTTCGGCGTTGAGCACTGACTTGTTGGTGACGCGCGCGATCTCGGCCACTTGGACAGAAGCGTCGAGTATGCCTTCGGGAGAGATGGCGCAGATGCGCGCGGTGTTGAACGTGCCGAATCGGCGACGCAAACGTGTGTATGACTTGCCTACCGCAAGGACAAAGCGCCTGCTGAGGCAGTGTACTGGAGAGTACTGAGGGCCACCGCCCACGGTCGCTTCGGTGACGGAGTATTGCGACTTCGAACCTGTAGGCCGCAACCTGCCCGCTGATCACTCAGCGGGCGTCGCTCCCTCAGAGCCTACGTAGGCGAACGTCTGCGCTGTTGAGCGGGCGCGGGACAGGCCCATCCCTCAGCGATGAGCATCGCTGCCTGCTTGCGGGCTAAGCACATGCGGTCGCCGACTTTGAATCCGGCTAGGAGGATTCCGTTGAGCGCCTCGGCTAGCTTTTTCGTCAGCACAATCGGCTCGACTTCAGCGTCAGGCATATGCGTCGCGCGTCTATCTGAGCCCGTATAGGTCACGTCACCGCCCGGTTCGAGCGCGACAGGAGCGTCGCGGATTCCTCAATCGCCTACAGGGTAGGGGTTAGCAAACGGTGTACCCGTCTGTCGAAGCGAGGCTCGAAGCCTCGAACTCGACGCAGCGGCCGGCGGGCAGCCTCGCAGTTCCGCTCGCAGGGCATGCTGGCGCTGCCCGGTCGAGAACCCGCCTCGAGCGCGGCGCCAGCTCGAGCCAAACCTACCGAAGGAATAGGTCACGCACTGGGCCGCCGCAGTCCTGTGGCATGGTTTCCTGAGGCGTCGGCACCAGCGTTCGAGCGCGAATAGCTGGCGCGGTGTGCCCGCCGGTGACCGTCGCCTGTTCGACCTTCGGCAGCCGCGCGGTTTCCAGGTGCCTCGTGGCTGGCGACCACGACCTCACGGGTTCCGTTCTTCGGACCTTGATCGAAATGACTCAGCTGATTGATTCGTCTTCTCTGCCCAACGATCACGGTGAGGGGCGCGCGCCGCTCTTGCGCGCGTCCCTCTCCAC
>JALYQD010000058.1 GCA_030856025.1 Actinomycetota bacterium
CCTCACCGAGAAGCGCCGTTTTGGTGGGACCCTCGACGACCTGCGCGCAGTCCGTGCGACGGGCGGCGTCCCCGTCCTTCGCAAAGACTTCATCACGACCTCCTACCAATTGTGGGAAGCGCGTGCAGCCGGCGCCGACATGGCCCTGCTCATCGTCGCAGCACTCGAACAAAGTGCACTGGAGAGCCTGATCGAGCGCGCACTCTCCATCGGCCTGACCCCGCTCGTCGAAGTGCACGACGAAGAGGAAGTCGACCGCGCCGTCGATGCCGGCGCGACACTCATCGGTGTCAACGCCCGCAATCTCAAGACGCTCGAGATCGACCGGGGCACGTTCATGCGCATCGCTCCCCGCATACCGGACACGATCGTCAAGGTCGCCGAGTCCGGCGTCCGCGGACCCCATGACGTCATTGAATACGCCAAGTCAGGCGCCAATGTCGTGCTCGTCGGCGAAACCCTCGTGAAGGACAACAATCCGCGTTCGACAGTGGCGGACCTGGTTGCTGCCGGTGCACATCCCGCGCTCCAGCACCGATGGTGATCGATAGCGTCGCGACGTTCTCACCCTCCTTCCACAGCGGCTTCTCCGCCTCGCCACTTTCACTTCAGGAACACTTATGACTTATAGCCAACCGGATTCGTCCGGTCATTTCGGCCGCTTCGGCGGTCGATTCATGCCCGAAGCGCTCATTGCTCCTCTCGACGAGCTCGATGCAGCCTGGACCGACGCCAAGGCCGATCCGGTTTTCATGAACGAGCTCGACCGGATGCTGCGCGAATACGCCGGCATACCGAGCCTCCTGTATGACGCCACCCGGTTCTCCCGGGTTGCCGGCGCCCGCATCCTGCTCAAACGCGAAGACCTCAACCACACCGGTGCCCACAAGATCCGCAACGTGCTCGGCCAGGCCCTGTTGGCCAAGCGGATCGGCAAGCCGCGGGCCATCGCCGAAACCGGTGCCGGCCAACACGGTGTCGCCTCGGCCACCGCTTGCGCCTATCTCGATCTCGAATGCGTCGTCTACATGGGTGAGGTCGACACCGAGCGCCAGGCGCTCAACGTCGCGCGTATGGAGATGCTGGGCGCGACCGTCGTCTCGGTCAAGACCGGCAGTCGCACGCTGAAGGACGCGATCAACGAGGCCCTGCGCGACTGGGTCTCCAGCGTCGACACGACGTCCTACCTGTTCGGCACGGCCGCCGGTCCACACCCGTTCCCGTCGATGGTCCGGGACCTGACCCGCGGGATCGGCGACGAAGCACGCGCCCAGTGCCTCGAGCTGACCGGCTCGTTGCCCGACGCGGCCGTGGCCTGTGTCGGTGGCGGCTCCAACGCGATCGGGCTGTTCACCGCATTCGTGCCCGACGAAAACGTCAAGCTCTACGGCATCGAGGCTGGCGGCGACGGCTTCGAGACCGGCCGCCACGCGGCGACGATCACCGCCGGCGAGGTCGGGGTGCTCCACGGGGCGCGCTCATACCTGTTGCAGGACGAGGACGGCCAGACGATCGAATCGCACTCGATCTCCGCCGGGCTGGACTATCCCGGGGTCGGCCCCGAACACGCCTATCTCGCCGAGATCGGCCGGGCAACCTATCAGCCCGCAACCGATGCCGAGGCGATGACGGCCTTCGACATCCTCTGCAAGTCCGAAGGCATCATCCCCGCGATCGAGTCCGCGCACGCTTTGGCCGGCGCGCTCAAGATCGCCAAGGAGCTCGGCCCCGACTCGACGATCCTCGTCAACCTCTCGGGGCGCGGAGACAAGGACGTACACACCGCCGCCGAGTACTTCGGCCTCCTAGGCAAGGACTCGAAATTATGACCGCCGCCCATTCGTCCAAGTTGGCCGACCGGCTTGCCGAGATTCGTGCCGAAGGCCGTGCCGCGGTGGTGGGCTACCTGCCCGCCGGGTTCCCGACCCTCGGCGGATCGATCAAGGCGATCGAAGCCATGGTCGAGGGCGGCATCGACATCATCGAGGTCGGTTTGCCCTACAGCGATCCGGTGATGGACGGTCCCACCATCCAGGCTGCCGCCGAGCAGGCCCTCGCGGGCGGCATCCGAACGACCGATGCATTCGACGTCGTCAGGGCCAGTGTCAAAGCCGGCGCGCCGACCGTGATCATGACCTACTGGAACCCGGTCGAACGTTTTGGCGTCGACCGCTTCGCGGCAGCGCTCGCCGAAGCCGGCGGATCGGGACTCATCACGCCCGACCTCATACCCGACGAGGCAGGGGAGTGGACCGAAGCAGCAGACGCTCACGGCCTCGACCAGATCTTCCTCGTCGCGCCGTCCTCGACCGATGTGCGGCTGGCCATGACCGCCGAGGCGGCGAGCGGATTCATCTACGCCACCGCCGTCATGGGCGTCACCGGCCAGCGCGAACAGACCAGCAGCCTTGCGCCCGAGCTCATCGCGCGACTTCGCGCGATCACCGACAAGCCGCTCGGCGTCGGGCTCGGCGTCAGCAACGGCGCTCAGGCAGCCGAGGTCGGCAAGTTCGCCGATGCGGTCATCGTCGGGTCGGCGCTAGTACGCTGTCTTCTCGATGCCCCTCACGAGGCCGCGGGAATCGACGCCGTCCGCGCCCTCGCCCAAGACCTCCGCGCCGGCGTCGAAAGGACCAAGTAGATGCTCGGCACCTTCATTCCCAGCCCCTCCGAGGGCGTATGGAACCTCGGTCCGCTCCCGTTGCGGGCCTATGCCTTCGGCATCATCATCGGCGCCCTCGTCGCGATCTGGGTCGGCGAGAAACGCTGGGTCGCTCGCGGCGGCCGTCCCGGACTCATCGGCGACGTGTCGATGTGGGCCATCCCGTTCGGCATCGTCGGCGCCCGCATCTATCACGTCATCACCGACCCGGAACTGTATTTCGGCGAGGGCAGAGACCCGATCGACGCGTTGAAGATCTGGGAGGGCGGCCTCGGTATCTGGGGCGCCGTGGCCCTCGGCGCGGTGGGAGCCCTGATCGGCTGCCGGCGCTACGGCGTCAAATTCCTCGATGTCGCCGACGCCCTCGCGCCCGGCATCCTCATCGCCCAGGGCATCGGCCGATGGGGCAACTACTTCAACCAGGAACTCTTCGGCAAGCCGACCACGCAACCGTGGGGACTCGAGATCGACCCGATCAACCGGCCCGCCGGCTATGAGCAGTTCGCGACCTTCCACCCGACGTTCCTGTATGAATCGGTCTGGAACCTGGTCGGCGCGGCCCTGATCATCTGGCTGGGCCACAGATTCCGCCTCACCGGCGGACGCGTCTTCGCGCTCTACGTGATGGTCTACACCGCCGGACGGGGCTGGATCGAGATGTTGCGCATAGACCCGGCCAACGACATCGGCCCGTTCCGCCTCAACGTCTGGACGTCGATCATCCTGTTCGTGCTCGCGACGGCGTATTTTGTCTTCAAGAAGCACAGTGTCTTCAAGAAGTCGAAGAAGTCCTCGGAGAGCGTGAAGACAGGGGAGTAGCCATGGCGACGGACATCGAGGAAGGGCTCGACTCGACCGGTGGCTGGCTTCGCCCGGCAGTGTTCGGCGCCATGGACGGGCTCGTCTCCAACTTCTCCCTCGCGATGGGTGTCGCCGGCGGTTCCGATCCCGGCTCGACCAAACCGATCATCCTGGCCGGCCTCGCCGGTCTCGCGGCCGGCGCCTTCTCCATGGCGGCCGGCGAATACACCTCGGTTGCCAGCCAGGCCGAATACTCCAAGGCGCTCGTCGAGTTCGAACGTCAACAGATCCTCGCCGACGACAAGGGTGAGCAGGAGCAGCTCGCCGGTTTCTTCGAGGACAAGGGCATCGACGCCGATGAGTCGCGCAAGGCCGCCGCACAGGTGCACGACAACATCGAGGACGCCGTACGCGTGCATTCGCTCGAGGAGTACGGCGTCGACATCGACAACCTGCCCTCGCCGCTGCTGGCAGCGTCTTCGTCCTTCTTCTCGTTTGCCGTGGGTGCGCTGTTGCCGATCCTCCCGTACCTCCTGGGCGCCAGCGTGGCCTGGCCGGCGATCGTGGTGTCCCTGCTCGCGTTGTTCGGCTGCGGGGCGATCGTGACCCACGTGACGAACCGTCCGTGGTGGTATGGCGGCATCCGCCAACTCATTCTGGGAGCCGCGGCCGCCGGTCTCACCTACCTGGTCGGCACGGTCGTCGGTGGCCAGTCTCTCTGAACCGGCTGGTTCCATCGTGTAATCTTGAGGGGCTGACTAGGGCCAATGTCGTCCCCGGTTCGAAACATTCGCCATTGACGACGTGAGAAGGGGCCGAAACGTTGCGCACCCAAGAGCACTCAGCATTGCCTTCCGCACAAGGTCTGTATGACCCTCAGAACGAACACGATGCCTGTGGTGTCGCGTTCGTTGCCACGCTGACCGGCGAGGCCAGCCACGACATCGTCGCCAAGGGCCTGACAGCCCTGCGCAATCTCGATCACCGCGGCGCGGTCGGATCCGAACCCGATTCCGGCGACGGCGCGGGCATCCTGATCCAGATCCCCGATGCGTTCCTGCGTGGAGTCGTCGACTTCGAGCTGCCCATTGCCGGCGCGTATGCGGCCGGCATCGCCTTCCTCCCGACCGACGAGGCCGAGGCCGCCAAGGCGCGCCAGCGGTTCGAGGAGATCGCCGAGGAAGAACACCTCCAGGTCCTCGGCTGGCGTGATGTGCCCGTCAAGCCGGACATCCTTGGCGCGACCGCACTCGGCTGCATGCCGACCTTCAGCCAGGTCTTCCTGCAGGGATCGCGTGGCCGTGTCACCGGCATCGCCCTCGACAGACTTGCCTTCTGCGTGCGCAAGCGGGCCGAACACGAAGTCGGCATCTATTTCCCGACGCTGTCGGGCCGCACGCTCGGCTACAAGGGCATGCTCACGACCGACCAGCTCGACAATTTTTTCCCCGACCTCGTCGATGAGCGCATGGCGTCCGCGATGGCCGTCGTGCACAGTCGTTTCTCGACCAACACCTTCCCGAGTTGGCCGCTGGCCCACCCGTTCCGCTTCATCGCGCACAACGGCGAGATCAACACCGCCCGCGGCAACCGCAACTGGATGCGCGCCCGCGAGGCGCTGCTCGAGAGTGACGTGCTGCCCGGGGACCTGAAGCGCCTCTACCCGATCGTCGAGCCCGAGGGCAGCGACTCGGCGTCCTTCGACGAGGTCCTGGAGCTCCTGCACCTCAGCGGCCGTTCGCTTCCGCACTCGGTCATGATGATGATCCCGGAGGCGTGGGAGAACAACCTGGACATGGATCCCAAGCGCCGGGCGTTCTATGAGTTCCACTCGTCGCTGATGGAGCCGTGGGACGGTCCGGCCTGTGTCGTGTTCACCGACGGCAACCAGATCGGCGCCGTCCTCGACCGCAACGGCCTGCGCCCCGGCCGCTACTGGGTGACCGACGACGGTCTCGTCGTGCTGGCCTCCGAAGCCGGTGTGCTCGACCTCGACCAGTCCAAGATCACCCGCAAGGGCCGGCTCGAACCGGGAAAGATGTTCCTCCTCGACCTCGACGGCCACCGCATCGTCGAGGACACCGAGATCAAGAAGGAGCTTGCCTCGGCGCACCCGTACGACGAATGGCTCTACTCGGGCCTCATCCGTTTCGACGACCTGCCCGATCTCGAGCACATCGTCCATACGCACTCCTCCGTCACGCGTCGCCAGCAGGTCTTCGGCTACACCGAGGAAGAGCTGCGCATCCTGGTGACGCCGATGGCCAAGACCGGCCTCGAACCGATCGGCTCGATGGGCACCGACACGCCCATCGCCGCGATCTCGGAGCGGCCGCGGCTGTTGTTCGACTACTTCTCCCAGTTGTTCGCCCAGGTGACCAACCCGCCGCTCGACGCGATCCGCGAAGAGCTGGTGACGTCCCTTGCCGGCACGATCGGCCCGGAGCGCAACCTGCTCGAGCCCAGCGCCGCGTCCTGCCGGATGCTGCAGTTGCCGTTCCCGGTCATCGACAACGACGAGCTCGCCAAGATCCGTCACATGAACCGCGACGGCGACCTGCCCGGCTTCGCTGTCCACATCGTCCGCGGCCTGTATGACGTGCACGGCGGGGGAGACGCCCTCGGTGCCAAGCTCGAAGAGATCTGCGAAGAGGTGTCGAAGGCCATCGCCGAGGGCGCCCGAATCATCGTGCTCTCGGATCGCCACTCCAACTCCGAGCTCGCCCCGATCCCGTCGTTGCTACTGACCGGCGCGGTGCACCACCACCTGGTGCGCGAGAAGGAACGCACCCAGGTCGGCATGATCGTCGAGACCGGCGACGTCCGCGAAGTCCACCACGTGGCGCTTCTCATCGGCTACGGCGCGACCGCGGTCAACCCCTACCTCGCCATGGAGAGCGCCGAGGACCTCGCGCGCGCCAAGGTGCTCATCACCGACGTCAAGCCTGAGCAGGCCGTCCGCAACCTGGTCTATTCGCTCGGCAAGGGCGTGCTCAAGGTCATGAGCAAGATGGGCGTCTCGACGGTTGCGTCCTACACCGGTGCGCAGATCTTCGAAGCCATCGGCTTGTCGCACGAAGTCGTCGACCGCTACTTCACCGGCACGTCGTCCAAGCTCGGCGGCATCACGCTGGAGACGATTGCCGAGGAAGTCCGGATGCGCCATGTACGCGCCTACCCGACGAGCGGCATCTCGGCTTCGCAGCGCCACCTTGAGACCGGCGGCGAATACCAATGGCGTCGCGACGGTGCCGATCATCTCTTCGACCCCGAAACGGTGTTCCGCCTCCAGCACTCCACCCGCACGGGCCGATACGACATCTTCAAGCAGTACGCGAAGCGTGTGGACGACCAGTCCGAACGTCTCCTGACGCTGCGTGGACTGTTCGCCTTCAAGGAAGGCCTGCGCAAACCGATCGACATCAGCGAAGTCGAGCCGGTCAGCGAGATCGTCAAGCGCTTCTCCACCGGTGCGATGTCCTATGGGTCCATCAGCCAGGAAGCCCACGAGACACTCGCCGTCGCCATGAACCAGATTGGCGGCAAGTCCAACACGGGTGAGGGCGGCGAAGACCCCGACCGCCTGCACGACCCGGTGCGACGTTCGTCGATCAAGCAGGTTGCCTCGGGCCGATTCGGTGTCACGAGTGAATACCTCACCAACGCCGACGACATCCAGATCAAGATGGCCCAGGGCGCCAAGCCCGGTGAGGGCGGTCAGCTGCCCGGCCCCAAGGTCTACCCGTGGGTGGCCAAGACGCGCCACTCGACGCCCGGCGTCGGCCTCATCTCGCCGCCGCCGCACCACGACATCTATTCGATCGAGGATCTCAAGCAACTGATCCACGACCTGAAGAACGCCAACCCGGCTGCACGCATCCACGTCAAGCTCGTCTCCGAGGTGGGGGTCGGCACCGTGGCCGCCGGTGTGTCCAAGGCGCACGCCGACGTCGTCCTGATCTCCGGGCACGACGGCGGGACCGGCGCTTCGCCGCTGACCTCGCTCAAGCACGCGGGCGGTCCCTGGGAGCTCGGCCTTGCCGAGACCCAGCAGACCCTGTTGCTCAACGGCCTGCGCGATCGCATCGTCGTCCAGTGCGACGGTCAGCTCAAGACCGGCCGCGACGTCATCATCGCCGCTCTGCTCGGCGCCGAGGAGTTCGGTTTCGCGACCGCGCCGCTCGTCGTCAGCGGCTGCATCATGATGCGCGTCTGCCACCTCGACACGTGCCCGGTCGGGGTCGCGACACAGAACCCGGAATTGCGCGCCAAGTACACCGGCAAGCCTGAGTTCGTCATCAACTTCTTCGAGTACATCGCCGAAGAGGTCCGCGAATACCTGGCCAAGCTCGGTTTCCGCTCGATCGCCGAGGCGGTCGGCCATGCGGAGACAATTGACGTGCGCACGGCGGTCGACCACTGGAAGGCCGACGGCCTCGACTTGTCGCCGATCCTCTATGTGCCCGAGCTTCCCGAAGGCACGCCGTTGCTCAACACGACCGGCCAGGACCACGGCCTCGATCGGGCGCTCGACAACGAGCTCATCGCGTTGAGTGCCGATGCTCTCGAGCGCGGTGAGCCCGTCCGCGCCCAGGTCGAGATCCGCAACGTCAACCGCACCGTCGGCACGATGCTCGGTCACGAAGTGACCAAGCGCTACCGCGGCGAGGGACTGCCCGAGAACACGATCGACATCACCTTCACCGGTGCGGCCGGCCAGTCCTTCGGCGCCTTCATACCGCGAGGCGTCACGCTTCGCCTCGAAGGCGACGGCAACGACTATGTCGGCAAAGGCCTGTCCGGAGGCCGCATCATCGTGCGCCCGCCGCGCGAGTCGACGTTCACGGCCGAAGCGCAGATCATCGCCGGCAACGTCATCGCCTACGGCGCGACGAGTGGCGAGATCTTCCTGCGCGGCCGAGCCGGTGAACGCTTCTGCGTGCGCAACTCCGGTGCCTCGGCGGTCGTCGAAGGCGTGGGAGACCACGCACTCGAATACATGACCGGAGGCAGGGCGGTCATCCTCGGCGACACCGGCCGCAACATCGCAGCAGGTATGAGCGGGGGAGTGGCCTACATCCTCAACCTCAACGAAGAACTCGTCAATCCGGACATGGTCGAGCTTCGAAAAGTCGAAGGCGATGCGGTCGACGACCTGCATACCCTCGTCCAGAAGCACTTCGAGGAGACGGGTTCGGCAGTCGCCGAACAGCTCTTGGGTGACTGGTCGGCTTCGGTCGGCCGGTTCACCGAGATCATGCCGGTCAACTACCGCAAGGTCCTCGAAGCACGTGCCTCGGCTGAAGCCGACGGACTGTCCGACGAAGCGACCACTGCAGCAATGATGGAGGTGGCCGCACGTGGCTGATCCCAAAGGATTCATGACAACACCCCGACAGGTCGCCGAACGCCGCCCCGTCGAGGAACGCATCAACGACTGGCAAGAGGTCTACCCCGGCGGGATCGGCAGGGCATTGCTCCCGATCATCACCGAACAGGCCGGCCGCTGCATGGATTGCGGTATCCCGTTCTGTCACAGCGGCTGTCCGCTCGGCAACCTCATACCCGAATGGAACGACCTGGTCTGGCGCGACGACTGGGACGATGCGATCGACCGTCTACACGCGACCAACAACTTCCCGGAGTTCACCGGTCGTCTGTGCCCTGCTCCCTGCGAGACCGCTTGTGTGGTGGCCGTCAACCGCGACGCCGTCACGATCAAGAACGTCGAGGTCTCGATCATCGACAAGGCCTGGGACCGCCACAACGTCCGCCCGGAGCCGCCGGAGTGGCTCACCGGCAAAACCGTTGCCGTCGTCGGTTCCGGACCGGCCGGACTCGCCGTCGCCCAGCAGTTGACGCGAGCCGGCCACACGGTCGCCGTCTATGAGCGCGACGACAAGCCCGGTGGGCTGCTGCGCTACGGCATCCCCGAGTTCAAGATGGAAAAGGTCCACGTCGACCGGCGCATCGACCAGATGGAGCGCGAAGGCACCGTGTTCCGCAGCGGCGTCCAGGTCGGCGACACGCTGACCGGTTCGCAGCTGCGCGATCGCTATGACGCCGTAGTGCTCGCCATCGGCGCCACCGTGCCCCGTGAGCTGCCGGCCCCCGGCCGTGAGTTCGACGGCCTCCACCAGGCGATGGAGTTCCTCCCGCAGGCCAACCGAGTGGCACTCGGCGAAGAGGTCGCGGACCAGATCGTGGCAACCGACAAGGACGTCGTGATCATCGGCGGCGGCGACACCGGCGCGGACTGCCTCGGCACATCGATCCGCCAGGGCGCCCGCTCGATCACCCAGCTCGAGATCCTGCCTCAACCGACCGACGACCGCCCCGAGAACCAGCCGTGGCCGACCTTCCCGATGATCTACCGGGTCTCCTCGGCACACGAAGAAGCCGGCGAACGCGTCTACTCGCTGTCGACGAAGGAATTCCTCGGCGACGACGACGGTAACGTCCGGGCGCTTCACCTCGTCGAGGTCGAGATGAAGGACGGGAAGTTCGAGGAGATCGCCGGGTCCGACCGCGAAATCCCCGCGCAGCTCGTCTTGTTCGCGATGGGCTTCACCGGTCCGGAGACCGAAGGCCTGGTCGAGCAGCTCGGGGTTGAGCTCGACGAACGAAGCAACGTCAAGCGCGACAAGAACTACATGTCGAGCGTCGACGGCGTCTTCGTCGCAGGTGACGCCGGCCGCGGTCAGTCGCTGATCGTGTGGGCCATGGCGGAGGGGCGTGCCGCTGCGGCGGGCGTCGACGCGTGGCTCACCGGTTCGACCAACCTGCCGTCCCCCATACTGCCGACCGAACGACCGCTGGCAGTGTGATCGGGTTCACGGGTCAACCACTCGAGGGGCTAGGGTAGAGGCGTGCGTAGAGCGAAAATAGTTTGTACTCTCGGCCCGGCAACAGACACCTTCGAACGAATCCTGGAGCTTGCGGAAGCAGGTATGGATGTCGCGCGGCTCAACATGAGCCACGGCACCATCGAGGATCACGAAAAGTCCTATGAGAACGTCCGCAAAGCGACCGATGTGGTCGGCAAGGCCATCGCGATTCTCGCGGACCTCCAGGGACCCAAGATCCGCCTCGGCACGTTTGCCGACGGTCCCGTGACCTTGGAACGCGACGCGGTCTTCACGATCACGATCGACGACATCGAAGGCACTGTCGACCGGTGCTCGACGACATTCAAGGGCTTGCCCGGCGATGTCAACGTCGGCGACGAGATCCTCATCGACGACGGCCGCGTGCGCCTGCGGGCGACGGCGGTCACTCCGACCGACGTCACCACCAAGGTCGAGATCGCCGGCGTCGTCAGCAACAACAAGGGCATCAACCTGCCCGGCGTCGAAGTCAGTGTCCCCGCCTTGAGCGAGAAGGACATTTCGGACTTGCGCTGGGCCCTTCGACGCGGCGTCGACTTCATTGCCCTGTCGTTCGTCCGATCGGCGAAGGATGCCGAAGACGTCCGCAAGATCATGCACGAAGAGGGCATACTGCGCCCGATCATCGCCAAGATCGAAAAGCCGCAGGCCGTCACCAACCTCGACGAGATCATGGACGCCTTCGATGCGTTCATGGTCGCGCGCGGCGACCTCGGGGTGGAGCTGCCACTCGAGGATGTCCCGATCGTCCAGAAGCTCATCGTCGAGAAGGCCCGCCGCAACGCCAAGCCCGTCATCGTCGCGACGCAGATGCTCGAGTCGATGATCACCGCGCCCCGGCCCACGCGCGCGGAGGCCTCCGACGTCGCCAACGCGGTGCTCGACGGCGCCGACGCGGTGATGCTGTCCGGTGAGACGAGTGTCGGCGACTTCCCGATCCTCACCGTTCAGACGATGTCGCGCATCATCGAATCCACCGAGGACCACGGCTTGCCGATGATGGCGGCTTTCACCTGGAAGCCCAAGACCAAGAGCGGCGTCATCTGCCGCGCCGCCGCCGATGTGGCCGAGGCAGTGGACGCGCGTTTCCTTGTCGCCTTCACCACGTCGGGCGACTCGGCCCGACGTATGACCCGCTACCGCTCGCGGGTGCCGGTCATCGCCTTCACCCCTGACGCGGTCGTGCGTTCACAGCTCGCCATGAGTTGGGGCATCGAGACGTTCACGGTTCCCTATGTGAAGCACACCGACGACATGGTGCTCCAGGTCGACAAGGCGCTGCTGGAGATCGGCCGCTGCAACGAGGGCCAGCAAGTCGTGATCGTCGCCGGGAGCCCCCCGGGGATCCCCGGTTCGACCAATGCGCTGCGCATCCACAACATGGGCGACGCGATCAACCGCGTCGTACCCGCCTACAGCGACCCCGAAGACTAGATTCGCGCCCCGACCGGCTCGCGCTCCTCGCGCTGCCGGCAAACCGGCACCGGCTCAACACAGTTCGGCACCTTACGGTGGTTTTTGGGTCCTAGCAGCCTGGACCTGCAACAGTTGCGGTGCCGGGTATGGGAGTCGAACCCACACGCCCTTTCGGACAATGGTGTTTGAGACCATCGCGTCTACCATTCCGCCAACCCGGCAGTCACCGCGTAAGCGCAGCCGGCAAGTCGACACGTGGCCGACCAAGCCGAGTCCGATGCTCGGTGCCGGATAACCTTCTCATGTGACCGATCCACAGGCATCATCGACCCCGCCGCAAACCACCCCCAATCCGGCGGTTCTCCGCGTCCTCATTGCCGAGGACGAAGCCCTCATCCGGCTCGACCTCGCCGAGATGCTGGGCGAGGAGGGTTATGACGTTGTCGCGCAGGCCGCCGACGGCGAACAAGCCGTCGCCCTCGCTGTCGAGCACCGGCCCGATCTGGTCATCATGGACGTGA
Organism: Actinomycetota bacterium; assembly: GCA_030856025.1. Classification (GTDB taxonomy): domain Bacteria; phylum Actinomycetota; class Actinomycetes; order Propionibacteriales; family Nocardioidaceae; genus JACMOZ01. The sequence goes on from JALYQD010000058.1 coordinate 12,288, forward strand.
AGATGCCGAAGCTCGACGGCATCGCGGCAGCTTCGCAGATCGCCGCCGCCCGCATCGCTCCTGTGGTCATGCTGACCGCCTTCAGTCAGCGAGAATTGGTCGACCGGGCACGTGAAGCCGGAGCGATGGCATACCTGGTCAAACCGTTCTCCAAGTCCGACCTGGTGCCGGCGATCGAGATAGCTCGCAGTCGCTTCGCCGAGATCACCCAGCTCGAGAGCGAGGTCGCCGACCTCACCGGGCAGGTTGCCACCCGCAAGGCTGTGGAGCGGGCCAAGGCCGTCCTCCAGGAGGCCCTGGGGATCAGCGAGCCCGACGCTTTCCGCTGG
>JALYQD010000059.1 GCA_030856025.1 Actinomycetota bacterium
GCGGGCCCAGAGTTATCGAATCCCGGTATGTCAGTGCTGGTAGGTGCCGTGGATGATGGCCCGGCCAAGGGTCTTGAAGGCCAGGTTGACGCTGACGACGGCCGGGCTCGCGCTCTCGTCGGCGCCGAGCTCCTCGCGGTCGACTGCGTGGACGACGAAGAAGTAGCGGTGCACCTGATCGCCTTGCGGGGGAGCGGCGCCCATGTAGCCGTTGCCGCCACCGTCATTGCGGACGTGGAATGCCTTGCCCGGCAGTTCGGCGCCCTCGGCACCCGCACCGGCGGCCAATGACGTCACGTCGGCCGGCACGTTGACGAGCACCCAGTGCCAGTAGCCGGAAACGGTCGGCGCATCGGGATCGAAGCATGTGATGACGTAGCTCTTGGTGCCCTCAGGTGCATCCGACCACGACAACTGCGGCGAGGTGTCGCCGAACGCATTGACCTGTTCGTGCCGGAGCGGCTGGCCGTCGGCGAAGTCATCACTCGTGACATTGAACGACGGGACAGCCGGGAGGAGGTCGTAGGGATTGGGGGACACAGGGCGTTCGAGGGTCATGGCTTTAGGCTAACCCGGTGGCACAGATCGTTGAAGTATCCGACGCGCGGGATCCGAGACTGCGCGACTACGTCGATCTCCGCGACGTCCACATGCGCAAACTCCTCGAGACCGAGCGCGGAATCTTCCTCGCGGAGGGCGAAAAGGTGGTCCGCCGCGCGATCGAGTCGGGCAACGCGCCCCGCTCCTTCCTCATGTCGCCGCGTTGGCTCGAACCCCTGGCCGATGTCCTCGAGGACACCGAAGCGCCCTGTTTCGTACTAAGCGATGCCGCGATCGAGGCGCTGACCGGTTTCCACGTGCACCGTGGCGCGCTCGCCTCGCTGGACCGGCCGAACATTCCCGAACCCGCCGAGGTCCTCGCCGCCGCCAAACGCATCGTGGTCGTCGAAGACCTGATGGACCACACCAACGTCGGAGCCATCTTCCGCAGTGTGGCGGCGCTTGGCTTCGACGCCATACTGCTGTCCCCGCGCTGCGCCGACCCGCTCTACCGTCGGGCGATCAAGGTGTCGATGGGCTCGGTGTTCTGGTTGCCATATGCCCGCATCGAGGACTGGTACGGCGCGCCGGAACTGCTGACAGCCTCCGGTTTCACGACGTATGCGATGACCCTGGCGGACGACTCGATCCCGCTGGACGAGGTGCCAAGGGACGTCGAAAAGCTGGCGCTGATCGTCGGCTCCGAGGGGCACGGGCTCAGCGAACGCTGGACCAAGGGTGCGGACTACCGGGTGAAGATCCCGATGGCGCCGGCGATCGACTCGCTCAACGTGGCCGCGTCGGTCGCGGTCGCCTGCTGGCAACTGCGCGCCTGAGCGCCGCCCAGACTCATCGGGCCTAGACTCATCGGATGATTCCCCTGTGGTTGTGGACCGCGTTCGCCGGACTGGCTGTGGGCATGGTCTATGCGGCCTGGACCGCCAGGCAGAACAAAGCCCGCGTGAGCACCCAACCGAAACGGCTGACGCTGGCCACCGTCGAGGAGATCACCGCACTGGTGGACGACAAAAAACCGGTGCGGGCGATCAAGCTCCTGCGGCTCACCACCGGGCAATCTCTCATCGACGCCAAGAACCGCATCGATGACTGGCGGCCGGACGAGGAGCGTGACGCCGCTCGCTAGGAGCGGGTGAAAACCGCGTGCACGACCATCGGCGAGGGCGTGAGCTCGCAGGTGTAGCCCTCAAGTCCGCCGGACAGGTTGTCGAAGAGCCGCTCGCCGCCGCCGAGGATGAGCGGAGAAATCGCCACGTGCATCTCGTCGATCAGGCCTTCGGCGAGGTACTGCTGAATGGTGGCGGCGCCGCCACCGACCAACACGTCTTCGCCCGCGGCGGCTTCGGAGGCCCGCTCGAGGGCGGCGTGAATGCCGTCGGTGACGAAATTGAACGTTGTGCCGCCCTGCATCGTGACTGGCGAACGCTCGTGATGAGTCAGCACGAACACCTGGTGGTGATAGGGCGGATCGTCGCCCCACCAGCCCTTCCAGTCCTCATCGGGCCACTCGCCGCGGATGGGACCAAACATGTTTCGCCCCATGATCGTCGCACCGATGCCGACGTTCATACGGGCAGCGAACTCCTCATCGATGCCTCCGTCGCCGCCTTCGGCGCCGAAAGTCGGTGTCGCGAACGCCCATTCGTGCAGCTGCATCCCGCCGACGCCGAGTGGATTGTCGGGACCCTGATCGGGCCCGGCGGCGTAACCGTCGATCGAGACCGAGAAGTTGTGCACTCGAAGTTTCGGCATGGGGCTCCTTGGCTACAGAGGCGTGGGCTACAGCGGCGTGACTGACGCGGGCCAGTCGTCGGGATAGTCCTCGACCAGCTGCTTGTGTTGTTTGTAGAGCTTCTTGCGGAGCCGCTCGGGCACCCGGTCACCGAAGACGGTTCCGTAGAGGTGATCGGTCTCGTGTTGCAGGCAGCGGGCGAGCAAACCGGTGCCGTGGAACTCGACCGGCGTGCCGGTGTGGTCGGTGCCCTTGACCCAGGCTTCATCGGGTCGTGCGCATTCGGCATACGCGCCGGGGAGTGAGAGGCAGCCCTCGTCATCCTCGTCGAGATTGCGGTCCTTGCCCGCCGGGAGAACGAGGATCGGATTGCAGACGACCCCGGTGATGCGGTTGCTGTCTTCGTCGGGGCAGTCGAACACAAACACCTTGAGGTCTTCGCCGACCTGGTTGGCGGCGAGTCCGACTCCCTGTGCCGCGTGCATCGTCGCGACCATGTCTCTGACCATTGTCCCGAGCTCGTCGTCATACGTCACGACGTCGTTGAGCTCACGGTGCATGACCGGTGTGCCCCACCGCGTGATCGGACGGGGCTGGCCGCCTTCGGGAAGGGGGCGGGACTGCGACGCTGACACTCAAAAACTCCTTGGATTTCGACTCGTCCAAGATTATCGGACGGTGGGTTTGGCGCCACGCGGTCCTACGTGAGAGAGACCACACAGCCATCCCCACCATCAAGTGCAACTCGGAGTTACACTTTCTGAAACGCACAGTTCGGAACGCACAGTTTCTTGACCTGGATGCCAAATCGGCGTCCACCCCATTTTTACAAGGAGTTCCTTGTGGCGAATCGCAGAGATCCCATGGGTATTGGCTTGCAGGTGCTCAATCGCATCGCAAGTATGCCTGCCATCGACAAGCTCGGATTGCGCAAGACGACGGAAAAAGCCGTCTATCACGGCGCGAAGTCCGGCTTCCAGACCGCCGGTGCAGTCAATCGCACGTTCAAGCGCGCAAAGGCGTCGGGCAAGCCGACACGCCTCGCGCGCACCAAGGACTCGGGTGTCTTCGACCTGACGCCCACCGAGGACCAGCAGATGATCGTCGAGGTCATCACCGACTTCGCCGAAAAAGTCCTGCGTCCGGGCGCCGAGGCCGCCGAGGCCTCCAATGACACTCCCAAGGAAGTCCTCGAGCAGACAAGCGAGTTCGGGCTGACCTTGCTCAACATCCCCGAAGCGCTCGGCGGACTGTCCGAGGACCGTTCCGCGGTGACCGGTGTCCTCGTGGCCGAGGCACTGGCCGAGGGCGACATGGGCCAGGCCGTTGCGTGCCTCGCGCCGGCCGCCGTCGCCACGGCGTTGTCCCTGTGGGGATCGGCCGCACAGCAGGAGACCTACCTCCCGGCCTTCGCCAGCGAGGACATCCCGTCCGCGGCGCTCACACTCTCCGAGCCGCGGGTCCTGTTCGACCCGTTCGTGCTCGAGACCAAGGCCACCAAAACCGCTGACGGCTACACGCTCAACGGCGTCAAGTCTGCCGTCGTACGCGGTGCGGAGGCCGAGCTGTTCATCGTCGGCGCCGATCTCGATGGCAACGGCCCCGCACTGTTCATCATCGAGTCCAGCACCGAGGGCATCGCGATCGAGTCCGATCCGTCCATGGGCTTGCGCGCTGCCGGTTTGAGCCGCCTGATCCTCAACGACGTACAGGTTCCTGCCGACGCCTTGCTGGGCGACGGCTCGGCCGACTACTACCGCGAATGTGTGCGCCTGTCGCGCCTCGCGTGGGCTTCGCTCGCGCTCGGCACCGGTCGTGCGGTTCTCGAGTACGTGTCCGAGTACGTCAAGGGACGCACCGCATTTGGCGAACCGATCGCCAACCGCCAGTCCGTCGCATTTATGGTCGCGAACATCGCGATCGAGCTCGAAGGCATGCGCCTTGCGACCTACAAGGCTGCTTCCCGCGCTGAGCAGGGTCTCGACTACTCGCGCGAAGTGGCGATTGCCCGCCGTCTGACCTCCGAATACGGCATGAAGATCGGCACCGACGGTGTCCAGCTGCTCGGCGGCCACGGCTTCGTCAAGGAACATCCGGTCGAACGCTGGTATCGCGATCTTCGCGCCGTCGGCGTCATGGAAGGCACACTCCTCATTTGAGGGGTGGAGAGGACAGAACCATGATCAATCTCGAAAACCCGCGCAAGTTCCGGACCTTCATCGATCAGGCCAACAAGGTCGCCGACAACTTCCTGCGATCCAACTCGCGCAAGTATGACCTCGCGGAGCATTCCTATCCCAAGGAGCTCGACCTGTTGGCGTCGCTCGTCGACGGCATGGGCGATTCCGGCCAGGGCCAGGGTGCCGGTGCCACCGGCGTCCGCCGCGAAGAAGGCGACGACGCTGAATCCTCCAAGGGCAAGGCCAAGGTCAAGAACGGCACCAACCTGTCGTCGCTGCTCTCGGTCATCGAAATGAGCTGGGGCGATGTCGGCCTGCTGCTGTCGATGCCGCGTCAGGGCCTCGGCAACTCGGCCATCGCCTCGGTGGCCACAGGCGAGCAGCTCGAACGCTTCAAAGGCACCTGGGCCGCGATGGCGATCACCGAGCCGTCCTGCGGTTCGGACTCCGGCGCCATCACGACCACGGCCATCAAGGACGGCGACCACTACGTCCTCAACGGCGAAAAGATCTTCGTGACGTCCGGCGACCGTGCCGACTCGGTAGTCGTCTGGGCGACTCTCGACAAGTCGCTCGGCCGCGCCGCCATCAAATCCTTCGTCGTCAAGAAGGACACACCGGGCATCCGCGTGGAACGTCTCGAGCACAAGCTCGGCATCCGTTCCTCCGACACCGCCGTCATCGTGCTCGACAACTGCCGCGTCCACGAGTCGAACCTTCTGGGCAACGCTGACGTTGATCCGAAGGAAGGCTTCGCCGGCGCGATGGCAACGTTCGACAACACGCGCCCACTGGTCGCCGGTATGGCCGTTGGCTGTGCACGCGCTTCGCTCGAGCTCATCCGTACCTTGCTCGAAGATGCCGGCATCGTCATCGACTACGACAAGCCGCTTCAGACTCAGTCGTACGCCGCCGCGACATTCATCGCGATGGAAGCCGACTACGAAGCGTCCTTGTTGCTCAGCATGGAAGCCGCGTGGCTCGCCGACAACAACAAGCCGAACTCGATGGAAGCATCGATGGCCAAGGCCAAGGCCGGTCGCATGTGCAATGAGGTCACGCTTCGCAGCGTCGAACTCGCCAGCACGCTCGGCTACAGCGAAGTCGAGTTCCTGGAGAAGTGGTCGCGTGACTCGAAGATCCTCGACATCTTCGAAGGCACTCAGCAGATCCAGCAACTCGTGGTGGCACGTCGACTACTCAACATGTCGTCGACCGAACTGCGCTGATCAACGTCGAAGCGGGCGCCATTCCTCCGGGAGTGGTGCCCGCTTCGCTGTGCCGATCTCTGTAGGGTGACGATGTGACTGCTGACAAACCGGGCGAGCCCGACGTCGACTACGAGTTGACCAGGCTCTTGCGACGTTCGCGTGCACGGGGGTTGAGGCTGGCCGCCGAGCTGGACGAGTCCCTCGACTTCACCAGTTATCTGGTTCTGATGGCGATCTACGACCAGCGCGACGGGATCCGCGGGGCTGATCTTGCCGAGTCGTTCGGCGTCCACAAGTCGACGATCAGCAGGTCCATCGGCACGCTCGAAAGACTCGGTTTGGTCGAGCGGGTTGCCGACCCCGACGACGGCCGGGCGCAACTCCTCACGCCTTCGGCCGACGCGACCCGCCGGATCGACGGAATCCGCGAGCGGGGACACGGTTGGCTCGCCGACGTTCTCGCCGAGTGGTCCGCCGTCGAGCGCACCGCGTTCGCCACAGGACTGGGGCGATTCAACGACGCCGCCGAGGTCAACCCGCTGAGATGAGCGTCACCAGCTCGACTTGGTGATACCGGGCAACTCGCCGGCGTGGCTCGCTGACCTGAAACGAATGCGCGACAACCCGGCCTTGCCGATGTACCCACGCGGCCTGCCGTCGACCTGATCACGATTGCGTACCCGCGTCGGTGACGCATCCCGGGGGAGTCGGGACAATGCGCGAATGGCTTCAGCCCTGGCTGCATGAGTTTGGGACTGATCGATAGCGATGCGCTTGAGCGCCCATCGGCGTGCGGCAAAACGGTCAACGATGAGCTTTCGCCTTTCGTTCTTCACGATCTTGCTCTTCTTCGCCATCAGCGCTCCTCCCGGAACTCGACATGACGACGGATGACCGGATCGTACTTGCGCACGGTGAGTCGGTCGGGGTCGTTGCGCCTGTTTTTGCGCGTGACATAGGTGAATCCGCTGCCGGCGGTCGAGCGGAGCTTCACGATCGGGCGAACGTCATTCGATCGCGCCATCAGAACTTCGCTCCGCGCCGCCTGATGTTGAAACTGTGTCCGGTGACTTGGCATACCTGCAACATATTTTCCTCGCTTATGTAGAATGGGAATCATTATCAATAAGCATACGAGATGAGGAGAAATACATGCGCAGGGGTATTCATCCGGAATATCGACCAGTCGTCTTCCGTGACAAGGCGGGGGACTATGCGTTCCTGAGCGCTTCGACGCTCGGCAGCAAGGAAACGATCGAGTGGCAGGGTTCCACTTATCCGGTCGTGGACGTCGAGATCTCGAGTGCGAGTCACCCGTTCTGGACCGGCAAGGGCCGTGTCCTCGACGCAGAAGGGCGTGTGGAGAAGTTCCATCGCCGCTATGGAGTCAAGGCGTGACCCGCGTCCCCGTCACGGTTATCACCGGACTCGATGCGGAGGCGATGGCCGCCATGACCGTGTCGCTGCAGTGGGACCTGTCGAGGGCCGTCGTCGTCCGGCATACGATCGATGCCGCCGCGAGCCGGCTTCATCGGATGGTCAGCGACGTCACCGGAATCGTCGAGGAAGCCTGGACCGATCTCGAACACGCTTGCACGAGCTGCGCCCTGCGCGAAGACATCCTTCCGACCCTCGGGAGGCTGGCGGGCAGTGGCAACTGGGACTCGATCATCGCCCACCTCCCGGTCACGGCCGAGGCCCTTCAGGTATGCCGTTCGATAGCCCTGAACGAACGTCTCCGCAGTCACCTTGCGTTGGCCAACGTCATCACAGTGCTAAACGGCGAAACGGTCCGGGACGATCTGCTGGGAGACGACTTGTTGCGCGAGCGGGGGCTTGCGACTTCAGACGACGACAGCAGGGGCGTCGGCGAGGTCGCGTGCGCCATGGTGGAGTACGCCGATCTCATCGTCGCCGGAGACCGTCTGGATACTCCCGAGCGGGAACTTCTCGACACGTTGCGGAGGCCCGATGCCGTCGTCATCTCCGGTGGCCAGGTAGCCGATCGCACCACATTGGTCGCGGGGCTTCACGACCATCAGCGTTCCGAGGCATGGATCGCCACTGCGCGCCGTGAGCCAGGTCCGGATTTCACGGGTGAACACGCATGGACGATCGACCTGAGTTCCTGGCGGCCTTTCCATCCAGGCCGGCTGCTCGCGAACATCGAAGCCCTCGGGGGCGGAGCACGTCGAATTCGCGGTTGCTTCTGGGTGCCGACCCGGCCTTATGACGTCGGCGAGTGGGACGGAGCCGGCGGCCAGGTCAGCGTCGGCATCGTCGGTTCGTGGCGCGGCACCGATCCGTTGACTCGTCTGATCGTGACCGGTCTGGATGATGATCGCGACACGTTGCGGGAGGTCTTCGAGGACACCCTGCTCAGCAACGAAGAGTTGTCGTCGGGCATCGGTGGGTGGGCTGGCCAGAGTGATGGCCTCGAACCGTGGCTTGGAGAAATCGACGGCGCCGCCTGAGGGGTATGCGAGGCTGACCCGGTGCTGATCTTCCACATTGCGACCGACGCCGATTGGCAGGCCGCCAGGGCCTCGGGCTCATACACGACCTCCACACTCGGCGTGACGTTGGAGCAGGAGGGATTCCTGCACTGCTCGCGCGATTCGCAGGCGGCCCGGGTCCTCGCCAAGTACTACGCGGACGTCAGTGAGCCGCTGATGCTCCTGACGGTCGACACGAACCTGCTGACGTCGCCGTGGCAACTCGATCCGGTGCCCGGTGCCGAATTGAGCTTCCCGCACATCTACGGCCCGCTCAATCCCAGTGCTGTCGTCGACACGACCCCCTTGACGAAGAACGCAGCGGGGGAGTGGGAGCTCCCAGAGCTCCCAGTCCTCCCAACGTCCGAGTGATCGCGGTGGGTATGCACCCACCCTTCCCCGGCAGCGGTGGGTACGCACCCATCCGAACGACTCTTGTGGGTGCTGATCCACCGGGACTGCAGGGGGATGGGTGCATACCCACCGCCCACGAGTGACGCTGGCTCAGACTTCCAGCATCGACTTGATCGCCGTACGCTCGTCCATCGCGCGGTAGGCGTCTGCCACTTTGTCCAGCGGGACAGCGAGGTCGAAGACGCGCCCGGGCTTGACCGTGCCGTCAAGTATGTCGACGAGGAGTTCCTCGATGTAGTTGCGGGCGGGCGCGATGCCGCCGGCGATGCCGATGTTGCGGCCGAACATGGCCGGGATGTTGAGCTCGACGTCGTGGGGGACTCCGACGTAGCCGATCCGGCCACCGGGACGGGCGCACTGGACCGCCTGGTTCATGCTGTCCTTCGTGCCGACGCACTCGAGCACGAAGTCCGCGCCCATGCCGTCGAACAGCTCACGGACGGCCTTCGCGCCTTCCTTGCCCCGCTCGGCGATGATCTCGTCGGCGCCGAACTCGCGGGCGACGTCCTGACGAGTCTCGTGTCGTGACATGGCCACGACCTTGGCGGCACCGAGACGCTTGGCGGCGAGAACGGCACTGAGGCCGACCGCGCCGTCGCCGACAACGGCGACCGTGCTGCCGGCCGTCACTCCCGCAGATACGGCCGCATGATGGCCGGTCGGGAAGACATCCGAGAGCGTCAGGAGGTGCGGGATCATTGCCTGATCGGGCTGCGAGGGCGTTGCGACGAGGGTGCCATCGGCGAGCGGAACCCGGACCGTCTCACCCTGACCGGCGTCGACGAAGTTGCCGTCGCGGTCGTTGCTTCCCCAGAAGCCGCCGGTGACGCAGGACGTATGGACGCCGCGCTTGCACAGAGGGCACGTGTTGTCCGAGTAGGTGAACGGTGCGATGACGAAATCACCCGGTTTGACTGAAGAGACCGCCGAGCCGACGTGTTCGACGACGCCGACGAATTCATGGCCGATCCGGGTGGCTTGTTTGACCTCGTTGATGCCGCGATACGGCCAGAGGTCGGAGCCGCAGACACACGACGCGACGACCTTGACGATCGCATCGGTATCGGCGACGAGCTGGGGTGTGGGGACATCGTCGAGGCGGATGTCACGGGGAGCGTGGAGAACGGTTGCGCGCATGAGGTCATTCTTACCAGCCACGCTCATGTGTAAGGATTGACCCATGACTGAAAAGCCAGAAATCGACTTCCAGGGTGGCGAAGCGCCCACCGAAATCCAGATCAAGGACATCATCGTCGGCGACGGTCCCGAAGCCGTCAAGGGTGGCGTTGTCGACGTGCACTACGTCGGCGTCGAATTCGAGACCGGCGAGGAGTTCGACTCCTCGTGGAACCGCGGCCAGTCCGCCAACTTCCCGCTCAACCAGTTGATCAGCGGTTGGCAGCAGGGCATTCCCGGTATGAAGGTTGGCGGCCGACGTCAGCTCGTCTGCCCGCCCGATCTCGCGTACGGCCCCGCCGGTGGCGGTCACCGGCTGTCGGGCAAGACGCTGATCTTCATGATCGACCTGCTCGGCGTCAGCTGAAACCGGCCGCCGACTGTGAGGCCGGGGGCTGTCAGTGCCGCATTGCTGCACTCCGCGGCGTCCGAGCCGCTCGGGGATGCAAAATGAAGGGAACGTGCGTGGGCGCCTGCGGCTGATGCTGGTCGTCTCCGCTTCCTGAGCGGCCGTATGCCGCCGGTCGACAGGCAAGATCTTGGCGTACCAGAGAGTTGGCTGCTAGTGCCAAGCAAGGCAGCCCCAGAGCGGAGGGGCTCCGGTCTTCTTGCGAGACGATTCAGAGGCGTCTTCGCAACGCGGCGAGACCCTGAGGAGTTGCGCCGGGAGTCGGGTGTAGTCGGAGACAAATGACGCCGTCGCCCCTATGGTGACAACATGACACGACGCCTTATCGCCATTTTCGCAATCGCCCTCGCGCTAGGATTGGCCGGGTGTGGTTCTGGCGGCGGGGTGTCGAACGATCCTCCTAAGGGCTCGAACGCCTCAACCGACGAAGAGGCAACGGGTGAGGCGACCACCGAGGCTCCCAAAGCGGACCCCAAGTTCGGGCAGGCATTCACCTACGAGGATGATCTGTCGATCAAGGTGTCGACCCCTGAGGGCTACAAGCCAACATCGGACGCATACGTCGAGAAGAAGTGGCCCCATTTCGTGGTCTTCGAGGTCACGCTTGTGAACGGGACTAAAGGCAAGATCGATCCCACTGGCCTGTATCTGACCCTCCAGTCGAACGACGTGGAGGCTGAGCAGGTATTCGCCACCGGTCTCGAGGCTCCCGAGACCACGGTGCTGCCCGGTCGCCAGGTCCGATTTAAGGCGGCGTTTGGTGTCGACAATCCAGACGATCTGGTCATGGATGTGGACGCGACCGTGACGGACTTCTTCAGAGAGCCCGTCACCTTCGTTAAGTAGGTGCGGCGCTAGAGAGTCGTCGTCACAAGGCTGTCCCCCGACTCTGGCAGGCTGACGCAATGGATGACACCTCGCGCTGGGCAGATGCTCAGGTCAATTACCAAGCCTCTGCGGTCGGGTGTCCTGACTACAGAACCTAATTGGCGCTTCCAAGCCGCACGGAGCAATGATCTTCATGATCGACCTGCTCGGCGTCAGCTGAATCCAGCCGCCCGAGGGAGCCCCGAAGCCAAGCCCCTTGGTTTCGGGGCTCCTCTGCGCTCCGCGCCTCAACCAGCGGCTGCTACTTCCAGACTGGAGCGACGTTCTTGCGGTAGTCGCGACCGAAGGTGCCACCGATAATCGCCAGGACCGGCGCCGGCACGTTGCCCTTGACCACGGCAATTTCGTCGGGGCTCGCTCCGTCGGTGATCCACGCGAAGAACCGACCTCCCCGGGCGGGGCTCACCTTCCCGAATTTGCGGCCCATCGCCTTCATTTCCGGAGTTTCCCGCTTCTCCAGGTAGAAGGGTTCGAGCTCGGCCTCTTCGTGGTCAAGATGCGCGACCGTGACGGCTTGCAGGTGCTGGAACGCGCTGGCGGCGGTGGTCACATCGGCTGCTTGCGCGCTCTGGGCGAGCGCGGACATCGCACTGCGCGTGTCGGCGAGGGCGGATGCCATCGTTTCGTGCTCCGCGTCCATGCGGTCGAGCAGCTCGCGACTGACGCCCATGGCCTCGAGGGCCGGCCACGCGATCTCGTGCTCGCCTTCGTGATGGTGTGTCAACTGGTCGTCGAAGTTGGCCCACGCGGTGGCGAGCTGGCGAGCCCGCTTGTCGTCCCCGGGTTCGAAGGCGGCGAGGGCTTCGACAAATCGATTCAGGTCGCGGCGGAATGCGCCGTGGATCGCCTTGTTCATGCTCATTTCAGCCATGAATCGCATCCTAGTGGTCAGTTGAGACCGGCGGCGGGCAGGCTTTCGACCAGGGCAGTCACGCGTTTGTCGCTCACGGGGAAGGCGGTCTTGAGGTTCTGCGCGAACAGGCTCAGCCTCAACTCTTCCAGTGCCCAACGTACGTGTTGGACCTTCGGATCGAGTTTTGCGAGCGGACTCAGGCCGGCCGTCTTTTCATGGAACCGGGCCTCGAGGTCCTGCACGGCCAGCACGTCGGCCGACGTCGGCTTGGTCAAGCGTCTGCGGGCCGCTTCGAGATAGAGCGGTATGCGGCGCATGCCGCCAACTCCGGCGTCCCGAATGAAGCCGCGATAGATGAGCCACGACAGCTGGACCCGGACATCCTCGCCGGCCTCGGAATCGTCGAGTGAGATCTCGCCCAGCGCCATCAACGTCTTGATCGCCGACTGGACCGTTGCCTCGGTCACGTCATAGGCGTCCTGACGGACCTTTTCCCGAAGCGCAGCGAACGCGGCTTCGTCCCATACCGGCCCACCCTCGCGCACGACGAGCTCGTCGAGGGCGGCGAGATAACAGTCTTCGATGAGCGAAGCGCCGTCGGCGTAGGGGCCGGTGGACAAGGTGAGCTTGGCCTTGAGGTCGAGGTTCTTGGCGATGTTGACAACCGGTGACGGGCTTTTCAGGGCGAGCAGCCGTGCCTGACCGCGGATCATGCCGACCTTCTGCTCGGTCTTGCTGTCGAGCACCCGCAGCGCCACGGCGTTGCCCTCGTCGACGAGCGCGGGGTAGCCGGTCGCCTGGCCGACGTCGATGGACCGCTCGATCGTGCCGACATCCCATGAGGTGATGCCGCTGCGCTCCTGCTTCCTCGCGACCTGGCGCAGGTCTTTGCGGATGTGCGGAGTCAGTTGCTCGCGGAGCGCGTCGAGGTCCTTGCCGGTGGCGAGCTCGGTGTCGCCGTCCATGATCCGGAAGCGGATCCGAAGGTGGTCGGGTAGTGAGGTCCAGTCGAAGTCTTCGGGCTTGACCAGTGTCCCGTTGAGCATCCGCATCTGGGTGGCGAGCTCGGCGGTGACGTCGCCGGCCGAGGGATCCATACGGTCGAGCAGCCGGCGGGCGAACTCGGGCGCCGGAACGAAGTTGCGACGCAGGTTCTTGGGCAGCGACCGGATCAGGCCGGCGATGAGGTCTTCGCGGTGGCCGGGCACACTCCACGCGAAGTTGCCGCCGTCGACGGTGGTCAGGTCGGCCAATGGCACGTCGACGGTCACGCCGTCGTGCACGGTGCCCGGTTCGAAGGCGTAGGTCAGCGGGTATGCGGTCGTCTCGGAGTGCCATTCGCGCGGGAACTCCTCGTCGATCCCGCCGGGGGCGCCTGCCCTCAGCAAGTCCTCCTGGGTGAGGGTGAGGAGCTTGGGGGTGTCGCGCCGAGCCTGCTTCCACCACGTGTCGAAATGACGTCCGGAGACGGCTTCAGGGCCGACGCGGGCGTCATAGAAGGCGTACAGCGTCTCGTCGTCGACCTTCAGGTCGCGGCGGCGTGCGCGGTCCTCGAGCTCGTCGACCTCTTCGAGCAAGGCCCGGTTGTGGGCGAAGAAACGGTGGTTGGTCTTCCATTCGCCCTGGACGAGGGCATGCCGGATGAACAGGTCGCGCGAAACGACGGGGTCGATCGCGCTGTAGGTCACCAGCCGGTCGACGACGATCGGCAGCCCGTAGAGGGTGACCTTCTCCTTGGCCATCACCGCGCTGCGCCTGATCGACCAGTGCGGCTCGTTGTAGGAGCGCTTGACCAGGTGGTCGGCGGCCTTCTCGATCCATTCGGGCTGAATCTTGGCATTGGTGCGGGCCCAGAGGCGCGTCGTCTCGACGAGTTCGCCGGCCATGATCCAGCGCGGCGGCTTCTTGGCCAGCCCGGAGCCGGGAAAGACCATGAACCGGGAGTTGCGGGCGCCCGCATACTCGCGCCCGTCGGTGTCCTTGAGCCCGATGTGCGAGAGCAGCCCTTCGAGCAGGGCCTGGTGCACGAGGTCGGGGTCGGCGCCTGTCTGGCCGGGCCGCATCTTGAGCTCCTTGGCGGTCTGCCGCAACTGCGAATGCACGTCATGCCACTCGCGGATGCGCACATAGTGCAGGAACTCCGCCTTGCACATCTTGCGGAACTTGCTGTGCGACAGCTCATCGCGCTTCTCGCGCAAGTAGGTCCACAAGGTCAGGTAGGACAGGAAGTCCGAGTCGGGCTGGACGAATCGCTTGTGCGACAGGTCGGCGGCCTGCTGGTGATCGAGCGGGCGTTCGCGCGGGTCCTGGATCGACATGGCCGACACGATGACGAGGACGTCGGCGAGGCAGCCGAGGCGGTCGGCGGCCAGCAGCATTCGGCCGAGCCGCGGGTCGACCGGAAGTCCCGACAACGTACGCCCGAGCTTGGACAGGTGGTTGCCGCGTAGGGCGCCGAGCTCACGCAACAGGTTGGTGCCGTCGGCCACGGCGCGCGAGTCCGGTGGGTCGAGGAACGGGAACTTGCGGATGTCGCCGAGGTCGAGGGATGCCATCTGCAGCAGTACTGAGGCCAGGTTGGTACGCAGGATCTCGGGATCGGTGAACTCCGGCCGGGAGTCAAAGTCATCCTCGGCATACAAACGTATGCAAATGCCGTCGGCGACGCGACCGCACCGACCGGCCCGCTGGTTGGCGCTGGCCTGCGAGATCGCCTCGATCGGCAGCCGTTGCACCTTGAGCCGCAGACTGAACCGAGAGATGCGTGCCAGCCCCGGGTCGATGACGTATCGGATGCCCGGCACGGTCAGCGAGGTCTCGGCGACATTGGTGGCCAGCACGATGCGCCGGCCGGAGTGATCGCTGAAGATCTTCTGCTGGTCGTGGGTCGAGAGGCGCCCATACAGGGGGAGGACCTCGGCGGGGGTACCTCCCGCTTGCGGGGGAAAGCGGTATTTGCGGCCGTTGAGGTATTCGGTTGCGTCGCGGATCTCGCGCTCGCCGGACAGGAACACAAGGATGTCGCCGTCGTTGGGCAGCTCCTTGACGGCGTCGTCGATCGCCGAGAGGTAGTCGCCGTCGTCGCGCTCGGCGAGCGGGCGATAGCGGATCTCGACCGGGTAGGTACGGCCGCTGACCTCGATCACCGGTGCGTCGAACATCGCGGCGAACCGGTCGACGTCGATCGTCGCCGACGTGATGATCACCTTGAGGTCGGGACGGCGGGGGAGCAGGGTCTTGAGGTAGCCGAGCAGGAAGTCGATCGCCAGCGAGCGCTCGTGCGCCTCGTCGATGATGATCGTGTCGTAGCGGCGGAGGTCGCGATCGCGGTTGACCTCAGCGAGCAGCAGCCCGTCGGTCATCAGCTTGATCGCCGTCGAGCCGCTCGTCTTGTCGTCGAATCGCACGGCATAGCCGACTTCTTCTCCGAGCTGGACTTCGCACTCGTCGGCGATGCGCTGAGCGACCGCGCGCGCGGCGATGCGGCGCGGTTGAGTGTGCGCGATCCTGGTGCGGCCGAGGCCGTAGGCGATCTTGGGCAGCTGGGTCGTCTTGCCCGAACCGGTCTCGCCGGCCACCACGACGACCTGATGGGCCGCGATGGCCTCGGCGATGTCCTCGCGCCGGGCGCTGATCGGCAGCGCGTCGTCGAACTTCAACGTCAGCGCGGACGTCTTCATCGCAGGCCCAACGAGTCGGCGAACAGCGAATAACCCACGAACGCGACGATATCGAGGAACGTATGCGCGATGACGAGCGGCAAAACCCGTTTGGTGCGGTGGAACCAGTAACCGAAGATCAGGCCCATCACGAAGTTGCCGAGGCCGGCGCCGAAGCCCTGATAGAAGTGGTAGCCGCCGCGAACCGCCGCACTGGTCACGATCGCGGCCGGCACGCTCCAGGAGAACTCGCGGAACCGGGTGATGAGGTAACCCACCACGACGACTTCCTCGAGGACGGCGTTCTGGACCGCGGAGAGGATCAGGACGGGAACCGTCCACCAGTACTGGTCGAGTCCACTGGGGATGACGTCGGCGTTGAGGCCAATGGCTCGAGCAGCGAAATACAGGCCGAGTCCGGGCAGGCCGATGACGGCGGCGAGGCTCAGACCCCATACGACGTCATGGCCGGGCTGACTGCGGTCGATGCCGAGACGCTGGGACACCGGCCCGGCGCGGTCGAGGCTCAGCAGATAGAGGGCGAGCGCGACCGGCACCAGCGCGAAACCGATGCCGAGGATCTGCAGCGTCAGGTCGAGGTACTCACGGGTGCTCTGGGAGGAGTTGAGGGTCGCGGTGGATCGGCGCAGCCCACCGTCGGAGGTGAGCTTGGCGATCAGGCTGACCGCGGCATAGATCGCGGACTGGCCCAGCGAGAGACCAAGGACGATCCATACCTCCGCCTTCAGCCTGCGGGGGCCGTTCACAGATCGTCGGTGGCGAAGGTGTCGCAGCTGTTGAGGTTGCCGCTCTTGTAACCGGTGAGGAACCACTTCTGGCGCGAGGCGCTCGAGCCGTGGGTCCACGAGTCCTGGTTGACGCCGCCGCCCTGGGATTGCTGGATGTGGTCGTCGCCGACAGCCGCCGCGGCCGACAACGCCGACTTGATGTCGTCGTCTCTGAGGGGCTTCAAGAGGGTTACGCCGTTTTCGTCCTCGGTCGTGGACGCGTGGTGGGCCCATACCCCGGCGAAGCAGTCCGCCATCAGCTCGATGCGGACGCCGCCGCTCAACGGGCCGGTCTCGCCGTCCTGCCCCTTGGCGAGGATCCCGAGGATGTTCTCCACATGGTGGCCGTATTCGTGGGCGACGACATACTCCTGCGCGAGCGCGCCGTCATCGGCACCGAAGCGGCTGGTCAGCTCGTCGAAGAAGCTCGCGTCGATGTAGACGCGTTCGTCCGAGGGGCAGTAGAATGGGCCCGTCGCGTTGGACGCAGTGCCGCAGGCTGATTGTGTCTGGCCCGAATAGATGACCGCGGTCGATTTGCGGTACTGCCGGTTGATGTCGGCCGGGAGCGCGTCGGTCCAGTAGTCCTGCACGCTGTTGACCGTGCCGACCACGCGACAGGTCGCGTTTTCGTTGGCGTCAGCGCCGGTCTTGCACTCGCTGATGGCCTTGCCCTGCAGCTCGTCCTGGCCCTGCTGGGTGACCTGGCCCGGATCGAAGGGGTTGGCGCCGGAGCCACCGGTGAGGTTCTGTCCGAACAAGAGACTCAGGATGAGCAAGATGATGCCGCCGGCACCGCCGCCCATGATCGCGCCGCCGCGGATCCCGCCTCCGCCGCCACCGGTGACCTGGCTGGTGTCTAGTTGGGCATCGGTATTGAAGCTCATGGCAGAAGTGTAGCCAGCAACGGAGCCGCAAAGTCCCCGCTAATCTTCGGTGGGTGACGACTATTTCCGAAGCGCCAGCGTCCTTCCATGTGCCTCCCGAACTCTCCGAGGGGGACGCCTCCCGCAAGCGTGGACTCAGGCGTATGCGGCTGCTCGCCGTCTCGCTCCTGGTCCTCGCCGCGATCGTGTATGTCGTCACCCGCGAAAAGGCCGGAGGCTGGGGATACGTCAACGCTGCCGCCGAGGCCGCCATGGTCGGCGCGATCGCAGACTGGTTCGCCGTCACGGCCCTCTTCCGGCATCCGCTTGGCCTGCCGATCCCGCATACGGCGATCATCCCCAACCGCAAGCAGGCGCTGGGGGAGAGCCTTCAGGAATTCGTCGCCGACAACTTCCTGTCCGAGGACATCGTGCGCGAACGCATAGCGTCGGCCGGGGTAAGCAGCCGCGCCGGCGCCTGGCTCGTGACCGGCGAGCACAGTCAGCGCGTCGTCGACGAGGGTTCGAAGATCCTCGCCGACGGACTCGCCGCGGTGAAGCCCTCCGATGTCGCTGCTGTCGTGGAGGAGGCGCTGATCCCACGGCTGAAAGAAGAACCGCTAAGCCCCGTGGTCGGCCAGCTCATGGCCGAAGTCCTCGTCGATGATGCCCACCGTGGACTCGTCGACCTGATGATGAATGAGCTGCATCGCTGGCTCGTCCACAACGAGGACGAAGTCACCGGAATCGTGGGTCAGCGCGCCCCGTGGTGGACGCCGAACTGGCTGGACGAACGTGTCGCACTGCGCATCCACGCCGAAGCCGTCGAATGGGTTGCCGAGATCCGCGACGATCCGCACCACCTCGCCCGGCAGGCGCTCGATCGCTGGCTGACCGAGCTGGCTTCGGACCTCCAGCACAATCCCGCAACGATGGAACGCGCCGAGCGGCTCAAGGAAAGGCTGCTGTCCCAACCACAGGTCGCCTCCACATCGATCGCCTTGTGGGATGCGTTGCGTCGCGCCCTGATCGGTTCGCTCCACGAGACCGACGGGCTGCTCCGCCGGCGTGCTGTCGAGGAGCTCCATTCCCTCGGCAACAGGCTGATGGAGGACGAAGAGTTCGCGGCACGCATCGACACGGTGCTCGCCGATGTCGCGGCGTATGTCGTCAACAACTACGGCCACGAGTTGGCCACGATCATCTCGGCGACGGTCAACCGCTGGGATGGCAGGGAGACCGCCGACCGAATCGAGCTCCACGTCGGGCGCGACCTGCAATTCATCCGGATCAACGGAACCGTCGTCGGCGGATTGACCGGCCTCGCCATTCATACGATCTCGGCGTTGCTCTGACTATTTCCCGGAGTCGATCACCCGACTTTGTGTGGACAAGGTGTGCATAACAGGCTCAAACCTGTGGGTGAGCGGGCGCCTCCTGTGGACAGCCAAAAATAAATCGAGAAATGCCAGAAAAGGTTCGGAAATCTCTTGTGCGCCGATGGCGCCAGGGCGTACAAATGACCTACGCGATTCCTTCGGGAAGAGCGGGAACGAATAAGGATTCGAACCCATGGTCAGCGACGCAAGTCAACGACAGCCGGTCGGTGATGCGACAGGTGGGGGACCTGAAAGATTCGGGACTGTGCGAGGACATCACACTCAATCAAACCGAAGCCCCGGGAAACTCATACTTTCCCGGGGCTTCATCCATGTTAAGGGAAGTTTCCGGGATTCGCCTCAAGGTGTGGAGCAACTCACAGCGCCAGGCAGAGGCAGGAGCCGATGATGGGTTCGCGTCGCAGGTTTGCTAATCTTCTCAGGCTGCACAACGCAACACAGTGAGCATTGTCCGGGTGGCGGAATGGTAGACGCGCTAGCTTGAGGTGCTAGTGCCCGTATAGGGCGTGGGGGTTCGAGTCCCCCCTCGGACACGGTCTTTGATCAGCGGGTGGTTCTTCGGTAATCCGGGGGACCACCCGCTTTCTGGTCCAACGGTGATTTGGCAGGCTCTTTCGTTGGCGTAATAGGTGAGATGTAGCCGCATTGTTTGGTGGAGTTCGTGCAGATCCTCGGGGTCCGCGGCTGCCAGCATCTCGGCAACATTGAAGTCGAACTGATCGAGCCAGGCTCGCACCTCCGTTTCTTCGAGCAACCACACATCAGTTTGCTGTGGAGGTAGGGCTTCGGGTCATCCCGTACCTCCCAGATTCCTTGATCGGGTTCACGCCACCGGGTCGCGGCCGCCTCTACTACGGCGACCAGGAACACCCGTGTCTCGTCGGCCATGTCGGTCAGCTGGCTCCGCAGCGTGTGGGCCGCGTCCAATACTGCCCCGTACACGTCGAGCTGGCGCTGCTCCCATGCTTGGTTGCCGACACGTACGGGACCGCTGTTGCGCCAACCAGCGAGGTGCCCGATTGTGCGTTCGGTAAGGTCGCGTTCACCTCCTATGCCGAACATGATCTGTAGATCCAGGCCGCGTGCCAGCTGGGTTCCTGCGGCGCGGGACAGGAACGAAAAGTAGCGGCCTGCCTCGTCGGGGCAGGCCGCGATGAACAATCCCTGCATGGTCATGCTCGCGTCCCGCAGCCAGGTGTAGCGGTAGTCCCAGGTGCGGCCGCTGCCTTCACCTTCGGGCCTTGTCGTCGGCGCGGCCACGATTGCGCCGCTGCGCGCAAAGGTCAGCCCCTGCAGAACGACGCCGCTGTGTTTCACCAGCTCCGGCAGGGGTCCTTCGTATTTTTGATGCAGGTGTGAACAGCTTCGCCACGTCTTCTCCGGGATTTGAGGCGACGCCGCACCTGGCGTGCTTTCCACGGCTTGGGGGCAGGCGTCCACGGGTCGCATTGGTGTAACGCGAACGTCAGGTCCGGGGGAAGATCACGGCGGCGTCGTCCAGCAAGCGTCCAAAGACTGTCGGACTGTCGAAACGTGGAAGGCATAACCAGTCGACCGAACCGGCGGAGGTGATCAAAGCCGCTGTGGCGCAGTCGGAGAGAAGGGCATGCTGGTCGAGGGGTACGTCGCTCACCGGTGCGTTGCGCCCACCTTAAGTGGTGCCCCGGCCCGTCAACCACCAGATGGACCGGGACACCAGCTTGGAGGCGCCGACGG
>JALYQD010000072.1 GCA_030856025.1 Actinomycetota bacterium
GGACGCGGCATGCAAGATCCATTCGGCGCCGCCGATGGCGTCGTCGAGCTGGCTGAGGTCGTCGAAGGCAATGGGGTCGATCAGCGCGCTGCCGCTGCCCTCGCGGCGGATCTGCACGAGATAGGCCCGCTGGGAGTAGCGATAGCCCGACGCGCGTTCGGCATCGAGTGCCACCGGCCCGGAGCCGGCCGCGATCGCCTCGCATACCTCGTCAAGCGCCTTCTGGGTGTCGACGGTCGGTGTCAGGGGCTCGCGGAGCTCGAGTCGGGGCGAAGCGGGCTTGACCGGCTCCGCGGCCACTGCTGCGTCGGCGTCTGCCTGGTCTGGTCCAGGGTCGGAGGCAGAGTCTGCGGAAGTCACCGTTGGCCACGCCTGTTGGGCAGCGGGGTGACTCCGGGCGCAAGCGGGGGAAGGCCGGCGAGAGTGCACAACAGGTTGGACCAGGCCGCGACGTGCGGGCCCTTCTCCGACATCGGCGTCCAGGACGCGCGGACCTCGAGCTGGGCGTCGCCGCCGTCCTCTGCCATCGTGCCGAAGGCTTCGGAGCGGACGACGGTGACGCTGCCGCTCGCAGCGATGTGTTCGGCGCCGACCGACTCGAGGGCTTCGATCAGCCAGCTCCAGCCAACCGCGGGAAGCAACGGGTCGGCGGCCATCTCGGGGTCGATGTCGGCGCGGGCGAAGGTGACACAGCGATAGGTGCCTTGCCAGGCGTCATTGCCGGCCGGGTCGTGCAAAAGGATGAAGCGGCCGGTCCCGAGGTCTTCCTGGCCGACCACCACGTCGCCGGTCATGGCGTAGGAATGCGGGGCGATGCGTTGGGGAGCGGGCATTTCGTCGGCCACGACTTCTGGCCGCAACTGGGCGTGACGAATCTGCTCCACTGCAGCGGCGAACTCTGCGGGAGGCCCGTCTTGTTCTTTGCGTGCACCCACAAACCGATCGTAGGCGCATGGGGGTGCAACCTCAGGCTGTGACACTCCGGATGACCTGCGAGACTTCTCTGGTGACTTCGACAGTGACTTCCTCTTTGAATGACAGCGTCTTTTTGCGGGCATGCCGGGGCGAATCGGTCCCACACGTGCCCGTCTGGTTCATGCGCCAGGCCGGGCGCTCGCTGCCTGAGTACCGCAAGCTGCGCGAAGGCGTGCCGATGCTGGAGTCCTGCTTCCGGCCCGACATGGTCTTCGAGATCACGATGCAACCGGTGCGCCGGTATGGCGTCGACGCGGCCATCTTCTTCTCCGACATCGTGGTGCCGCTCAAGGCCATCGGTGTGGACCTCGACATCGTTCCGGGCACCGGGCCGGTCGTCGCCGAGCCGATCCGGTCGGCCGGGCAACTGACCCAGTTCCGCGACATCGAACCGGCCGACGTCGAGCCGATCGTCGAATCGGTCAAGGCCCTTGTCGGCGAGCTGGGCGCCACGCCGTTGATCGGGTTCGCCGGAGCGCCGTTCACACTTGCCTCCTACCTCATCGAGGGCGGTCCGTCGAAGGACCACCGCCTGACCAAGCAGTTCATGTACAGCAACCCCGAGCTGTGGCACCAGCTCCTCGGTCGCCTGGCAGCCATCGCCGGACAGTTCCTGCGGGTGCAGATCGAGGCCGGCGCTTCGGCCGTGCAACTCTTCGACTCGTGGGCCGGCAACCTGTCCCTCACCGACTACGACAAGTACGTCAAGCCGCACTCGGCGGCCGTCCTGTCCTCGATCGCGGACCTCGGCGTGCCGCGGATCCATTTCGGCGTCGGGACCGGCGAGCTCCTGCAGTCGATGGGCGATGCCGGGGCCGATGTCGTGGGCGTCGACTGGCGCGTACCGCTCGACGAGGCCACCAAGCGCGTCGGCGACGGCAAGGCATTGCAGGGCAACCTCGACTCGACCGCGGTGTTCGCCCCGACCGAGGTGATGACCGCCAAGGCCGCAGAAGTTATCGAGGCCGGTCGCGCGGCGCCCGGGCACATCTTCAACCTCGGTCACGGGGTCCTGCCAGCAACCGATCCCGACGCGCTGGCACGCCTTGTCGACTTCGTGCACGGCTACGAGCTCGCCCCGTCGTAAAGGGGCTGGTCGTATGCGCGTAGCAATAATCGGAGGAGGGATCGCCGGACTCGCAGCTGCCCAGGCACTTGCGAAGGCGCGTCCCGACATCGAGATCGTCGTCCTCGAAGGTTCGGACCACATCGGCGGCAAGCTGGTGCTCGGCTCGGTCGGTGGGCTGACCGTCGACTTCGGCGCCGAATCCATCCTGGCGCGCCGACCCGAAGCTACCGAGTTGATCGCCGAGGTCGGTCTCGGTGACAAACTCGTCCACCCGGCAACGATCTCGGCGGGCATCTGGACTCACGGTGCGGTGCGGCCGATGCCCCCGACCGTCATGGGCATCCCGAGCGACCTCGATGCCCTCGAAGCGAGTGGAATCGTCGCCGAACGGCCGCTATCCCTGGAGATCCCCCGCCTCCCGGGCGACATGGCCGTCGCCGAGTTCATCGCCGAACGTGTCGGCTCCGACATCGTCGACCGGCTCGTCGAGCCCCTCCTGGGTGGCGTGTATGCCGGCCACGCGGCCGAGCTCTCACTGGATGCGGCCGCTCCGCAGATCGCGGCTCTCGGCGACGACCTGCTGGCCGGGGCGACCAGGGCCCGCGCGGCTGCGGTCGCATCCGGTCCGGTTTTCGCCGGTCTCGTCGGAGGCATCGGCCAGCTCCCCGACGCGGTCGCCCGCGCCAGCGGCGCCGAGATCCGTACGAACGCCGCCGTCCGGCAGTTGACCCGCAGCGACGACGGCTGGGAACTCGTCGTCGGCCCGACCACCGCGATCGAGGTCATCAATGCCGACGCTGTCATCGTGGCGGCGCCCGCACCGGCCGCAGCGCGGTTGCTGTCCGGAGCAGCGCCCGAAGCGGCGTTCGCCCTCGCTGCGATCCAATACGCATCGATGGCCATCGTGACCTTTGCGATGCCGCGATCTACTTTTCCGAGGGCTCCCGAGGGCTCGGGATTCCTGGTGCCGCCGATCGACGGCAAGTCCATCAAGGCCGTCACCTATTCGTCCAACAAGTGGGAGTGGGTCGGACGCGAAGCCGGGGAAGAGCGGGTCATCTTCCGCAGCTCGATCGGCCGTGCCGGCGAGACCGCGTTGCTGCAACGCGACGACGCCGAACTCATCGAGCTCGCCTTGACCGACCTCCGTGAAGCCGTCGGCCTCACCGGCGATCCAATCGACGCCGTCGTCACCCGGTGGGGCGGTGGCCTGCCGCAATACACCGTCGGACACCTCGACCGGGTCGCCACGATAGACGCCGACATCGCCACGGTGCCCGGACTCGAGGTCTGCGGTGCGGCATACCGCGGAGTCGGCATACCGGCCGTCATCGCCTCGGCGCAGGGAGCGGCCGACCGACTCCTGGACGACCTTGCGACAATGACCCCATGAGTGATATCCCGAACATCGGCAAACTGGCCAAGGAAATCAACGAAACGATCCGATACACGATGTGGTCGGTGTTCAAGCTCGAACGCGTACTCGGCGATGCCGATCGGGCGGGAGAAGCCGCCGAGGTCGATGCGCTGATCGCCAAACTCGCTGCCGATGACGTCGTCGTACGCGGGACGTATGATGTCAGCGGGCTTCGCGCCGATGCCGACCTGATGATCTGGTGGCACTCGTCCAACTCCGATGCGCTTCAAGCCGCCTACAACGCGTTCCGTCAGACCGCCCTCGGATCGCGCATGACACCGGTGTGGTCACAGCTGGCCATTCACCGTCCGGCCGAGTTCAACAAGTCGCACATCCCGGCTTTCATGGCCGAAGAAGAGGTGCGCCCCTACGTCTGCGTCTACCCGTTCGTGCGGTCATACGAGTGGTACCTCCTGCCCGACGAGGAGCGCCGCGACATGCTGCGCGAACACGGTATGCAGGCGCGGGACTACCCGGATGTGCGGGCCAACACGGTTCCGTCATTTGCGCTGGGCGACTACGAATGGATCCTGGCCTTCGAGGCCGAGGAACTCCACCGCATCGTCGATTTGATGCGCGAACTCCGCGCGAGCCGGGCGCGTATGCACGTACGCGAGGAAGTCCCGTTCTACACGGGTCGGCTCCACAGCGTCGCGAGCCTCACAGCCCTCTGGCCGTAGCGGCCACCGCCGCCTGCGGCCGCCTCGAAACCAGGGTGGTTCAGGAGTTGTCAGGCTCCAGCTTCAGGCTGATGCCGTTGATGCAGAACCGTTCGTCGGTCGGGTTGTCGAAGCCCTCGCCCCTGAACACGTGTCCCAAGTGGGAATTGCAGTTGGCGCAACGGACTTCGGTGCGTGTGCGCAGCAGCGACTTGTCCTCGATGTAGACGACCCTGTCCTCGGCGAGCGGCGCATAGAACGCCGGCCAGCCGCAGTGGGCGTCGAACTTGGTTTCGCTGCGGAACAACTCGGCCCCACAGGCGCGGCAGGCGTAGACACCGACCGTCGGATCGGTTTCGTACGAGCTGCTGAAGGGTCTCTCTGTGCCAGCCTGGCGAAGCACGTCGTATTCGGCTGCGCTGAGCTCGGAGCGCCATTCTTCGTCGGTTTTTTCGACCTTGTTAGCCATGCCGCAAGATTACGCCTGACCGGCAAACGAGACGTGCTCGAGTAGGTGGAGCGTCGGCACATCGAGCTTGCGTCGGGCGCGTGATGTCCAGTCCAAATGAAAGAACTCCGACACGATGTGGGACTCGGTCAGGATGATCGCCTCGGCCGACGATGTCGCCTTCACGAGCTCGGCGAGAGCGAGGATCGGATCGTCCTCGGTCAACTGCTGGGTCACGTTCTTGGTGCGGGCGCGCAGGAGTGCCGAGCTGGCCTCGAGCTCGGCCTGTCCGGCGGTCTTGATCTCGCGCTGGACCTCGGCGAGGACATCGGGCTCGGTGGGCGGCATGAACTGGCCGGCTCCGAGGGCGCTCAACGACGAGGAAAGCACGGCCGTGGAGCTCTCCACCGGCAACAGGATGTGGTAACTGACGGGTTCGTCCAGACCCTCATGGAGGGCCACGATCTGATCGGCGTCGAGTGCGGACAACTGGCGTTCGATAAGCAGTGCAACGTCATACATGGTGGGATCCCTTCATCCTTACTCCAACCATAGTCCCGTCAGCCGCGATTGCGGACCCACCGGGTCAGCAACAGGTCGTCGATCTGGAGCGCATGCCCAAGGGTCATGGAGTTTTCGACGGCGACGGGACCGTGGCCGATGCGCGGGGCGGTGCCCGTTGCCATCACCGGGGCGATCGACAGGCACAACTCGTCGACCAGATCGTGCTCGATCAGGCGCCCGTGCAAGGTCGGACCGCCTTCGCAAAGCACCCGGTTGAGTCCGTGGGCGCCAAGGCGATTCTTGACCTCGGACCAATCGATCTCGCCCACGCCGGCTGCGATGACGTCCACCTGTTCGCGCAGGGCATCGACTCGTGCCTTGGGCGCGTCCTCGGTGGTGATAACTAGCTGGCCGGGGGCGATCAGTGCGACCGGGATGTTGAGGGATCGGGAGACGACGGCGATGGGCGGGATCGGTTTCAGGCCGAGCCGATCGCGCAGGTCCGCATCGACCTCGCCGGGTTTGACCGGCCCGTAGCCCTCGGCGCGAGCGGTGCCGGCGCCGACGATGATGACATCGGCAAGGGAGCGCAACAGTGCGAACACCCGGGTGTCCGCGGGTCCGCCGAGTGATCCGGACAGTCCGTCGGCGGCATACGCGGCGCCGTCGAGCGTGCTGACGAAATTGGTGCGGATCCACGGTTCGCGGCTCGGCGGGTAGGCATACATCTCTTCGAGGGCGCCGAGGTCCAGATCCATGCGGCGATCCTAGTCGCGCCGGTCCTTCGCCCAGTCCGGATCGACCCAGACGGCGTCGTCCGGCACATTCGGCGCGAACGAATGGTCCGCCTCCCAGCGGGCCCGCATGCTCGAGTGGACCTTCGCTCCACGCGGTACGCGGCGTTTGCGGTAGGTGAGGAACGCCCACACCCAGCCCATCCGGTGGACTTCGCCCAGAGCGTCATCGGGGGACATCGAGCACTCCTTGGCAAGTTTGTCGGGGTCGACGAGCAGGCCGGCCCCGAGCGCCCCGTCCATCATCCACGCGAGGGCGATCGTGGACAGTCGGGAGTCGTCGTCGAACGTGCCGCCGACATCGGAGTGCACACCGCCGAACCACACTTCTTCAAGATGTTGCCCGAGGGCCAGCGGTGTCACCAGGTATTGCCGGTATGGGCGCCGCTTCTCATGGATCGACACCGCGTGGCGGACCGTCTCGGCCGTCCGGAGCTTGCGGGTGAACGGCCACCTGAGGTTCCACCGGAGGACACCGGCAGCCTTGACCGAGTCCCACAGGCCGACGAACCTGATCGGCACTGCCTGCTTGCCGTCGACCTGTTGGGAGAACACATTGGCGAACTCGTGCAGCCGTCGCCAGTCCTGTGAGCCGTAGTTCTTGCTCCGCGAGTAGACCTCGATCGCATACGGGATCAGGTTCTCCGAGCCTCGCTGCAACACCCCGACGGTGGCGAGCATCCCGGAGAACGCGCGCGCCGCATACGCGCCCCGGCTGAAGCCGAACAGGAAAATGCGGTCGCCGGGTTCCCAGTGCCGCATCAGGAAGAGGTAGGCCTCGCCGATGTTGGTTCGCAGTCCGGTGCCGAACGCCAGCCCGAACAACTTGGTGAATCTCTTGGCGATCGGCGTCAACGCGCCTTGTGCACTGAACGTGCCGACGCCGGGGTCGTAATACGCGACTTGGGAAGAAGGGGCGTCGAGCGCAAGCATCGAATACAGCCGGACGACATTGGTGTCGCCCTTGGCCCGCATCTGGTTGCCGGTGCCATCCAGGCAGATCACGATGTTCTTGCTCACCACTCCATCGTTGGCCGTATGCAGGCGCAGGTCAACGGGTTCCTGTTCGCACGCCGCCAGGTCGGGCATACTGCCGCCATGGCAAACACGCTTCGCGAGTCGCTCGCGGTTCCCTCCGGCCCCGTTGATCTCGCCTCGTATGACTCGCGCGCAACGACGGGCTTCGACGGGTCCAAGGAGGACTCACGGACCGCGATGAAGGCAACGGGGAAGGAGCTGGCCGATCTGCAGGAGCGCGTGTTCGCCCTCGGTCGCAGCGAGACCAGCCCGAAGAGTGTCCTCCTGTTGTTGCAGGGGATGGACACGTCGGGCAAGGGCGGCATCATCAAGCACGCGGTCGGCCTCGTCGACCCGCAAGGTGTCCGCATCACGTCATTCAAGAAGCCGACCGACGAGGAGCTCGCGCACGATTTCCTGTGGCGCATCGAAAAGGCGCTCCCGGCCGCGGGCATCCTCGGCATCTTCGACCGGTCGCACTACGAGGACGTCCTGATCGGCCGTGTGCGCAAGCTCGCCGACGCCAAGGAAGTCGAACGCCGCTATGGCGCTATCAACGACTTCGAGGCCGCGTATGTCGAGGGCGGTGGCACGATCATCAAGTGTTTCCTGCACATCACCGCCGACGATCAGAAGGAACGCCTCCGGGCGCGTCTCGACGACCCGGCCAAGCACTGGAAGTACAACCCCAGCGACCTGGACGAACGTGCACGGTGGGCCGACTACCAGCACGCATACGCGATCGCCCTGGAGCGTTGCTCAACCGAGGCGGCGCCGTGGCTCCTCGTGCCCAGCGGCCGCAAGTGGTACCGCAACTGGGCCGTGGCCCAACTGCTCCTGGAGCATCTGGATGCGCTGAATCTCGACTGGCCGAAGGCGTCCTTCGACGTCGAAGCCGAGAAGAAGCGCCTCGCCTCGATGTGAACCGCCACCTCCTGAAACCACGCTCGCGAGAGAGTTTGTCCCACCGGGGAGAGACTTTGTCC
>JALYQD010000108.1 GCA_030856025.1 Actinomycetota bacterium
GCCCTCGGCATACGACTCCACTAGGCAAACACGGACTCCTCTAGGCATATTTGCCCGGCCCAGACCGGACATACCCAGTGACCGTGGTAAACCCGGGACGGGAGGGTCAGGGTTTGCGGGAGAACCTGTTGGTTGGAGGCGGATAGCCGCCGTCGGAGAGATTGGCGAGGCGTTCGAAGGGGTTGTATGAGGAGTGGTCGCCGGCCACGGCATAGGAAACGGCCACGCCCAGGAAATAGAGCGGGAGCATCGCGATGCCGAGGCAGAAGCCGTACTGGGTGCAGTGCCGGTCTTCGTGCCGCAACAGGACGGGGCGTTCACGCAGCCAGTCGCGGTCGTGTTTGCTGGTGATGACGCTGCCGACGGTGAAGGCACTCGCGACCGGGAAGTTCCAGCGGTATCCGCCGGCGATGTAGGTGCCACGGCCGCGGCGTTGGATCGTGGCGCCGCCGACCGTGGCGATGAGCAGACCGAGCGCCGTGCTCAGGTTGATCCAGTTGATGAGGGTGCGGAGCCGGGTCCACGGAGTGTGCGGCAGCAGCTCAGAGGTCATCGGCGAGTTCTTCGAGCCAGGTGGCGACGGCGTCGGGACCGTCGAGCACGAGGTCCGACAGCGACACCAGGGCATCCTGTTCGGCCGAGGCCGAGCAGATGAGCAAGCCGGTGATGCCCTGCTCGCGGAGCTGGCCGACCGCCTCGAACGCGGGAACGTCACCGAGGTCGTCCCCGGCGAAGATCACGTGACGGGCACCGATCTCGGCGACGTATGCGCGCAAGGCGTCGCCCTTGTCGATGACGGCACTGCGCAGCTCGACGACCTGGCGTCCGGGCTCGACATCGAGTCCGTGTTCGACGGCGAGCGCACTGAGCTCGGGCAAGATCCGTTCATACACTCCCTCGCCGAGCCCGCGCGTATGCAGCGCGATGGCGAGGCCCTTGTCCTCGATCCGCACCGCGGAGGCGTCGTGGTCGGCGAGCCACTGTGGGAGGAGGCCCTCGACGACCGCGATCTGCGGGTCGTTGGGCGGCGACACGATCTCATCGGTGGCGGCGTCCCAGCGCTCACGGCCGTACTGACCGAAGATCACCAGTCCCTCGAGGCCGGCCAGGCCGGAGAATCCGCCGAGCTCGAGAGCCTGACGGACCGGGCGGCCGGTGATGATCGCGATGTGTCCCAGGCGCGAGCCGATCCGTGCCAGCGCGGCCACGGAGTGTTCATGGGCGAACGCCTCGGTCGGGTCGTCGACGATGTGGGCGAGGGTCCCGTCGAAGTCGAGGGCCAACAAGGTGCCATCGGGATCGGCGAGCACGGAATCACGGGCGGCGAACGTCTTGGGCATAAGGAGGATTATTGCTGGCCGGCCAGAATCAGCGTCAGCCGATCCGTCCTCATGGGTGCCACCGACAGTCTGACCCGGCCGAAATCAAGGTCCCTGGCGAGCGTCTGTGCCTGGGTCTGAAAGCCCGGCGGGTAGTAGACGGTCGTCTCGGGGATGGAGCCACGCCAGTTGCCGACGCCGGCTACCGTCCAGCCGGCGGCCCGCACTTTGGCCGCGACGGTGCGGGCCAGTCCGCTGGTGGAGGTGTTATTGAAGACTCCCACCGGGACATCGCGCGCGACCGGAGCTGCAGTCGGCTTGGGCTTGGGGGTCGGTGTGGTCGTGGCGGTGGGTTCGGGAGTCGCTTCGGTGGTCGGCTTGGTCGTCGCCGGAGCCGTGGGGCTCTGTGTTGTGGTCGGCTTGGCCGACGGCTCCGACGAGCTGTCCTTGACCAGCACGACGCCGTAGTAGGACGCCGCGCCGAGGCAGATGAGTGCGCTGAGGACGATGATCCACACCGGCAGGGTCAGCGCTTTGCCTGCTGGTGTTTTGCGGTGATCCACCGTCTCGGACCGTTCAGAGCTCGATGCCCAGGCGCCGCGCGGAGCGGCTGCGCTGGCGCTTGTCCCGGAGGCGGCGCAGGCGCTTGACCAGCAACGGGTCGAAAGCGAGGGCTTCTTCACGGTCGATCAGGGCGTTGAGGACCTGGTAGTAGCGGGTCGAGGACATGTCGAACTTCTCGCGGATGGCTTGTTCCTTGGCGCCGGCATACTGCCACCACAGGCGCTCGAGCGCGAGGATCTCGCGATCGCGCTCCGACAGTGACTCGGGAGAGGCGGCTGCGCCGGAGTCCGGCTTTTCGACTGCGCTCATGGGTCCGATCTTAGGGCATAAATAACAACGATGTCATTTGGCATGATGGAAACATGTCAAATACTTCTGCGACCGTTCCACCCATCCGCTGGGGCATTCTCGCCACCGGCAAGATCGCCGCCACCTTCGCCACGGATCTGGCCC
The DNA here is from genome assembly GCA_030856025.1 of Actinomycetota bacterium. Lineage (GTDB taxonomy): Bacteria > Actinomycetota > Actinomycetes > Propionibacteriales > Nocardioidaceae > JACMOZ01. Next base: position 2,337 of record JALYQD010000108.1, read on the forward strand.
TCGTCGAGGGCGCCGAACTGTCTGCAGTCGGCTCGCGGAGTGTCGATTCGGCCCAGCGGTTCGCTGACACGTTTTCGAATCAGCAGACCGGCGGTGGCGCACGTGCATACGGCAGTTATGCCGAGCTCGCCGCCGATCCCGACGTCGACGTCATCTATGTGGCCACTCCGCACGGCCGACACGTCGAGGATGTCATGACGTGTTTCGAGGCCGGCAAGGCGGTGTTGTGTGAGAAGGCGCTGACGCTCAACGGCGACGACACGTCCACGCTCATCGAGGAGGCCCGCCATCGCGGCCTGTTCTTCGCCGAGGCGATGTGGATGCGGTGCAATCCGAACATGCGCAGGATCCAGGACATGGTCGCCGCCGGCGCGTGCGGCACCGTCGGTCAGGTCAGGGCCGAGCTCGGCTTCGTCGCCAAGCCCGAGACGGCCCGGCTCTGGGACCCCGAGCTCGGCGCGAGCTCGCTGCTCGATGTCGGCATCTATCCCCTGACATTCACCAACCTGATCCTCGGCGAACCCACCCACATCGTTGCCGCCGGCATCAAGTCCGACCGCGGGATCGACGTCAGCGGCGGCGCGACCCTGACCTACACCAGCGGAGCGGTCGCGAGCATCGCCTGGACGCAGATGGCGTGGTCGGACAACCGCGCCTCCGTGTCCGGAGACGGCGGCCGCATCGAGATCCCCGCCCGGTTCCACGAGACGACCGGCTTTTCGTATGCCCGCAACATGGAGCTCGATGAGATCGCCGAACCGGTCGTGGGCAGGGGATATGCCCACGAGATCATCGAGGTCAATAAATGCCTGCGCGCCGGCACCACCGAATCGGCGCTCCTCCCCCTCAACGGAACCCTCGAGATCATGAAGCAGATCGACGAAATACGTCGACAGATCGGCTGACGCCCATGCCGGCTGGCGACCTCGGCGCCGAATCCCGGTTAGGCTCGGGGTCATGAGCCCCTCGACGCCAGTGCGACGAAGGGCTGCCGCGCGAAAAGCCTCCTTCGTCGTCGTGGCCAACCGACTGCCCGTAGATCGCGACATCGGTCCGGACGGCACCGTCCAGTGGCGAAAGTCGCCCGGCGGACTCGTTACCGCACTCGAACCCGTCATGCGCCGCAAC
>JALYQD010000160.1 GCA_030856025.1 Actinomycetota bacterium
GATCCGATCACGGTCAACGATGCTCACAATGGAGATCGGCACATTCAAGAGCCGGGACACCATCGCCGTAATGCGATCGAAGGCCCCATCTGGCGGAGTGTCCAAAACGTCATACCGTCACACCGCAGCGAGTCGTTGCCGTTCGGCGTCCTGACCTGTCATCATCGCCCTTTACACGCCGTCTGCGAACGAAGCTGTGGTAACGGCTGAATAATACACCAACACGAGCGCGAATAGCCGGAACGTCTATAGGCGCCCCGGTATCCAAGCTTCGTCGTCACCCAGGAGTTGACATATTGCTCGGGGACGGCGTTCAACCGAACGAAGCAGATCGTGCGGTGTTTCGGGGCGACCCCCCGGGGGTATGTATGTCGTGAACGATGCTTCTGACTGGAAGGGAAATCGCATGACGACGACACCAGAGCCACCGATCGAACCAAATGGAGACCCGGCCGCTCCAGACCAAGACCCTTCGCCAACCCCTGGCAGCGACCCGAGTCCGGATCCGGACGAAGTTCCTGACGAGGATCCCATGGAGCCTGCCGGACCTACTGAACCGATGCCGTAAAACGCGCGACATTTCGGCAGACCTGAGCGGGCCGTTTCCGTTCTCACGCAGATCGGGTGAACGGCCCGCTCGGAATCAGCCACATGCTCGGGTTGAGAAAGTTCTGTCCGCAAGAAATACGGATACCGTATCTGTCGACTTCATGGATTTCGTTCAGCAGGAAACGAATCGCCGGTAACGCTTAGATGCTTGGAGAACCGTCATGAATGAGCGCGGCAAGGCATTTGTTTATTTCGAGCCGACCACGAGGTACCACGCCGGCGGAGTATTCACTGATCGCGAATCGGCAATCCAATGGGCCGAGAAGGTGATGAACGAGCCCGGACAGGTCATTGACACCGGTTTGGGCCCTGGCCCAGACAGCCATCTCCAGGCAGTCGAGAACCAGGTCGGTGCTCATTGATGTTGCGGCTCTCCAGCCCACGATCATGCGGGAGAACACGTCGAAGACGAACGCGACATAGACCATGCCGTCCCAGGTTGGGACGTAGGTGAAGTCGGCCACCCACAACTGGTTCGGGCGTGTGGCGAAGAAGTTCCGGTCGACCAAATCGGGTGGCCTGTCGGCCTTCTCGTCGGGAATCGTGGTCCGGATCTTCTTGCCCCGCAGCGCCCCGACGAGCCCTTGCTCGCCCATGAGGCGCTCGATCGTGCACCGTGCGACGTCGTGGCCTTGGCCGCGCAGATGGAGCCACATCTTTCTCGCACCGAATCTGGCCACGAACCTGTTGGCCCGACGATGAGGAATCCGATGATGGACATGGTGTTGCCTTTCTAGAGAGGTGTGTAGCAGTCGTCGACTGCGGTCAGTCCACGCGGGGGAGTGGTTTGGGGCGTCTTGCTGTCCTGAGTTGGACGCTGAAGCGTAGATCGTCTCGTTGCAGGACGTGTTGAAGGTGGCTGGAGACCTCCTCGGCGTGCTTGGCGAGGTCATGGAGGTCGGCGTCGGGTTCGATGACCGCGTGGAGGCGGGCGGTGAGCTGGCCGCGATCGCGGACGAGTGTGCCTTTGACGTTGCGAACTCCGCGTGCGCTGCTGAAGGATTCGGCGGCGGCGTCCACGACTTTCGAGCCGTCGACCTCGAGCTTGCCGCTGACTCCTGAACTGGGAAGGCGGAGTCGGCGGACCTTGGGGTTGGCCAGGTGCGCCAAGACCCACTTCAGACCCAGGAGTATCAGCGCTATCCCGGCGACGGCGCTGACCCAGGGCCACCAGTCGGCGTCGACGACGTCGAGCAGCGGCTGGGTGCTCGTGCGGTCGGGCAGTGAGGTGCGACCGGACCACCACAGTGCTCCCAGAGCGCCTGCTGCGATGAGCGCGGCGGCAAGTATTAGGGCGGCGAATCGGTCGGCGAGAAGAAGTTTTCGGCTGATCACGTCAGGTCCTGGTTCTTGATGGTGGTCTTCGTCCGTGGCCGCCGCTGCAGGGCCGCGAGGTCAGGCTCGATCACGTTGTTGATGGAAGCGATCGTTTCGGCGTTCAGGGTGCTGGGCGTCAGTGCCGTGACGGTGATGTTCAGCCGTCGTCTGCTGGCCGCGGTCTGGACGTCCGTCACGCCATCGACGTCCGTCGCAGCATGCTCGATGATGCGGCCGAGGTCCTTGGGGCGAAGATAGACGCCGGTGTCGCTGTTCAGTGCCAGTGACGTTCGTTTGCGTGGCTTGAAAACGCTGACGAGAACGAGCAGACCCAGGATGATCAGCGCGATGAACACCGCGAGCATCCAGTCGGCCGGGTCGAGGTCGTTGGCCTTGGTCACTGCGGTTCGGGTCCACGATGCGGTGTCGATGGCGTTGGAGCGGACGAACCCTTCCTGCACTCCCACGACACCCAGTGCGATGAGGACGACGGCCAACAGCACGGCGTACGCCGGCGATGCGCCAGTGCCCACCGGCTGCTTGGCCGCGGGCATCCTCTCGGATGGTGTTGGAGGTGCGGATGTGGTGGCGGTATCGGTGCTCATTGGACTCTCCGCTTCCTGTCGTGGACGTGGACCATGTCGGCGGCGAGCACGTCTACGGCGTCGATCTGCAGACCGGTCAACGTCGTGACCTTCTCCTTAACGTGATCGCGCACCCGTGCCGTGAGCTCCGCCAACGGGGTTGGCCATGCCGCAGCAATTTCAATGGCGACCCTGCCGTGTCCACCCGCGACCTTGGCTGTGGCGCGGGGCAGGTCGCGGTGCAGCATGCGGCTGAGCCCAGATCCAGCGTCAGTGGTGTTTTGGACCTCACTGGCGGCAAGCACGGCAATCTTCTCGATGACCCGGTTCTCGATCGTGAGGCTGCCGGGAGATGCTGCCGGCTCGATCTCAGTCACGCCGGCGCCTGCCCAGCAGCTGGTTGAGGTCGAGCTCTCCGTCGAAGTGCCCTCCTGCGAGGTAGCCGATAACTCCGAGGACCAGAGCGATCAAGAATCCGGGAAAGCCGCCAGCCGCAGCGGCGACGCCGAGCAGCAGGCCTGCGATAAGGCCGATCGTGGACGTGGTCATGCTTTTGTCTCCTGAAGTAAGTGTTGAGTGGTCGAGTTAGAGCTCGATGTACCGTTTTCCACCTGGCCATCGCCGCGGAAGCCGCCGGCGAAAGCGCTGCCACCAGCGGTCGGACCTGACAATCGTGATGTCCGATGTGACGCGGCCTGGCTGAAGGTGCTGGTTCTCGATCTGCATGTAGCTCAAGTCCAGCCTCGACATGAGCGCCAGGTAGACCGCAGTGTCGCCACCCGTGTCGGGATGGTGAGTGCGAGCGACTTCGCGCCGTGCGTGACGCCACCGCTCGCGCAGATCCGGATCCTGCGGTCCTTGATAAGTCATGTCAATGGTCGGCTCAGTGGCCGACGACGTCCTCGACAGCAACGTTGACAGGCGTATCGACCAGCGGCCGAACCGCTAATCGAATGGCTTCTGCCGTCAGGAGGACCGGAGCGCCGAACCGCAGCACGACATGGACTTCTGTGACATCGTCCCGTAGCCGCACACCGACAACTCGTCGACCGGGCAGATACGTGGCAACTTCTCCGAAAGTTCCTGGGTGCAGGTCCGCGACGCCGGGAACCGAGCGGACGACGTCGGCGACGTCGTCCGCTCGGGCACGTCCGGGAAGATCAGTCACTGGACCCGCGGCTCGGACTTCTCGTCGTCCTCAGAGTTGTCGTCCTCGGAGACGTGGATGTCTTCGACGGCGATGTTGACCTCGATGACCTCAAGGCCCGTCATCCGCTCGATGGAGCCGATGACGTTGCGGCGGATACCTTCGGCCAGGTCTGCGATCGAGACACCGTACTCAACGATCAGCTGGATGTCCACGGCCGCCTGACGCTCGCCGACCTCGACCGAGACACCCTGCGAGCGGTTGGTGGTGGCGCCAGGGATTCGCTCACGAATCGCGCCGACGGCGCGGCTGGCACCGCCGCCGAGGTTATGCACTCCTGAGACCTCGCGGGCAGCGAGTCCGGCGATCTTCGACACGACGGTGTCAGCGATCGTGGTGCGGCCGTGGGAGGAAACCAGGGCAGATGAGTCCTGATCGGTCTTCGCCGGTTTGGCGGGAGTTTTTTCGAGAGTCTTGTCAGTCACGATGCGTCCTTAGTTGCAGTGGTCAATGCAGTTACAAAGGGTTAGACGCAACCGAGCAGGGAATCGTCACGCAACATGCAATGTGATCTAGATCACATTTATTGCACTTTGTCCTAGTGTGGCGATCAGCTTTCGTCACTGGGGTGGACAAGGTGCGGATCGCCCTTGATCACGTCGCTGAAATGAACCTGCACGGGCTCGGCACGCACAAGCACGTCGTCGTGGCCCAGGACCTCTCGCAAGGTGGACCGGACCAATGATCGGGCATGCTCGGCGAGGTCAATCAGCACTGCTCCGAATCTGCCGACGAGTTCGATCGTGACTTCTTGGAGAGTTTCTGTTCGATCGACGCGCAGAACGATTGCGCCGACGGCCGCGTCCGGCAGGCCGGCGTCCAATCGCTGCTGAAGGTAGGCGCTGACAACCTGGTCTGAGACGTGAACCACACCATTGTCGGAGTGAGCACGAACAGGGCGCGAAGGTCGTGAGGTGCGAAGAGCGGTGACGAGGACGTCATCGGCCACTTCCACCCACCGCTCCCTCGATGAGGCTCGAAGACGATCGAGGGCATGCGCGATCGCCGGGGTCGTCTCGCCGCTGAGCACGGACGGGTCCTGCGGTTCCCAAATGCTCATTGCCATGCCTCCATCCTGAGAGCCAGTGCCTGTCTAGCCCTGTGCAATTGCCCCCGCACCACCGTGGTATTCGTGTTCAGGACCTGCGCGATCTCTTCGTAGCTCATCTCCTCGAGCTCGCGAAGCAACCAACATGCCCGCTGTTTCCACGCAAGTTCTGCCAGGGCGATCGTCAATGCCTCCCACAGTTCGACGTTCGCAAATGCCGCAGCTGGGTCAGACGATACCCCCGGCCGGGTCTCAAGCATCGAGTCATCGATGCTGACAGGGCGGCGACGTCGGCGAGACGACAGAACTTCCCGAGCCACAATCTGAAAGAGCCACGTCTGCAGCCGGGCCTCGCCCCGGTAAGACCCCACATGAGTCCACACCTTGGTCCACGCCTCCTGCGTGGCATCTCGCGCAGCCTCAACATCACCGTCGAGCATGTGGCGGGCGTATCTGAACGTCGACTCGGAATGACGCTCGAAGATTTGAGAGAACGCCGCCCGGTCGCCCAGGCCTGCCTGACGCGCCAATACCCGATCACTCGGCTCAACCATGATGACCCGGCGAGCATCGCAACACCATTGTCAATTTCGCCACCCATCGGGAAACGCCAGACACAACCGGCCCCGGGAAACAGCACTGCTGGTCCCATGGTCCAGCGCAACGCAGGCGTTGCAAGAACCTCAGTGACTGGACCGTCAGCACGAGCCTCGACCTGACGCCAAGACAACTTGATCCTGCCACATCGGCGGCTCGAGCGCATGCGCTATCCAGAAAGTGGCTCGGGCCACGTTTCGCGCCATTGCAGTCCGTAGAGCTCAAACGCCTGCATCAACGTCGGGTCTTGCGGCAAAAGCGGGTAGCGGGTTGCACCAGCGATCAGAGGGCTCAGCCCGTTGTTCGGGTTGAACGCGGTCATGCAACGGCTGATGCGGGACCTCAGCATCAGTGGTGCGCTGCGGGGCAAGAAGCCTCGCACCACGATCCCAGATCCCTCCCATGAGCGGGCCAGAGACCTAGTCGACCGGCAATTCCATGCCGCCCGCCCGAACCGGCTCTGGTGCGCGGACTTCACCTATGTCGCGACCTGGTCCGGCACCGTCTATGTCGCGTTCATCTACGACGTGTTCAGCCGCCGCATCCTGGGCTGGCGGGCAGCAACCTCGATGACCACCGACCTCGTGCTGGACTGCCTGGACATGGCGATCTGGACCCGGGCACAAGAAGGCATCACCGACCTGTCCGGCCTGATCCACCACAACGACGCCGGCAGCCAGGGTGGATTCAATCGGTGTTGCGTCCACCGATTGAATCTGGTCAATTTCGCTCCAAGAAGTTCATGCGGATCCTGAAGAACAACGGCCTGCGTGGCTCGATGGGCCGCGTCGCCTCGGCCGGCGACAACGCCGCCATGGAGAGCTTCTTCTCACTGCTGCAGAAGAACGTCCTAGACACCAAGCGATGGGAGACCCGTGAGGAGCTCCGTCTCGCGATCGTGGTCTGGATCGAAACCAAGTACAACCGCCGGCGGCGCCAGCGCGCCCTGGGCAAACTCACCCCCGTCGAGTTTGAGATGATCTACGCAGCCGCAGAAGCGGCCTGAGAACCATCACCCCCGAGTGTCAACCAAACCGGGGGCAGACCCAACTATTCGGCGTCGCCCGCTCGACCGTGTACCGCACAGTCAAACGTGCCGCTCTGCGGTGACATGACGACGACACATCCGTGATGCGCAGCGCCAGATCTGGTGCCGGCCGGACCCTCTCACCCAATTGCGGCTGGTGACAGCAGCGTTACCCGCACCCCTTTATCCGTGACACCGACCGTGTGGCATCTACGCCGGCGGGACCGCGTCTAGGTCCATGAAGCGGACCATGAATTTGTCGAACTGGGGCACCGTGAACTTCGCGTACCCGTGCCGAGGCGTGTACAGGAGACCCTTGTTGATCAGTCGCGCACGAATAGGTGCGACTTGCTCAGATGACTTGCCGAGTACTTCTGCGACGTCGCTGGCCTTTTGCGCGTCGGGCCCAAGGTGCGCCATGGCGCGCATGTAACGCAATTCCTCAGATGAGGAGCGTTGAACTCGCGCGCGGAAGAAACTTTCGTCCAGCTCGGCGTCGACTACATCGCCGGCGGCCTCGACGTCTGCGCACGTAATCGAGTCGCCTTCGGCAAGATTCCATGCTGCTCGTCCGTACTCCTGAAGAAAGTACGGATAGCCCTCGGTGTATTCGACAATCATTTCCACCGCACCAGCGTCGTACTCGATACCTTCGGCGCGAGCGGGCTCGACCAGAGCTGCGATTGCCGCGTCCTTTGGGAGCTCACCGATCATCGGGAACTTGAAAAGACGCTCAGCGTAGGATTTAGCATCCCCTGCCAACCCTGGGAGTTGTGGAAGCCCGGCCCCGGCGAATGTGATGGGCAGTTTGCGCTGGACTGTTCGGTGAACGGCCCCGATCAAGGCTTCGAGCTCGACTCGGTGCAGGAACTGGACCTCATCAAGTAGGAAGATGACACCCTTGTTCTTCTCCTTTGCGGCTTCACCGATCGCCTCGAACACATCGGCTAGATCCTCATTGAGAATCCCGGTGTCGCCGCGTCCAACATCGGCCTCGACATCGAGGCCGCCTGTAAGCGACCCGTCAGGTTGGACAGTCAACGAGAAGGACTTCAGCGTCGCCGCCGCGGCGCGTGCTCTGTCGCCCCAGCGGGCTTTCGGGGAGACCTGCAATAGTGCCCGGCGCGCGAGATTGGCCATTTGCGGTCCGAAGTCGGTGTTCTTCGAAACCTCGGCATCGATGGCCACCCAGCCCTCTTCATCCGCGATTCTTCGATATTCGCCCAGCAAAACCGTTTTCCCGACACCTCGCAAACCCGTAACAACGACAGACTGCTCGGTGTATCCATTGGCCAGCCGCTTAAGGAGAACACGGAAGTCTTCCACCTCGGTTGCGCGACCGGCAAAGTATCTCGGTGGCGCTCCCGCGTTCGGCGTATAGGGATTGCGCGCTCGATCCAATTGAGGCTCCTTAACAGTCGACCCCGATCTTAACAGCAATTGTTAAAGTCGGAACAGGGCGTTAAAGCGGCGCACTAGCGTTGCAAGTCGTCCCGACCGCGGACAGGTGGCGGCACGTCGCCCGGTTCCTCGCGGGCCGGTACGCGTCGCTTGGTCTTTGCCCGCTTCTGCAGCTCGTGGAGGCGGCGCTGTAGGTCAGCGGTCGACGGCTTGTTCGTGTCCTCGCCGGTCCGGGTGTCTTTGCCAGCAGTCTTCTCGATCAGAGTTGAGGCTTGCTGCCATGCAATTCGCTGTACCCCTTCACCATCTGGTCGGTGGCCAAGGGGTCTCGAGGCGTCGCGGACACCGTATTGGTCGCGGTAGATGGCGATCGCACTCACCGCCCTGCGCCAGTCTTCTGTGTTTAATTCGGTGCGTTCACCCAGCGCGTTTTGTAGCCACACGGGGCTGTCTGTGCCGAGCTGCTGCGTGACCGTTTCGCGGCGTGCTTGGATCTCAGCCTGTCGCTCGACCAGCCAACGGCCGGTGTCATTGGTGACGTCGACGCCCTCGAGGTTCATGGCTGCCGTCTCGTGACCGGGCCGGTGTCCCATCCGGTCCAGCCGCCATGCGAGAACCTGGGCGCCAGAGGTGGCGCTGTCGAGCTCACGCATGCCGGCCGCCTCGGTAAGTGCTTTCACCGGATCCTCGCCCGCGGCCTTGATCGCGGCAAGTCGGGTCGCAAGCGCCGGCCACGCGGTGTCGACCATCAGGCGTTGGGCACTAAGCCCTTGCAGCCCCGGGTCAACGGTGTCGGTCGGAGCAACCCGTCCGGTGCCGATCGCTGCGTCGACGACGTCACGTAGATCCTCGGCCATGTACAGGCCAAAGGCGTGGTCGAACTGCGGGACGAGCGCGGTGAGGGTGAGCAGTTGCTCGCGCTCGGTCTCCAGCCTCTCGTGTGCTGAAAGGTCCTCGGGTTCGCGGGCGAGAACCACGTTGAGAATGTCTCGACCGGACACTCCGCGCTCTGGGGGGTGATCCAGGTCAACGTCGAGCGCATGATCGGTGATCGCGTAAGCAGTGTTTTCGATGCGTCCCCGAGTCAGTGCGACATACAGGCCGGCCCGGTCCATGTGTGGGTCAACAAGAGTGCGCGCCTTGTCGACCGTCATGCCCTGGGCCTGGTGGAGCGTGAAGGCGTAACCGAGTTCGACGTGCTTGGCGACGTAGTCCGCCGGGAGGGTGATCTTTGCGTTGTGGCGCTGATGCTTGACGGTCAGTGAGCCATTGGCTTCGCGTCCTGTCACGGTCCAGAGGTCACGGTTCTTCACAAAGTCGTTGGTGCCCACGCCGAGGCGTCGGTCGTTGCGTCGGGTCACGATCGTGTCGCCAACGCCGGCCTGTGAACCATTGCGAAGACTCACACCATCCTTCTCCACGAGCCCATTGACGATGCGATCCAAACGGGCACGTTCGGAGAGGTCGGTTGCCGAATCATTGGCCGAGGTGATCATCACTGACTGGAATCCGCCACCTTGGTCGCCCTGCCAGTCGGTGTACAGACGATCGAGCATGGCGCCTTTGGTGCCGCCAAGGATGCGGTCGGCGTCGTCGTAGAAATCGATCGCTGCGGGATCTCCGTCACGAAGGGCGAGAGTGTTTTGCCCTTCGACCGGGTCACGGAACCGGTGCAGTTCACTGAGCTCGGTGGCACCGGTGCGAGTGGCCAACAGGCGCAGCGCACCGCCAGCGGCCACCGCATTCAACTGCGAAGGATCACCAATGAGTCGAACGGTTGCACCGTGGCTGGAGGCGATGCGGACCAGCTGATCCAGGTCGAACGTTGAGGCCATCCCGGCCTCATCAACAAGCAGGACGTCGCCACCGCGGATGTGGTTGTCGACGCCAGCGTTTTCGTTCCACAGGATTTTGGCGATCGTCTCTGAGGTTGCGTTGATTTCTTCGCCCAAGACCTTCGCGGCCGAGGCCGACGGCGCCAGTCCCAGAACCCGCCCTCCACGCTCACTGACCATGGCCACCAGAGCCGCCATGGCGGCTGTCTTGCCCGAACCGGCCGGCCCGATCCCCACGGTAAGGAGACGGTTCTGGCACGCGAATGCCCGCACCATTTCTGCCTGCCCGGTGTTCAACGTCAGCCCAAGATTGGCTTCACACCTGGCGAGAGCGGCATCGAAGGATGCTGCCTCAATCGGTGCGATCGTGGGCGCCGCCGATGCCATCAGCAACCGGTCCTCAGCATCAAGAATGCTCCTGGACGTCAACGACTGATGGCCGTGCATACGGAACACTGACTCGCCGTTCGCACGGGTCAGCTGTTCTGGAACCTCGTCGGAAGGAACCGGCTGCCGGGTGACGCTGTGGGCATCAACAGCGGTGTTGGTGATGGCAACAACGAGGTCGCGGCGGTGGGCTTCCGACAAGCCTGGAAGGGTCCTCGCGAGGCGGTCGGCTTCGGCCCTCAGGTGCCAGACGCGCCACGTCGAGCGACGTTGCCCCACTGCGTCGACCACCCGTGCGGCTGCTGCCGGCACATCAACATTGCCGGCCTCATCCATGACCGGGGCACGCTCACTCATGCCCGCCGTGGCGCTTTCGATCATGGCCGCCCGTACGCCGGCTGTGCGCTCCAGGCAGTCATTCAACAAGTTGTCGATGCCGGTCTCACCGATCAGTGTTGCGGTTTCGCTGCGCCAGCGTGCCCGCTTGATTGCCAGGCTTTCGGGTGCGCCTTTGTCTTCGCGGGTTTCGAGGTTCGCCCGCTCGGCGAACTTGTACTGAATGTGGTGTGGGGCCTCTTTGCCGTACTCCTTGCGGTACTCGGCCAGAAGCTCGTTGTACCGGTTTTCGATGCCGGCCCTGCGCGCCGAGAATGCCACCAGCAGGGTTTCGTCAATGCCGGCCACTTCACGGATCGGCTGCCGGCCTGAACCGGAGGCGCGGTCTTCGAACTCGATACCGAGGGCCTCTCGCAGGCCGTCTTCGAGGGTGGTGTTGTAGTGCTCCGAAGCGCTGACTGCGGCCTGGAAGAGCATCCGCCCGTCGAGGGTGCGCCACTTGCCGTCGACGCTCTTGACTCGGTTAGAGATCGCCAGGTGGGTGTGCAGGTTCGGGTCACCGGCGCGTGAATCGTAGTGATCGAAGGCGGTGGCAACGATTCCTGTTGCGTCGACCTGAGCGACGCCGCCGGCACCCGAACGGGTGAAGGTCGCTTCGCGCTCCAGATAGCCGATCGTCTTCTCAATCGCCGTCCGGTGTGCCTCTTCGATGGCCCGCCGTGTGTCGTCGTCACCGATTCCCCACAAGACCGATACCGACTTAACGGGTGTGAACACCAGGTCGAACCCAGCCACCGGCTGCGGTGTTGGCTTGGAGCGCGCGCGGATGAAGCGGCGCAATTCTGAAACGTCTTCGGGGGAGCGGTCCTTCTCGGCTGCGAACAACAGCAGGCCCGCATCCTGTCGCGCTTCCTGGGACTGTTCGCGATTCAACGCAGACGCATCGACACCATCACGCTGACCAATCTGGGCACGCTGCTCAGCCACAGTTGCAGTCCACAGTTCCTCGCGTGAGGGGTCGAACGTGGCGAACCGTCGCCCGATCTTGACCTGCTTGAGTGCCTTGGCTGGCGTCACGCCGGCCGCAATAGCCTCGGCTACAGCTTTGTCCGCGTCGGGGTGCAGCCCTTCACCAAAGAGTGACTTCATTTGTTCTTCGGTGACTGTGCCCGAAACACCGAGGTCGGTGATGCCTGAGCCGGTCCAACGGCCCGGAGGGT
>JALYQD010000181.1 GCA_030856025.1 Actinomycetota bacterium
GGGAGAGCCTGGCGCGAATTCGCACATCATCTGTAATGAGGCCTACCCCGACTGGGAGGCTGTCGCGTGCGCGTCGTTCGAGGACGTCTTCGCAGCGGTCAGCGACGGTACCGCCGACCTCGCAATGATCCCGATCGACAACTCGGTTGCCGGCAGGGTCGCCGACATCCACCATTTCCTGCCGACCTCGGGCCTGCACATCATCGCCGAGCGCTTCCTGCCGATCCAGTTCCAGCTGCTCGGTGTGCCCGGCTCGTCGCTCGAGTCGATCAAGACGGTTCACAGTCACGTCCATGCGTTGGGGCAGTGCCGCAAGATCATCCGCAAGCTCGGCCTGACTCCGGTCATCGCGGGCGACACCGCTGGCTCCGCACGTGAGGTCGCCGAGGCCAACGATCCGAGCAAGGCTTCCCTCGCGACGTCACTCGCCGCCGAGATCTATGGCCTCCAGGTCCTGGCCGCCGATGTCGAGGACGAAGACCACAACACGACCCGCTTCGTCGTCCTGTCGCGCGAATTCATCAAGGCTCCGGCCAACAACGGGCCGACGGTGACAACCTTCGTGTTCAATGTCCGCAACCTGCCGTCCGCGCTCTACAAGGCACTCGGCGGATTCGCCACCAATGGCGTCAACATGACCAAGTTGGAGAGCTACATGGTCGGCGGCGAGTTCGCGGCAACACAGTTCCTCGCCGAGGTCGATGGCCATCCCGAGGACGTCCCGGTCAAGCACGCCCTCGAAGAACTCGCGTTCTTCACGACGGACATCACCGTGATGGGCGTCTATCCGGCCAGCCCCTATCGCGCCACCAACAGCTGACCGTGCGTCGCCGTCTGGACTGGTGGATCCTTGATCGCGACACCGGCCGGAGCGTACTGTTCCAGCCCCCGAACCCCGCCCTTTTCGTGTTCGCCGCGTCGTATGTCCTCCGCTGGTTCACCGGCGAGCGGCTTGACACCCAGCTGAGCCATATCGGTATGGGCGCCCTGATCGTCTGGGGACTCGACGAGGTCCTTCGGGGCACCGCACCGTTCCGCCGGGTGCTCGGTGTGGTCGTGCTCGGCTGGCAGCTGATGCGCCTCTTCGCCGGTTAGGGTCGTTCGTATGAGGTTTCCGCAAGACGTGCCGGTTCTCACCGACGGAGTCGTGACATTGCGCGCGCATGGTGAAGCCGACCAGGAGCTCCTCTACGAGATGACCCTCGACGCCGAGTCACTGCGCTGGACCGCCATACCGCTGGACAACTCGCGTGAAGACACCCGGCACTTCGCCACCGAAATCATGAGGGCGGGGTGGGAAGAGAAGAACCATCGCGGCTGGGCGATCGAGGCCACCGACGATGACGGCAACACCCGGTTCGCCGGCAACATCGACATCCGCGACACGCCTGTGGCGACCGTCGGCTACGTCCTGCACCCGTGGGCCCGCGGCCGTGGCTTGATGAAACGCGCCCTCGACCTGGCCACGAACTGGGCCTTCACCGAAGGCGGCGTCGAAATCATCCACTGGGCCGCGCACGCCGGCAATGTGACCTCCTTGCGCGTAGCCTGGGCATCCGGCTTCACCCTCAACGGCACGCAGCCCGGCTTCCTGTATGAACGCGGCCAGGTGCTGGACGCATGGACCGCCTACCTGCGTTTCGGCGACAAGCCCGAGCCGAAGACGACGTGGCACGACTCGCCTGTCATCGAGGGGGCAAAGGTCCGGCTGAGGTCGTTCACCGTCGCCGACATTCCGCGCATCGTCGAGACGTGCACCGACGAGACATCCAGGCTGTGGCTCGCCGGACTGCCCACCCCCTACACAGAGGCCACTGCCCGCGACTACCTCCGTACCTGCGACTGGCTCGCCGCCACGGGCAACAAGGTGACATGGGCGATCGCCGACCCGGAGACCGATGAGCTGGTGGCCAACATCGCCATCATGGGACTGGATGGACTGGACCCCACGAGCGGCGAGATCGGCTACTGGACCCATCCGGCCGCCCGCGGCCGCGGGTTGATGACAGAAGCCACGCGGCTTGTCGTGCAGCATGCGTTCGGGACGATGAACCTTCGCCGCCTCTCACTGATGGCGGCAACCGGCAACGCGCCGAGCAACAAGGTGGCCGTCAACGCCGACTACCAGCTCGTCGGCACCGAGACGCGCTCCGAGCCGCTCGGCGACGGGTCGTTCGCCGACACCAACATCTATGAACGCTTTCCCCCGACCAGCTCAAAGGAACCCGCATGGCCGACAACCAGGTGACCGACGTCGCCAACGACCACAACCCCTGGCCTGCACTGTGGGCCATGGTGCTGGGCTTCTTCATGATCCTTGTCGACTCGACGATCGTCTCGGTGGCGACTCCCGTCATCCGCGAGGAGCTGGACACCACCTACAACGCCGTGCTTTGGGTGACCAGCGCCTACCTGCTCGCGTATGCGGTGCCGCTACTCATCACCGGCCGCCTCGGCGACCGGTTCGGACCGAAGAACCTGTACATGACCGGCCTCACGTTGTTCACCCTCGCCTCGTTGTGGTGCGGGCTGACCGACAGCGTCGAGCTGCTCATCATCGCCCGCATCTTCCAGGGTCTGGGCGCGTCGATGATGACGCCGCAGACGATGGCCGTCATCACCCGTACGTTCCCTGCCTCCAACCGCGGCCAGGCCATGGCGCTGTGGGGCGCGACCGCCGGCGTCGCAACGCTCGTCGGGCCCATCCTCGGCGGCGTCCTCGTCGACACCGCGGGCTGGGAATGGATCTTCTTCATCAACGTCCCGATCGGCATCCTCGCGTTTTACCTCTGCTGGAGGCTCGTGCCGCACCTCGAGACGCACTCGCACAGCTTCGACTGGGTCGGGGTCGGTCTCAGTGCGGTCGCGATGTTCTGCATCGTGTTCGGCATCCAGGAGGGCGAGAAGTACGACTGGGGCCAGATGACCGGCATCATCTCGGTGCCGGCGCTGATCGCCTTCGGGCTCGTGGTGCTCGCCGCCTTCCTCTGGTGGCAGTCGCGCATCAAGACCGAACCCCTCGTCCCGCTGAGCATCTTCAGGGACCGCAACTTCTCCCTCGCCAACCTGGCGATCAGCACGGTCGGCTTCGCGATCACCGCTATGGCGTTTCCCTTCTTCCTGTATGCCCAGCAGGTCCGCGGGCTCAGCGCCACGCAGGCCGCACTGTTGCTGGTGCCGATGGCCGTTCTCTCCGGCGTGCTCGCTCCGTGGGTCGGCAAGATGGTCGACCGGATCCATCCCCGCACCATCACCGCCTTCGGCCTGGCCTCGTGCTCGGCCGCGATGTTCTGGCTCAGCCGGACGATGACGCCCGACAGCGAGGTGTGGCAGATCCTGGCTCCGATGGCGCTGCTCGGCGTCGCGAATGCGTTTATGTGGGCACCGCTCGGTGCCACCGCGACGCGCAACCTCCCACTGGCCCAGGCCGGTGCCGGGGCGGGCATCTACAACACGACGCGCCAGGTGGGTGCGGTCCTCGGCAGCGCCGGTATCGCGGCCCTCATCCAGGCCCGGCTCGCGGCCAACCTCCCGGGGATCGACTCCAGCGGCGGCTCGGGCGGACAGTCCGGCCAGCGGTTGCCGGCCGGCATCGCCGACCAGTTCAGCAGCGCCATGGCCGAGTCGGTGTTGCTCCCGGCCGTCGTGCTCCTGATCGGTCTGGTCGCCGCCCTCGCGTTCGCGCGGCCCGACCACGTGGCGCCGAGGGCGAAGGCGAATGTCTCCGCCGGTTGAGGTCTCTCGCACGAGATCTCAACAGTTGAGATAACGTCTCAACATACGGTCAGGTGAATCGTCGCCCCGAAACCCACCTACGTTTGTGGTCGAAGCACGCAAGGTGGCGTGCCGTGGAAACGAAGGCAGAGCATGAAGATCTTGACCCGCAAACGACTGGCAGCGACTGTCGCGCTCTCTGCGAGCGCAGCGGTGCTCTTTGCTTGTGCCCCCTCCACCGGTTCTTCGGACTCGTCCCTCAACCTCGTCGGCTTCGCCGTGCCGAAGGCCGGCAACAACGCCGCCCAGGCTGCGTTCGCCAAGACCGATGAAGGCAAGGGCACCACGTGGAAGGAGTCGTACGGAGCTTCGGGCGACCAGAGCCGCGCCGCGGCCGGTGGGCTCAAGGCCGACTACGTGCACTTCTCATTCATTCCCGACGTCACCCGCCTGGTCGACGAAGGACTCGTCGCCAAGGACTGGGACCAGGGCCCCAACAAGGGCATCGTCACCGACTCGGTCGTCGTGCTCGTCACCCGCAAGGGCAACCCGAAGAACATCCAGGACTGGTCCGACCTCATCAAGCCCGGCGTCGGCATCGTCACGCCCAACCCCGGTTCCTCGGGATCGGCGCGCTGGAACATCCTCGGTGCCTACCAGTCGGTCATCGACGGCGGCGGCAGCGAAGCCGACGGCCAGGCCTACCTGACGAAGTTCTTCAAAAACGTCAAGGCGCTCCCCGGCTCCGGTCGCGACGCCACGACGGCCTTCCAGGGCGGCACCGGCGACGTCCTCATCTCCTATGAGAACGAAGCCATCCTCGCCCGCCAGAACGGCGAAGCGATCGACTATGTCGTCCCGAAGAAGACGCTGCTGATCGAGAACCCGGCAGCCGTCACGACCAAAGCGAAGCCCGAAGCCCAGAAGTTCCTCGACTACGTCCTCAGCCCCGAGGGCCAGGCCGCATACGTCGAGAAGGGCTTCCGGCCGCTGAGCACGGTCGACGGCGTCAAGGTCGGCACCGTCAAGGGCGCCAACGATCCGGCGAACCCGTTCCCGACCCCCGAGAAGCTGTTCACGATCGACAAGGACTTCGGCGGCTGGGAAGCGGTCAACAAGAAGTTCTTCGACGAGAAGAGCGGCATCGTCACGAAGATCCTGCAGAAATCTGGTCAAGGTTCGTGACCCAGTCGACGATCACAGTCCCTGGGGCGGCGCGTAGGCGCCGCCCCAGGGCTGCG
>JALYQD010000029.1 GCA_030856025.1 Actinomycetota bacterium
CGCCGAGCGATGGCCCACCGGCTGGCTACGACACGCAAAAAACCAGTGGTGCGAAGGCCGTGCGAAATGCGCTACGTTGTGTCAACGCACAAACGCTATGAAGGAGGTGGACCCGTGAATATGAACATCGCCATGACAGCCACGACTCGTGGACTCGTCACGCTTTTTGCCGGTCCGACCTCCGGAGCAGTGCCCCTGATTTAGCCAATACGCCTGGCTGAGCAAGCCTCTTCGGATTCTTTCCGAAGAGGCTTTTTGTATGTCCACACACCGTATGGACGCCCATCTCACGACCCAACTCCTTGAAGGGAGGCGCGCTATGACCACACCAACCACGACCCGACTCATACCCGCAAACATCATTCGAAACGTACGAAAGGAATTCAGGATCCGTTTTCTGAAGAACTTCGCCATCGATACTACGATGCGTGCCCGGGACGAACTGCCTCCCCTCGAGCAGGCGGCCCGGCGGGAGTCATTGCTCCTGATCGACGCCGCGATTCGGGCCCAAGGGATGTCGCATCCGCGGCACCTCATCAAGTGACTCTGTCCAACGAAATGATGCTGTCCACACCCACCAGAAAGGAGGCGCGCCATGACCACTCACCATGCAACTCGACTCATGCCCGCTGGGAACGCCCAGAATTCCCATCCGACACAGGATCGAACGGAGGTGAACAACATGGCAATCTTTGAATCCCGCCGAGCCGAATCCCGCCGAGCCGAATCCCGCCGGGCCGCTGACAAGCGCGCCTCGGACCAGATGTCCGGGATCGACCGCGCCGTAATCCTGGAGTCGATGCGACAGCGTCGCAAGGCCCAGAAGCGCAAAGCGTCGATCGAATCGGGACTATACAACCTACGCAGCAGCCGCTGATCACCCCCAACGACGGTGAGTTGGCGTCCACTCAACTGTGGTTGGTGGACGCTGGCTCACCGCTGGGGTGAATCAGGTGCGCCACGAGGTTCCGGTCTCGGCTTCGAAGGCCGGCCGCACGTCGACCGTGTCGTAGACGATGTGGAGCAACACGATGCGTCCGTCCGCGTCGAGTTCGGCAACGTCGACGACATCGAATGGCGCGGGCCTACCGTTGGGCAGCCGCCAGTCGAAATGGAACCAAAACGTCACGAGCCGCCCGCCGTCGACGGTCTCGCCCTCGGCGACGCCACGCAATGTGAGTTTCGCGGCGCCGGTGTCTGCCAACAAGACTTCGTAGAACTGGCGCGGAGCCATCGGGCCATAGAGCGGCGAATTCACGATTGCCTGCTCGGCGAACAACGCCGTCACGCTGTCGAGATCGCTGGCCTCGAGTGCGTTGAGGTAGGTGCGTACGAGCTCGCCGGCGCGCACGGTCATCGGTTGGCGAGGGCTTCACTGAACGCCAGTATGCGTTCGGCGTCGCGGACGTGGAGGTTTTCGATCATCCGTCCGTTGACGGTGACGACGCCCTTGCCGGCCGCGGTTGCTTCCTCGAATGCGGTGATGACCTCGTTGGCATGATCGATCGCCTCGGGGGACGGAGCAAAGATCCGGTTGGCCGGCTCGATCTGCGAGGGGTGGATGATCGTCTTGCCGTCAAACCCGAAGTCCCGGCCCTGCTCGCACTCGGCCTCGAAACCCTCGGCGTTCTTCACGTCGTTGTAGACGCCGTCGAGGATGGCCTTGCCGGCTTCGGCGGCGCCCAGGAGGGCCAGTGACAACGAGGTCAGCATCGGCGCGCGACCCGGCACATGAGCTGCGTGCAGCTCGGCCACGAGGTCGTTGGTGCCCATGACGAGGACCGTGAGCCGGTCGCTCGCGGCGGCAATCTCGCGGACCTGGCGTATGGCGATGGGCGTTTCGATCATCGCCCAGATGAGGGTGTGATCGGGGGCACCGGCCGCGGCCATGGCGGCCTCGATCTGGCGGACCTCCTCGGCGGAGTTGACCTTGGGGACGAGAATGCCGTCCGGACCGGCCTCGGCGGCGGCGGCCAGGTCGTCGGCGTGCCATTCGGTGTCGATGCCATTGGTGCGGATGACGAGTTCGCGGTAGCCATACTCACCGGACCGGGCGGCGGCGCATACGCGATCTCGGGCATCGGCCTTGCTGTCGGGCGACACCGAATCCTCGAGGTCGAGGATCAGGGCGTCGACGTCGAGGGTCTTGGCCTTTTCGAGGGCACGCTCGTTGGCTCCGGGCATGTAGAGGACGGACCGGCGGGGACGCAGGCTCGGGTTGGACTCGTGGCTGTTGGTCATCAGGGTCTCCGGTTCAGAAGCCGTAAGTGGCGGCGAGTTCGGGATCGCGTTCGGCAAGCTGCCTGGCCAGCGACATCATGACCTGACACTGCTTGACCGAGGCGTCATCCTCCATCTTGCCGTTGAGCATGACCGCGCCGCTGCCGTCGCCCATGGCCTCGATGACTTCGCGCGCATGCGCGACCTCCGAGGGTTCGGGGGAGAAGACGCGCTTGGCGATGTCGATCTGGACCGGGTGGAGGCTCCAGGCCCCGACGCAGCCGAGAAGGAATGCGTTGCGGAACTGGTCTTCGCAGGCGACGACGTCCTTGATGTCGCCGAACGGTCCGTAGAAGGGCAGGATGCCGGCCCCGGCGCAGGCGTCGACCATGCGGGCAATCGTGAAGTGCCAGAGATCCTGTTGGGCCGTCGTGCGCCCCTCGTTCAGGTTCTCGCCGGTGGGATCGGTGCGCACGAGGTAGCCGGGATGTCCACCGCCCACGCGAGTCGTCTTCATCCGCCGGCTGGCGGCGAGGTCGGCCGGTCCGAGGCTCATACCCTGCATGCGCGGGCTCGCGGTGGCGATCTCGTCGATGTTGTTGACGCCGAGAGCCGTTTCGAGGATCGCGTGGATGAGGATCGGCTTCTGCAGACCGGCACGGGCTTCGAGCTGGGCGAGGAGGCGGTCGACATAGTGGATGTCCTGGGCGCCTTCGACCTTGGGCACCATGACGACGTCGAGCTTGTCGCCGATCTCGGTGACGAGAGTGATGAGGTCGTCGAGCGCCCACGGCGAATCGAGGCTGTTGATGCGGGTCCACAGCTGGGTCGTGCCGAAGTCGGTGGACTTGGCGATCTTGACCAGGCCCTCGCGGGCGGCTTCCTTCTTGTCGGTCTTGATCGCGTCTTCGAGGTTGCCGAGGATGATGTCGACCTTCGTCGCGATCTCCGGGACCTTCGTCGCCATCTTCTCGTTGCTCGGATCGAAGAAATGAATCATCCGCGAGGGCGGGAACGGGATCTCGGCGACCGGCGTCGGGGCGCCTACGGCGAGGGGCTGGAAGAAAGCTCTGGGATTACGCACAAAACACTCCAATGTCGCGAAGAGGACTTCTTTTCAGTATGTCGAGTTGCGCACGTCACACCTGCACCGGTACCCCGGGGTTATGGCTCGGCCTTCATCAGCGCGGCCAGCGAAGCCTCGCGTGCGCCGCCTTCTTCGTTGAGACCGGCGATGACCCCCGCACGGTCGTCGGTTGAGCGGTTCTGGCTCAGTTTTGCCTTGGCCTCGACGCGTTCGATGGTTATGTGGAGCCCGACGATCGCCTTGAGCTGGCCGGCGACATACTTTTCCGGCGCATCGGTCACGGCCCACGGTTGGGGACGCGGCTGCTCATGCCGCTCCGTGAGCTCGGTGACGGCACGACGCACCCATTGGGGGTCGTCATGAACCGTGACGGTGCCGGACAGGTGGACGGCGGTGTAGTTCCACGTCGGTACGACCTTGCCGTGTTCGGCTTTGCTCGCATACCAGGCGGGGGAGACGTAGGCCTGTGGTCCGGCGACGATCAGGAGAACCCGGGATGCGGGCGCGATGTGTTTCCACTGCTCGTTGGCCCGGGCCATGTGGGCGATGACGGTGCCGCCGTCCTCGCTCCACAGGATCGGCAGGAGCGTCGCCAAGGGGGTTCCGTCGGGCCCGACAGTGACGATCTCGGCCGAGCCGATGTCCTCGACCATGCGTCGGATCTCGGCCTGATCGTCGACGGCGTTGAAGTGCGGGAGATACACGAAACCAACCTACTCGGCGTCACAATTCGACCCCTGCGCAAAACCATCGCAAAACGTACAAAACTGTCGCAAAAAAACGGCTGCGATGGTCACGATGAGTCATGAATATAGTCATCCAGGGCCTTAGACGACTGGCATCCCATCCCTAGGCTCGGCATTGGAACATCAGAGAAACTCTCGGAAAGTGAATCAGATGTGTCAACAGTCTCGGGCCCGCCACGGAAGCGTTTGTGGCACCTCAGGCATTCGGCCAAGTATCGGCGAATGTTCGACTGTCAGCACTCCATATCAAGGATCGCATCGTCTGAATGACGAAGGCGATCCTTTTCGTTGTGGGACCAACTTGAACCGGATCTGCCGAATTTCCGGTCCGGAGTAAACCGACCGCGCCTAGGCGCGCCGTTCTCTGATAATGCAAGCCGTCGATCCGACGCGCCCAAAACCGTAGCGCCCGAACGACAGCCAAAGGGCAGAAATCATGCTCACGACAGAAATGTCTGTAATGCGATGTTCGTTGGGGAAGAACGGAATTATCGAAATGAAGCGAATAGTTGTCACATTTGCATTGATCGCGGGAAGCTTGTTTTTCGCGACGCCGGCGCAAGCCGACGACAACACCGACCTCCTGCCAGGAGTATCCGGGGCGGTAGATCCGCCTCAACCTGATGCGGCTCCGCCTCCTCCTCCACCTCCTCCGCCCCCGGTGGTCGAGCTGCCTCCTCCACCACCTCCTCCACCACCTCCTCCACCACCTCCGCCTCCGCCTCCGCCTCTGGTTGAGCCGCCCGCCGGTGAGGTGCAAGAGCAAACAATGACCGAGGTACAGAAGGCAGCACTGGTGGAGGGTGACGTGTCAGTGCTGGCAGTGACGAAGGTCGGTGTTTGTCACGCGACAAGCAGCGACACGAATCCCTACCGGTTCATCTTGGTCGATGACGATTCCACGAAGCTGCAAGGCCATCTTGCTCACCAGAATTTTCCGAACAAGACCTGGAAGAACGAGACGGTCTGGAATGGTGTGACGCATAACGCCGGGGACCCGAAGCCCGATCTGATCGGCGTGGACGTGACCGAAGCCACCTGCGCCGGCACGGGGTCACCACCGGAAGACAAGGTCGTGACGGCGACCCGCCCGACGGCGACCCGCCCCACCTGCACCGAAGATGGTCAGTTGGTCATCCCGACGACGCCCGGCGTCGTGTACTCACAGGATCCGTCCGGCACAGGCCCGGGCACGTACACGATCACGGCGACGGCAGCCACGGGCTACACGTTGGTCGGTAGGACCACGTGGACCGTGACGGTCCGGCCGCAGCTGACCGGGAATCGGTGCACGACAGAGAGAGTCAAGGTTACTCTCTGCCATGCGACGAGCTCTGAGAAGAAGCCCTACGTCGAGATCACCGTCGCTGCGGCCGGCGCTTTCAACGGTCATTTGGGGCACGACGGCCCGGTCTGGTACCCGGGCGCCAAGGACGACGGAGTCGACTGGGGTGACATCATTCCACCTTTCACCTTCCAGGGTCAGACGTATTCGCTGAACTGGGATGCGGAGGGTCAAGCCATCTTCAACAACGGGTGTGACGACGTACCGCCGCCCGACGAGGACGAGGACGGCGACGATGACGGCGACGACGACGGCGACGACGTCACCACTGCCCGGATCGCTTCAGCCCTGCCCGACACGGGTGGTGTCTCGCTCGGCTGGATCCCCGTTGGTGGAGCCATGATCATTGCGGGTGCCGCATTGATCTCGCGCCGTCGGACAATTTAAGGAGATCCAAAACGGAGGGGAGTCGCCATCTGGCGGCTCCCCTCCCTCATGCGCCGGCGCAGCTAATCGTCGCTCTTGCCGAGCTTGCGCCGTGCCGACAGGAGCTCGATCTCGGGCCGGCCGGCGACGAAGTGCTCGACCGCATCCAGCACGTCGATGACATGTTTGCTGTCCGCGGCGACAAGGGTTGCGCCGATGCCCGCTCTGCGGTGCAGGTCGAGGTGATCGGTCTCCGCGGCCGCTACCTCATACTTGCGTTTCAGCTCGGCGACGACGGGACGCACGATCGCGCGTTTGTCCTTGAGCGTATGCACGTCCCCGAGCAAGAGGTCGAACTCGATCCAGCCGATCCACATGAGTTGAGTGTGGCAGGTCTGCGACGATGAACCCGTGCTCTTCAAGGTCCTCCGGCTCGTCGTCTCATGCGTGGTTCTCGGTGTCGGGGTGGCGATGCTGTTGATTGCCGCGTTGGGGTCCGATGGCTATTCGACGATGATCAACGGCCTGTCGATCGCCCTCGACGTCGAGTTCTTCTGGGTCAATCTCGTGGTCGGGATTGCGCTCGTCGGTATGGCGTGGGCGCGCGGACTGCAACCGGGGCTCGGCACGATCGTGCAGCCTGTGGTGGTCGGATTCGTCGTGTCGGGATTGCTCGGCGCCTTCGCCGAACCCGATGACCTGTGGGCCCGCGCGGTCCTGTTGCTGCTCTCGTTCCCGGTGCTCGCCGCCGTCGGGCCCGGAACCTTGTTGGTGATCTTCGCGCTGGGGCCGTGTGTCGACTGGCTGTCCGCACGATTCAGGGTTCTCGCGATCGAGAGGGCCGAGGCGTGAGCCGGTTTCAGGGCTTGGCGAAGGGCGGCGGTCCGAGGATCTCGATGCCGCCGTTGTCCCTCCCCGAGGCCATGATCCTGTCGAAGTCCACGATGCCCGATGAAGGACGCTCGGCAGTGATCGGTTCGCTCGCGCCGAGGTAGAACGACTGACACCCGCCCGGTGTGTGGAAGGCGAGGAGGCGGGCCGATTCGGAGAGGACCATGAAGGCGTGCGGCACGCCGCGGGGAGCGAAGATGAGTCCGCCGGCCGCGACCCGGTGTTCATCTCCATCCATGTGCATGAGGATCTCGCCCTCGAGCACATACATGGATTCGTCCGTGGGATGGGTATGGAGTGGCGTGACCTTGCCGCCCTCCATCTGATCCACGAAGAGGAAGTATGCGCCGCCAGTTTCTTCTTCCGTCGCGAGCCAGGTATGCACCCCGCCACCGAAGAACCAGCGCTTCTCGCCGTCTTCCTGTGCCCGAATGATCGGTGCGGGTGTTGTCAAAGCGCTCATGATGACTTCTTTCCGAGACTCATTGTTTATGGGACTCAAGTACCATAATGAGATTGCCGTATCATGAACCGTATGTCAATGCCTTATGAGTCCGGAGGTCGTACCGGTCAGAAGCGTCGGACCCGTGATGCGCTGGTAGCCGCCGCGCGGGACCAGGTGTCGCGCGGGCTGAGCCCGTCGGTCGAGGAAGCGGCCGCTGCGGCGGCCATCTCCCGCACCACCGCATACCGCTATTTCCCCAATCAACGGTCGCTGCTGGCGGCCGCTCATCCGGAGACCAATGTGACGTCACTCCTGTCGGAGTCCGGGGCCGCCGATCCGGCGGCGCGACTGGACGACGTGATGAAGACATTCACCAAGCTGGTCATCGATACCGAGGCCCAGCAGCGCACGATGCTGCGACTGTCACTCGAGGCCGATCCGGCCGAGCGGGCAGCGCTGCCGTTGCGGCAGGGGAGGGCGATCGGCTGGATAGCCGAGGCGCTCGAGCCGTTGGCGGATCGGATGACCGAGGCGGAGCTGCTCCGCCTCGTGCTGGCCATCCGCAGCGCCACAGGCATCGAAGCACTGGTGTGGCTGACCGATGTGGCCGACGTGTCGCGCGCCGACGCCGTGGAGCTCATGAGGTGGTCCGCGCAGAGTCTTCTGCGTGCGGCGGTCACCGACGGCCCGCCGCCGATCTGAGCGTCAGTACCTCGACAGTTGCGGGCGCTCGAGGTCGCTGTTGTCGATGACGAGGGTGGCCCTCGTGAGCGGCGAGCACTCGCGGAAGTAGATCTTCTGCCCCTCGACATAGCGTCTCTGGGACTCGTGTTCTGGGTCGGGCTCGGTGCCGTCGCGCTTCGCGACACGCGCAGTGCTGAGCCCGAACGGCACGTCGAGGAAAACCGAGAGGTCCCAGAGGTCGACGAGCTCGTCGCGATGAAGGAAAAGCCCGTCGACGATGAGGACCGCCTCGCGGGGCTGGGCGACAGCGGACGCCAGGGCATGGAGATCGTATGAATCCAGCCAGAAACCCTCGGGGGAGTCGCGGCCGAGCCGGTGTCGGACCTCCGGCGGGTTCAGGAAGTCGTCGGCACGCAGCCGCTGGATCCGGCACTCCTGACTTCGGAGCTCCGAACCGAGCTTGTCGGCGAACGTGGTCTTGCCCGCCCCGTCGACACCGTCGATGCCGACCGTCTGGACATCGCCTTCCATGACGGCGCGGGCGACAGCCTGAATCAGCTGTGCCCGCGCATCACTCATGGGGGAAATTGTCTCAGCGATAGCCGTTGGCGAGTTCTTCGAGTAGCGGCGCCTGTGTCGGCTCCCAGCCGAAGGCCTGACGGGACTTCGCGCCGGACGCCTTCTGGCTGAGCAGGAGCGCATCGGCGAAGGCGGCGCCGAGCCGCTCGCGGGTCGCCTCAACGTCTTCGGCAACGACGGCGCCTTCGGGACCGACGACGGCTTCGCCGAGCTCGCGAACGGTGGGGTTGTTGTCGCTGACGCCGAGATAGCGCCCACCGGTTGCCTTCTCCAGGACCTCGACATACAGATCAGCCAGGTCCTCGACGTGGACAGACGTCCAGTGCTGGTCACCCGAGCCGACGAGGACAAGGGCTCCATCGTCATTGCGCGGGGCATCGACGATGACGGTCGGGATGCCCACGCCGTTGCCGTAGACGATGCCCGGCTCGACGACCGATGCCTTCACGCCGGAGTCGAGCAGCTGTTGTTCGAGCTCGCCGCGCCACGCGCTGATGTCAGCCGCGGTCGCAGGGCTCGACTCGGTGATGCTCGTGTTGTCGCCATAGGACCAGATCCCACCGGTCAGGACGAAAGATTTGTCGGTGCCCTCGAAGGCCGCTATCGCAGCATCGATGACCGCCTTGTTGAGCTGCGGGGCGGTGCCGTCGTCGGGAGCCGCTGTATGGATGGCGGCGTCGTGGACGCGTAGTTCCTCGGCCAGCCAGGCCGAGTCGAAGAGGTCGCCGATCACGGCGATGGCGCCGGCATCTGCGGCCTTGCGCGAGGCAGAACCGCTGCGGACGACAGCCGTGACATCGTGCCCCGACTCGATGAGCCTGCGGACGACCGCGCTACCGATGTATCCCGTCGCTCCGGTAACCAAGACCTTCATGTGTCCCCCTGTGTTGATTGCATTCCTTTGGGACAACAGGATCGGTGACCGGGCTATTCCTGAATCGCACTACTCCAACGGACTGCGGGGGAGTATGCGGTTGCTGATGGTGCGTCGCTGAATTTCGCTGGTGCCCTCGAAGATCGTGGTCAGTCGGGCGTCCCGCCAATAGCGCTCGACGCTGTAGTCGCGGCTGTAACCGTTGCCGCCATGCAGCTGCATGGCCTGATTGGTGACCCTGACCGCCATCTCCGTGGCAAGCAGTTTGACCATTCCGGTCTCGCGCTCGACCGACTCGCCGGCATCGAGGTCGTGGGCGACCTGACGATAGAACGCACGGGCCTGTTCGACCTCGGCGGCCATCGTCGCCAGCTCGAATCGCAGCACCTGGAAGTCGCCGATCGGGTGGCCGAACTGCTGGCGGGTCTGCAAATAGACGGTGGTGTCCTCGACGGCTGCCCTGGCCAGCCCGACCGCTCGCGCCGCGGTCTGCACGCGGGCGATGTTGAGGCCGTGCTGCACCGCGTGGAAGGCGCCGCCCGACGTGTCCGGCTCCGTGCCCTCCGCCGGCGCATAGAAGCTCGTGAGCTCGTCCTCTTCGGAGACCTTCACGTGGTCGAAGGTGAGGTTCCAGCTCACGATGCCGTGATAGCCGATCTTGTCGATCGCGGATCCCGTGACACCGTCGGGAAAGGTGCCGCGTTCCTTGCGCACCAGGAGCGCGACGAGCTCGTCCTCGCCCTTCGCCTTGGCGAGGACTTGGATGAAGTCGGCCGAGAGCGCATTGCCGCACCACTTCTTCTCACCCGTGAGGATCCAGTGGTCGCCGTCACGGACCGCTTCGGTCTCGACGCTGGCCAGGTCGGAGCCGACGTTGGGTTCGGACAGTGCGATCGCACCGATCCAGTCGCCCTTGGCCGATCGCGCCATGAGCTCGTCGTGGGTGGACTGATCCGAAACCTGGGTGCCGAGACCCTGGCCACGGGCGATGATGCTGCCGACGCTCATCCACGAGCGGGCGAGCTCCTCCGACACCATGCAGTACTCGAAGACGCCGAGCCCGAGGCCGCCATACTGCTGCGGGATCATGACGCCGAACAGCCCGATCTCGGCCAACTTGCTGATCAACTCGTCGGGGATCTCGGCCTCTTGGCGGTCGAGTTCGGTTGCCGTGGGGAGCACGTCCTCATAGGACAACTTGCGGACGGCCTCGAGCAGCGACTCGCGTTCGGTCGTGTGCCACAGGGAACCCAGCTCGGGTCGGTCGAACTCCTGGATCGGATCCTTGGTCATGCCTCGACTCTAGAGCCGGTCTTCGGCGGCCGCATGATCCAGCGGATGGTCGCGGTGATGGCAACTCCGGTGGCGCGTACGGCCGTGGCCTCGGCGATGGGCAGGTAGGGCAGGCGCAGTGGCTTCCGCGACCACCGGGGCATCAGCCCGACCGCGGCAGCGGACAGCAAGGTGTAGCCCGGCCGCAGCGCCAGGGGCACCGGCGGATGCACCAGCAGATAGCGCGCCGTCTGCCTCGCAGCCTGCGTACCTTCCAGTTCGGGTCGGTAGCTCTCGAGGCATGCGGCCAGCTCGGCCGTCGTGGTCGGCGGCTCCTCGGCGCCGAGCGCGCGAGCGATGTGAGCGGTCTGCGCGACGTAGGTGTCGCGCTCCAGCTGAGTCAGTGTTCGCCGGCCGTAGTGGTCGAAGGCGGTCAGGAAGCTGTCGACCTCGACGATGTGGACCCACAACAACAAGTGGGGGTCGTTGGCCGCATACGGCCGGCCGTCGGGGGCGATGCCGACGACCCGTTTGTGTACGGCGTGGACGATGTCGACTGCGCGTTGGGCCATCTCCTCGGTGCCGAATGTCGTCTCGGCGAGGAACGTGCTGGTGCGCTGCAACCGTCCCCACGGGTCGCCGCGGAAACCCGAATGCTGGTCGACCGCGGCCATGGCGAGCGGGTGGAGCGACTGCAGGAGGAGGGCGCGGATGCCGCCGATGAACATCGCGGCGTCGCTGTGCACGATCTGGATCGGGTCGTCGTGGTTGAACCGGCGCACGCCCTCTTCGCCGTGGATACGGTCACGTCGCTTGGGGCCTTTCACGCCGGCAACACGGGCGAAGACCATCGCTCCGAGTCGATCACGGACCGACTCGACGACATTGCTCATACGTCGACGGTACGCGTCATCGCCTGCCACGGGTTGGCGATGACGGGTTATTCGTGGAGGTCGCCTTCGCGCATCGCCTCGGCGATCGTCAGTATCATTCCCGAAAGCGCGCCGAGGAGCGCGACCGCAACAGCGATGTAGCCCCACGGGTTCTTGTCGAGGGTGCCGTAGCGAACGAATCCCAGGGTTGTTGCCGCGGCGGCGACCACCAGGAACACGACGACAAGCTCTTCGGCCCAGTGCCGGCGGTAGGTGCGGACACTCCTTTGATCATGCTTGCTCATACCTCGAAAGTACTCCGGTCCGCGGTCTGTGGACAGGGCATCTGTGGACAGAGCTCAGGGCAAGGCCGCACAAACGATGCACCTTCGCGCTACCGGACGTGCCGCGAGCCTCGCCTCGCCGATCGGGTTGCCGCAGATCTCACACGTTCGGTATGTGCCCGCGGCGAGCCGTTGTCGGGCCGCCTCGATCTCGGTGAGGTGACTCTTCGCCTGCCGGATCAGCGAGTCCACCTGAGAGCGCTCGAAGGCGATCGTCGTGCCCTCGGGATCGTGCTCATCGTCGGCGTTGGAGTCGACAGAGGCTGCCACGATCGCAGCGAAATCGGCGTCCAGCGCCGCCAGCCGCTCGAGAGTCAGCGACTGCTCGGAATCAAGGCGCGCTGCGGCACCTTGGTCAGGCCTCATTCGAAGAGTTCAGTGAGCCAGTGCTCTTTCTTCTTCTTGCGATAGGGCTGCTGTGTGGGTCTGGCGGACTCACGCGACTGGCGCTCATACGATGGGGATTCACGGGCGGGCTCGGGGTTCGACGTGGTGGCGCGATCGAGGATCTTGTCGAGCTCGCCGCGATCGAGCCATACGCCGCGGCAATCGGGGCAGTAGTCGATCTCGATACCGGATCGTTCGCTCATCACGAGGACGGTTCCGTCTGTTGGGCATTGCATAGTCAGATGACCTCCTGCCCCCTTAACTACTCGGCCCGCCCGAGGGTTCCCGTGATCCATTTGGGCGAGGACACATGTCCGGATCAGTATTGTGCTTCGCCGACTCCGACCCGTGTATCCAGCTCACGTCCAGCCCACGAGACTCCGGCGCTCGGGATGTGAAATCGATCGACTGCAAATTTTCGCCCATCACAACTCCTGTGAGCGTCGTCTTGGCAGGCCGGGTACGGCGCACATCTCGTCCGGGGGCGGGCACTTCCGAGCCTCCGATCGAAATTTGTCATCGCGGTTTTGGTCGGGCGGAAGCCTCGCATACCGCGTCGTGCGAGGGCAGGATGGAGGACATGGAAGTTCTTGGGAGCCGGATCCTGCTTCGTCCATCCGACCTTGAAAGCAGCCAGCGATTTTATCGGGACACGTTGGGATTGGCGATCTACCGGGAGTTCGGGAGTCGCGATGCGCCGGGTCTGGTGTTCTTCCTGGGCAACGGTTTCCTCGAGGTCAGCGGACGGTCGACCGATCCGCGGGAAGGCGCCCTGGCGATCTGGATCCAGGTCCGTCACGTGCAGGCCGAGCACCGGCGGCTGCTGGCGGCCGGGGTGTCGGTGATCCGGGAGCCGCAGCAGGAACCGTGGGGGCTGGTGGAGATGTGGATCGCCGACCCGGACGGAGTTCGCATCGTGCTCGTCGAGGTCCCTGAGGACCACCCGTTGCGACTCGACCAACGGTGACGATTTCCTCCCACGCGGCATTCCGGGCCGCATCCTTTTGCCGCGGCGCGGATGTTCGATGGGCCGGGTCCTAGCATTGGCGTATGAAGGTTGGCATGGTTCAGACGCGCTCAGAGCGGAAACTGCCATGACCGGCGACCGGGATCGAGACCCCTCAGGGCGCCCGCGTCAGGCTCGGCCACGTGACGCCCTCGGGCGGCCGCTGCCCTATGGAAGCGTCGGTGTCGAGCCGGTCTCCGAGGAGCCGCTGCCGCCGGCCGAGACGTTGGTCGCGGCCCGCAGTCTGGTAGAAGCCGGTCGGCCATTCGCCGCCCATGAGGTTCTCGAGGCCCGCTGGAAGGCTGGGCCGGAAGAAGAACGCAACCTTTGGCAAGGTCTCGCCCAGATATGCGTCGCGCTCACCCACGCCGCCCGAGGCAACAGCGTTGGCGCGCTCCGGCTCTTCGAGCGAGGTGAGGCGCGACTCGAACATTACGGCTCCGGCGAAGGGTCGACCTACGGGCTCGACTTGCCCGCCATCGTGAGTTGCGCGCGCGATCAGATGCGCACCGACTAGCCGAAGACCATTGGGAGTAGAAGCGACACGACCCCGAAAGCCGCGACGCCGGCGCCAATCGTTCTCATTTGCAGTCGGACTTTCATGGTCCCGTAAGCAAAAAGGGCGAGTCCGACCAGGATCAACGCGATTTCCAACATCATGCGGAGACACTAACAGCGCGGGACATAGTCCTCAGTAGCGTCAAACTCGCGACCGACGTGCGTGTCCGGAACATGGCTGTGTCTTGTGATCCCTATCGTTGGCAAGTGGAATCGAATCGGTCATGGGCACGACTCCGTGGGCTGC
>JALYQD010000023.1 GCA_030856025.1 Actinomycetota bacterium
GAGACCACCGTGCTGGGGCATCGCCTCCGACGGCAGGTGTTCAAGCAGTTCGCAGAACGCCCGCCCGAGCTTCTGCGCATGGGTCAGGGTGCCGGTGGCGGCGTCGGAGTGCTCACCATCACGGTCATAAATCGCCGGGTCGTTCCTGCGCGGGGAGGCCAAACCCTCCAACACCGTCGTCAACATGCCAGCCTGCACGGTCGGGATCAGGAACCGGCCCCGGGTCATCCCATTGCCGGCTGAATACATGGTCAGCTCGGTCTTGTCATGGGCCGTCTGTTCTTCAGAGGCCAACTGTTTGCCCAAATGTTCATCGACACCATCGGGGTCGATCACTTCCAAGATGTGGTTCGCGATCCGTTTCAGGTCGTCATTGGTGAACGTTTTCGCCGACTCCAACAAGCGCTCTTGCGCGATCAGTCGTTCTGCGTCGCCGACCCAGTCGGGCAGCGCGTTGATCGCGGTGCAGATGATCGTGGCCTGCTCGGTCGTGACCTGGCCGGCAGCCCACGCCTTGCGGGTGTCTTCGACCAGTTCGCCCATCGCACGGGCCGGGTCGATGATCCGTTTGGCCTCGTGGCGGGAAATCCCGGTGAGATTCCTCAGCCACACCGCCGTCGACGTGGCACCGGCCAACCGGGCCAAGTCCCGCTCCTCGGCGGCACCGACAAGGCGGGTGCACCACTCATCAAGACTCGCCCGAGCCCGCAACGCCGACTCGACCTCGGCGGTCAACTGCTCATCGGTCAGTGCCCACAACACCACACCGTGGTCCCCGATGAGTGTGGTCACAATTCCCCCGAAAAGCTTGTCGAACGTATGTTCGATCATATCATCGGGCACGCTGAACCTCAAGGAACTTATCCCCACTATTCGCTGACTTACCGGGAAATATTCGAGGCGAGCGAGATCGCGAACCTGCCCCGCACCTGGCCCATGCCTGTGCTCAGACAGCGAGCCGAACAGCTCGCGTGACGTTTGTCTCCACACGCCTCATCCGTCGGCGGCTCGACCAGCGGTATCGAGTCTCCGAGCAACTATTGGTTCACCGTTGACCGTTCGACCACTCCAACAGTCGATCGAGTGGCCAGGTCGTGACGATCCGCTCCGCCGGCACTCCGTGGCTCGCGGCGACCTCCGCACCGTAGTCGAGGAAGTCCAGCTGACCCGGCGCGTGGGCGTCGGTGTTGATGCTGAAGAGGCAGCCCATGTCGATCGCGAGGTCGAGCAGCCGGCCGGGCGGATCGAGTCTTTCGGGTCGCGAGTTGATCTCGACCGCGACGTCGAAGTGCTCGCAGGCGGCGAAGACGAGTTCGGCGTCGAACTCCGACTCCGGTCGTTTGCCGCGCGATCCCTCCACGAGGCGACCGGTGCAATGGCCCAGGATGTTCGTGTGGGGATTGCTGATCGCCTTCACCATCCGTCGTGTCATGGCACCGGAGGGCATACGCAACTTCGAGTGGATGCTCGCAACTACGATGTCGAGTTTCTCGAGCATCGCCGCGGTTTGATCGAGTGCGCCATCGTCGAGGATGTCCACCTCGATCCCGGTGAGCACCCGGAATTCGTCATATGAGTCATTGACTTCGGCCACGACGTCGAGCTGTTCGGCGAGACGCTCGGCGCTCAACCCGTTGGCGATCGTCAGGTGCGGCGAGTGGTCGGTGAGAGCCTGGTATTCACGTCCGCGCCAGCGTGCGGCCCGCGCCATCTCCGCGATCGGCGAGCCGCCATCGGACCACTCGGAGTGGCTGTGCAGATCGCCGCGCAGCTCCTTGCGCAACTCGACTCCCCCGCTTGCGAGGGGTTCGGTATTGCGGTCGCGCAGCTCGGCCAGGTATGCGGGGACCTTGCCGGCAACTGCCTCGCTGACGACCTCGAAGGTTCGGGTGCCAATGCCCTTGACCGCCTTCAGGCGCCCGTTCCTGACGGCATCGGCGACTGCCTGCGCGCCCATCGGCTCGACGACTTTCGCGGCCTTGCGGAACGCCTGGACCTTGTAAGTCACCGCTCGTTCACGCTCCAGCCAGAAACCGATCTCGTTGAGGGCCTCGACAGGATCCATACCGCTCATCCTGCTACGAACAACCGGGACTTGGGCCATCTTCTCCGGTACGTTGCTTGACCGGGTCAGGGACAATTGGGCCATGACCATCCCTGAATCCCTCCCTTCGCTGTCCGCCGGCGCTCACGATGCGGACGTCGGTGAGGCCTGCGTCATGGAATACGTCTCGCTGCTGGCAGGCGAGGAGTGGAGCGATCGACCCGAATGCACCCATCCGATCCTGGCCCATGAGGCACGGACCACGAACGACCTCCTGCTCGACCGGGACCGACAGCGACTCGTCCCGCTGATCGGGCGACTCTTCGGCACCACCGAGGACTCCGACGAGATCCGGGCCAGGCTTCGACTTCGCCAGGCTCGGCACGTCGTTGCCCTGCTCGAACCAGACGCACGGGGCACTACGGTCGCCGCGATCGAGCGCGCTGACTCAAGGCTCGGTCGCCAGGGCAATGTCGACGATGCACGGGCGGCAGCCGCCGCTGCAGCCGTTGCGTCGGGCAACGGAACCCTCGACCTCGAACACGAGGCGTTCCACCTTCAGGCATCACGCGTGTTCGCCTTCGCCTGGTCCCCCGAACTGGGCGTGGCAGAAGCGTGGGCGCTGGTCGCGCTCGCAAACGCGCACCGGACCGCAGCGTCCGGCGAGTGTCGCGCCGACTGCGGCAACAGCGCGACTCGTGCCCGACGGATGGTCAAGGAACTCGGTGGCCTGATCGACGAGTACGACGCCACCACCGGCCGCACTGCCACGCGATCCACGCCCGAAACAGTGCGCGAACTGACTCATTCGATCGGGTGACTCATGCTCCGCCGCAGAGTGATCGTCCGCGGCAGGGTGCAGGGTGTCTTCTTCCGCGCGACCTGCGCCGACGAAGCACGTGCCCGCAGTGTTGGCGGATGGGTGTCCAACCAGCCCGACGGCACAGTCGAAGCGGTCTTCGAGGGCGACCACGAGGCGGTGACGGCCATGGTCGACTGGTGTCGGGCGGGCCCGCCATACGCGGAGGTCACCGGCGTCGAAGTGCGCGAGGAACCCGCTCTGGGCGAGTCGACCTTCACCGTCCGCTAACCCCGCGCCGTATGGAACCGATCCTTATGCAATTGCGCCCCCAGCCGGTCGAAAAGCATCAAGATGAGTCAATCCCGGGCTCAGCCGGCTGGGAACCGGGCTAGAAGCCGAGCTTGCGGAGCTGCTTGGGGTCGCGCTGCCACTCTTTGGCGACCTTGACGTGCAGATCGAGGTAGACCGGGGTGCCGAGGATGCGTTCGATCGCGGCGCGGGAATTGGTGCCTATCTCGCGGAGCCGGGAACCCTTGGCGCCGATGATGATGCCCTTCTGGCTGTCGCGCTCGACGTAGATGTTGGCGCGCACGTCGATGAGCGGCTTCTCAGCCGGACGGTCGGGGCGCGGCACCATCTCGTCGACAACCACGGCAATCGAGTGGGGTAGTTCGTCACGGACGCCTTCGAGGGCGGCTTCGCGGATGAGCTCGGCGATCAGGGTGGCCTCGGGCTCATCGGTGACATGCCCGTCGGGATAGAGGTGCGGGCCCTCGGGCAACGTGTCGATCAGAAGCGTGGCGAGCAGCTCGACCTGATCACCGGATTTGGCCGACACCGGGATGATGTCGCGCCAGTTGAGACCGGCTTCGGCGCCGACATTCTGTATGTCGAGCAGGTGCTTCGCGAGCTGATCGGAGGAGACGAGATCGGTCTTGGTGGCCACACCGAGCACGGGCTTGCTGCGGAGGGCGGCGAGTTCCTTGATGAGGTATTTGTCGCCGGGCCCAATCTTCTCGTTGGCCGGCAGGCAAAGCCCGATCGTGTCGACCTCCGCCCACGTCGTGCGGACCAGGTCATTGAGCCGCTCACCCAGAAGGGTGCGGGGCTTGTGCAGGCCCGGGGTGTCGATGAGGACGAGCTGGGCGTCGTCGCGGTGGACGAGCCCGCGGATGGCGTGGCGGGTGGTCTGGGGCCGCGACGACGTGATCGCGACCTTCTGGCCGACGAGCGCGTTGGTCAACGTGGACTTGCCGGCGTTGGGCCGTCCGACGAAACAGGCGAAGCCCGAGCGGAAGGTGCTCACGACTCGTGCACCGCGAATACCGTTCCGGCGTCATCGGCCAGATAGACCGGGACGCCGTGTCCGGAGAGTTCACGTATGGACGAAAGGTCGACCACGGCTTGATCGGGATGCTGGAAG
Organism: Actinomycetota bacterium; assembly: GCA_030856025.1. Classification (GTDB taxonomy): domain Bacteria; phylum Actinomycetota; class Actinomycetes; order Propionibacteriales; family Nocardioidaceae; genus JACMOZ01. Next base: position 4,270 of record JALYQD010000023.1, read on the forward strand.
ACGACGGCGCAGGCTTCGAGCTTGTGGGCGCCCGAGGAGATGGCCATGGCCACCGCTAGCGGCAAGGCGTCGATGCTGAGCGAGTCGAGCGTGACGTTGGCCGCGACATAGGTCCGACCGTCCTGATCGCGCACCGCTGCACCCTCATGGGTGCTGATCCGCGTCCTTGCCGATCGGGCGAGGGTGATCAGTTTGGCGTCTTCAGTGCTTGGATCCATGGTCCAACGCTACCGAGTCGTCGTCTGCCTCGGTCGACTCGGATGCCCGGCTCACCAGAACGGTGTCGATCCGGTTGCGCCGACCCGACTGGGACTCGGCCTCGAAGCGCAGCCCCTCG
>JALYQD010000021.1 GCA_030856025.1 Actinomycetota bacterium
TGCCCGAAGGCCTCGCGCTGCTTGACGAGGCCATGGTCGGGATCGCCACCGGTGAGGTGTCTCCGATCTTCGCGGGAAATGCCTACTGCTCGATGATCGAAGCCTGTCAGGAGATCTCCGACTACCGGCGAATGACCGACTGGACCAGCGCTTTGACTCGTTGGTGCGAAGGCCAACGGGATCTCACGCCCTTCACGGGGCAGTGCGCGGTGCACCGCGCCCAGATCATGCGCTCGCAGGGCGCGTTCGCCCAGGCCCTTGAGGAGCTCGAGCTGGCGGTCGTGCGCTATGAGGCGAACGGTTCAGACCCGGCGGCAGGTCTGGCCTTCTACGAGCGCGGCGAACTGCTGCGGATTTGCGGCGAGCACGATGCTGCCCTGGTGGCGTACGACGCGGCGGCCGCATACGGACACGACACCCAGCCGGGACTGGCATTGCTGTGGCTCGACAAGGGGCGAACTGCTGCCGCCGTGGCCGCTGTTCACCGGCTGCTCGATGAAACCCCGTTCGTGGTCCAGCGCTGTCAGATCCTGCCCGCCTCGATCGAGGTGCTGCTCGCCGGCGGCGAGATCGACGCCGCCCGTGCCGCTGCGGACGAGCTGACCGCGATCGCGACGTCCTTCGGGTCCGAGGTCCTTGGCGCCGCGGCGGCCCATGCCGAGGGGGTCACCGCGCTGGCGGAGTCCGAACCGGCGAACGCGCTCCCCGACCTCAAACGTGCGTGGAAGACCTGGATAGGGCTCGGTGCTCGATATGAGGCGGCGCGTGCGCGGAGCCGGATCGGCCTGGCGTTCAGGGCATTGGGGGATGAGGACTCGGCCGCCTCCGAGCTGGCGGTCGCACTTCGGACCTTCGCCGAGCTCGGCGCGCTTCCGGCCGTGCGGGAAGTCGAGCGGCTGCTCGATCGGGCGCGCCCGGACGGGCTGACCGCACGCGAAGTGGAAGTGCTGCGGTTGGTCGCCGATGGTCTGAGCAATCCACGAATAGCCGAGGCGCTGTTTCTGAGCGACAAGACCGTGGCCCGGCACTTGAGCAACATCTTCGCCAAGATCAGCGTGTCGTCCAGGACCTCCGCGGCGGCATACGCGTTCGAGCACGAACTGGTCGAGCGCCGGCCGACCGTTCGCTAGGCGCGAAGCCCGGCGTCCCAAGATTCGGCCGATAAAGCACCGTCTTTGCCGCGGATTGGCCCGAAACGGGTTGAAAATCGGCCGAATCTTGGGGACTAGGCGCGAGGGCCCGGCGCCAGAGGGACGCGGACGAGCAGGACACCCGGCTGCACTTCGACGGTGATCTCGGTGCCCTCACCGATCGGATCGCCGTCGAGCTGCATGGGGGTCGGCTTCTCGGCCCGGATGACGACTTTGCGTCCGGTCATGCGGTCGAGCTTGGCGTTGGTACGACGTTGCCGGCCGAGTACGCGGACGATGATGGCGAGCCAGCCGAGGAAGCGCTTCGGCGCGAGCACCACGACGTCGAGCATGCCGTCATCGATCTGAGCATCGGGCAACAACGGTATGCCGCCCTGGAGGAATCCCACGTTGCCGACGACGACCGTACGGGCCCGGAACTTGACGAAGTCACCGTCGTCGACCGAGATCTGCACCTTGGTGGCCGGGAACCTCGCCGACTTCACGCCCGAGACGAAATAGGCCAGCCAGCCGACTTTGCTCTTGAGCTGGTCGTCGACGCCAGTCATGATCGCCGCATCCATACCGAGTCCGGCCATCACCAGGAAAACCGTGTCGGGCCCTGCATCGGACTTGTAGGTCGCCAGGTCGATGGCCCGGTCCTGGCCGCCGAAGACCGTGTCGAGGGCGTCCTTGATGTTGAGCGGTATCGCCAGGTTGCGGGCGAGGAGGTTGCCGGTGCCATGGGGCAGGATGCCGACGGCGACACCCGTACGGGCGACTTCGTCGCAGACGACGCGGACGGTGCCGTCTCCACCGGCGGCGACGATGAGGTCGACGCCGGACTCGAGGGCTTCCTGTGCCTGGCCCTTGCCCGGATCCTCGATGGTGGTTTCCCACCACTTGGGCTCGTTCCAGCCCTCGCGGGCGGCGACCGCGCTGACGCGATCCTTGAAGACGTCGATGTCGCCGACCTTGATCGGGTTGAAGATGACGGCTACGCGTTTGCGGCCCGAACCGGTCGCGGCCGCGAGCTCGTGCGGGTGGCGCGCGGCGTCGCCCATCATGAGCGACCAGGACGTGAGGGTGACGAAGGAACCGAAGGCGAGTCCGGCGACGATGTCGCTGAGGTAGTGGACGCCCAGGTAGACGCGGCTGATGGCGATCGCCAGACCGAGCAGGACCCAGAGGGTGATGATCACCCGGCGGCGCAGACCGCGGCCGGTCAGGATGATGGTCAGCAGGATGGCGACGGTGCAGAACATGCCGGCGCCGGCGGCGTGGCCGCTCGGGAACGAATAGGTGTCGAGGGTTTGGAGGGGATTGGGCCATTCGGGCCGGTCGCGCCTGAACAGGAGCTTGAGCAGCGGATTGCCGATGCCCTCGAGCGCCGTGGCGATGACGATCCAGATCGCGATGCGGCGTTCACGGCGCCACCACGCGAAGGCGGCGGCGAGTCCGAGCGCCACCAGGGCGGTGACGTTGCCGAACACCCATTCCATCGTCTTCAGGACCGAGACGAAGCCGTCGCGGCTCTCGCTGAACGCGAAGGTGGAACGCGCCACGTGGTTGTCGAGATCGAGCAACAGCGACGCTTCGGCGGCGACGAGTATGGCGATGACGATGAACAGCGCACCGATGATGCCGATGAACGATCCCAGCAGCCCGGGGCGTGTCGACTGGGCGCGTCGCAAATCGAACGGCACGGATTTACCTCTCGGTCATGAACTGGTCGCCCTAGGTTAGTCGACGGTCGTCGTCGCTCGCTCGAGGCGCCGATAGGCTGGAGGCGTGATTGACGCCAAACTCCTTCGGGAAGATCCAGAATCAATTCGCGCGGCCCAGCGTCGTCGCGGCGAATCCGAAGAGATCGTCGATCAACTCATCGAAGCCGACGAGCGTCGCCGCACCTCGATCGCCGCGTACGAAGCGGTCCGTGGCGAACAGAAGAACCTCGGCAAGCTCATACCCAAGGCGCAGGGCGAGGAGAAGCAGGCGCTGCTCGCCAAGACCAAGGAGCTGGCCGCATCGGTCAAGTCCCTCGACGCCGAGCAGGGCGAAGCCGCCCTCGAGTTCGAGACCCTGATGAAGGCGTTGCCCAACCTGGCCGCCCCCGAGGCTCCCGCCGGCGGCGAGGACGATTTCGTCGTGCTCGACACCGTTGGGACACCCCGTGACTTCGCGGCCGAGGGCTTCGAGCCCAGGGACCATCTCGAGCTCGGGCAGATCCTCGGTGCCTTCGACACCGAACGCGGTGCCAAGGTCAGCGGGGCACGGTTCTACTACCTCACCGGCGCCGGCGCGCGCCTCGAGCTCGCGCTGACCCAGCTGGCGATGGCCAAGGCCTCGGAGTGGGGCTTCACCCCGATGATTCCCCCGGCGCTGGTCAAGCCCCGTGCCATGGAGGGCACCGGCTTCCTCGGTCAGGCCGCCGATGACGTCTACTACCTCCCCAAGGACGACCTCTACCTCGTCGGCACCTCCGAAGTCCCGCTCGCGGCCTATCACTCCGATGAGATCCTTGACGCCGGCACGTTGCCCCGGAGCTACGCCGCGTTCAGCCCCTGCTTCCGCCGCGAAGCGGGTTCATACGGCAAGGACACGCGTGGCATCTTCCGGGTCCACTGGTTCGACAAGGTCGAGATGTTCGTCTACACGACGCTCGAGGAGTCCTATGCGACTCACGAGCGGTTGCTCGCGTTCGAACGCGAATGGCTCGACCTGCTCGAGCTCCCCTACCGCGTCATCGACGTCGCATCGGGCGACCTCGGCGCCTCGGCGATCCGCAAGTTCGATTGCGAGGCGTGGATCCCGACTCAGGGCAAATACCGGGAGGTCTCCTCGGCCTCCAACTGCACGCAGTTCCAGAGCCGCCGGCTCGACATACGCGTGCGCACCGACGAAGGCACCGTCCCGGCGGCGACCCTCAACGGCACGCTGTGCGCCATGACCCGCACCATCGTCGCGTTGCTCGAAAACCACCAGCAAGCCGACGGATCAGTCCGTATGCCGGCCGCCCTGCGGCCGCTCATGGGTGAAGTCCTGGAGCCGATCGCTTGACGTTCTCACCCAAGCTCGTCGCTCTTGACGTCGACGGCACTCTTGTCGACGGAGACAACAACATGAGCCCGGCCGTGCGCGAGGCGGTCTGGGGCCTGCGCGACAAGGGCATCGAGACGGTCATCACGACCGGACGCGCCATCCCCGGCGTGATGACCACCGTCGACAAGCTCGGATTCGACGACGGCATTGCGATCGGCAGCAACGGCGCGGTCGTGTTCTCCTACGCACCGCCGGTCGTCCTGCACTCGGTGACCTTCGATGCCAGTGCGGCCGTGGCGCTCATCCTCGCCCGGGTGCCCGACGCGATGGTCGCGGTCGAGGAGATGGGTGTCGGCTACCGGGTCAACAAGCATTTCCCCGATGGCGAGATCGGCGGACAGATCACACTGCATAGCGTCGAAGAGCTCGTCGAGCACCCGGTGTCACGCGTCATCATCCGGGCCCCGGAGCACTCGGCCGAGGAGTTCGGCGCGATCGTGTCCGAGATCGGCCTCACCGGCACGAGCTACTACATCGGCTACTCGGCCTGGGTCGACCTTGCCCCCGAAGGGGTCTCGAAGGCCTCCGGGCTCGAGTTCGTATGCGAGCGCCTCGGCGTCGATGTCTCCGAGGTGCTGGCCGTCGGCGACGGTCACAACGACTACGAGATGCTCGAATGGGCCGGACGGGGCGTCGCGATGGGCCACGCCCCCGACCGGGTCAAGCTCATCGCCGACGACGTGACCGGGTCGGTCGAGCAAGACGGCTTGGCCACCGAGCTCCAGCGCTACCTCTAGTCCCCAACCGGCCCCAAGATTTGGCGGCTAAAGCACCTGAAAATCACGAAAAATCGCCAAAAACCGTGAAACATCGGCCAAATCTTGGCGGGCAGGCTCAGGCGACGCGGCTGGATTCCAACTCGTCGAAGCAGTCGAGGACTTCCTCGACGGTCGGAGTGCGCGAAACCGGCGCCGACATACTAGCCTGGGCCTGACGTGCACGACGCAAATGCCTCTTGACCGTCGACGTCGAACACCCGAGTCGCTGGGCGAGCTGGATACAGGTGTCGTTCGGGTATGACTGTCGCAGCGTCAGTACTGTTTCGTGGTCGATCGGACCCGCACCGGTGCGCGGCGGCGCGAAGGGCGCGGCGGTCGGCGGCATGATCTCGATGCCCAGCATGCGCCGGATCTGGTGGCGGTCCGCCCCGGTCGTGCAGGCCGCATAGCCGAACACGTCGACCTCGACCACGGCGCGGTACAGGCAGTCGACCAGGAACGGGCACGCGGCACAGTGGCGGTGCACGTCGGCTCGCTGTTGCGTGAGGCGCTCCCATTCGGCGCGAGATACATCGGTCCGTGTGGGCGGAATTTGCAATCTCTCGTCGAGATAGGCCTCTGGTTTGTTTACGCACGGAGGCACATAAGTGTCATCCATGATGGTCATGGGCTCCCTCTTCCCGGTCTCACCAAGGGCAATCCTAGAGGTACATCCCGCCTGCGACATCAGATTTGCCGGACTTATTCGAATCGTCACCGTTCTCCTCGGTGCCCCCGGGGAGGGCCAAACGGATGTTCTGGAACTGCGACTGGGCCGCGACCTGCTGGGCATAGAGAGCGGCCTGTATGCCGTGGAACAGGCCCTCGAGCCAGCCGACGAGCTGTGCCTGGGCGATGCGCAATTCCGATTCGCTCGGGGTCGCGGTGTCGAAAGGCAGGCTCAGTCGTTCGAGCTCTTCGACGAGCTCGGGGGCGAGGCCGTCCTCGAGCTCGGTGATCGACTGGTCATAGATCTCGCGGAGTCGGGAGCGGCTGGCCTCGTCGAGCGGCGCGGCCTTCACTTCCTCGAGCAGCTGGCGGATCATCCCGCCGATGCGCATGACCTTGGCGGGCTGCTCGACGAGATCGGTCAGCGCCGATTCCTTGCCCTTGGCTGGGACGGGCGCGCCGTCGGGACCGATGACATTCGAATCCTGTTCACTCATACCGTCCACCTTATCGAGTGCCCAGCGGTTCAGATCGTGAGCAGGACCTTGCCGATGTGGGAGGACTCCTCGAGGACCTGATGGGCCGCGCTCGCCTCGGACAGGGCGAAGGACCGGTGGATGATCGGCTTGACCGTGCCATCGGCGATGAGCGGCCACAGCTGCGCCACCATGTTGGAGACGATGGCGGACTTCTCCTGGGCCGGGCGGGCCCGCAACGAGGTGGCCATGATGGCGGCGCGCTTGGCGAGGAGGGCGTTGAGGTTGATCTCGGACTTCGCCCCGCCCTGGAGCCCGATGATCACGAGGCGCCCGGCCGTGTTGAGCGCGGAGATGTTGGCGGCGAGGTACTTGGCGCCCATGTTGTCGAGGATGACGTCCGCGCCGGTGCCGTGCTCCCGGAGGACGTCGGCGAACTGCTCTTTGCGGTAGTTGATGCCGATGTCGGCGCCGAGATCCTGGCAGAATGCGAGCTTCTCCGCGCTGCCGGCTGTCACCGCGACGCGGGCGCCGAAGGCCTTGGCGACCTGGATCGCCATGGTGCCGATGCCGCTGCCGCCGCCGTGGACGAGCAGCGTCTCGCCGTGTTGGAGCTTGCCCATCATGAAGACGTTGGACCACACAGTGGCCGCGACCTCCATGAGGCCGGCAGCGTCGACGAGGCTGACGCCGTCGGGGACATGGGCGACCTGCCCCGCCGGGACGGCCACGTATTCGGCATAGCCGCCACCCGACAGGAGCGCGCATACCTGGTTGCCGACCTTCAGGTGGGTGACCCCGTCGCCGAGCGCTTCGACCGTGCCGGAGCACTCGAGGCCGAGAACAGGCGTCGCCCCGGCCGGCGGGTCATAGTGGCCCTGCCGTTGCAACAGGTCGGCGCGGTTGACACCGGCCGCGGTGATCTTGATGAGGACTTCGCCCTCATCGGGTTCGGGGCGAGGATGATCGACCAGAGTGAGGGCGTCAACACCCCCGGGCTTCTTGACGACGATTGCACGCATGCCCATACCGTAGTTGGTAGCACCCTCGAACTCTTATTCTGCGGCTATGGCAATTGATGTCCGCTTCCCGTCAGGCCCGCTGATGTGTGCAGGCTGGTGGTACGAACCCACGCCGGGCGCGCCTCCCGGGCCTGTCGTCGTCATGGCCCACGGGCTCGGCGCGGTCAAGGAAATGCGTCTCGATGCCTACGCCGAACGATTCGCCGGGCAGGGCTACCGGGTCCTTGTCTTCGACTACCGGCATTTCGGCGAGAGCGAGGGATCGCCGCGCGAACTGCTCGACATCGATCGCCAGCTCGACGACTGGGCCGCCGCTCTCCACTACGTTCGCGCACTCCCGTCGGTCGACAAGGCGCGCATCGTCGTGTGGGGATCGTCCTTCGGCGGCGGCCACGTGATCGAGGTGGCGAAGCGGGACCCGGAGGTGGCCGCCGTCATCTCGCAGTGCCCGTTCACCGACGGATTCGCCTCAGCTCGTGCCCTCGGTCCGGTCAGTCTTGCCAAGGTCTCGGTCCTCGCCACGCGCGATGTCGTGCGGGGCCTCACCCGACGTACGCCGATCCGCATCGCCCTGGCCGGCCGGCACGGTCAGGCCGCACTGATGACCGGGCCCGATGCCTACGACGGCTATTTCGCCCTGGTCCCCGACGGCATGAACCATCCGAGTCAGGTGCCGGCCCGCATCGCGCTGCGCATACTCCTCTACTACCCGGGTCGCTCCGCCGCGTTGCTCGATTGCCCGGCCCTGTTCTGCGTGAGCATGAATGACAGCGTCGCGCCGGCGCAGACGACGATCTGGCACGTCCGCAAGGCGAGGTTCGGGCAGATCAAGCGGTATGACGTCGGACACTTCGACCTGTATGTCGGCGACACCTTCGAACGGGTCGTCGCCGACCAGATCGGGTTCCTGCAGGCGGTCGTTCCCGTGGAGCCGTCGAGCGGCTGAACGCCTCAGGTCCCGCCTGCGACAATGGGAGTTATGCACATCGCCCTCATCCAGTTCGCGTCCACCACCGATTCGGCGGCCAACCGTGTGGCGATCGACGAGATGCTCGGCGGACTGGGCGCCGAGGACGGACTCGACCTGGTGGTGCTGCCGGAAGGTTCGATGCATGACTTCGGCCGCCCCGACGACGACCTGAGCGCCATCGCCGAGCCCTTGGACGGACCGTTCGTCCAGCTGCTCGTGGCGCATGCCCAACGCCTCGGCGCCACCATGATCGGCGGGATGTTCGAGGCCACCGACGGTTTGCCGTTCAACACGCTGGTCGTGATCGGCCCGGACGGCGCCCTGCTGCATACCTACCGCAAGATCCACCTGTACGACTCCTTCGGCTACCGCGAGTCCGACCGATTGCGCTCCGGTGAGATCGAACCCCTCGTGATCGACGTCGCGGGCCATTCGGTCGGACTGATGACGTGTTATGACCTCAGGTTCCCCGAGCTCTCGCGGCTCCTCATCGACGCCGGCGCCGACGTCCTCGTCGTCCCGGCCGCCTGGGTGCAGGGCGAGATCAAGCTGGACCACTGGACGACCCTGCTACGCGCGCGTGCGATCGAGAACACCGTCCCCGTGATCGCCGTCGGGCAGTGTGGCGAGCGCTACGTGGGGCATTCATTGGTTATTGATGCCCGGGGTTCTATCGTTGACGAGGCGGGACCAGATCCCGCCATCCTCCGCAACGAGCTCGACTTCGCCGAAGTCCAGCGTGCGCGCGAGGAAAACCCCTCACTTGTGAACAGACGGATCCGGAGCGCCTTATGAGTCGAAAGCCTGCCGCTGGCCGGCGTCGACTCGACCCGATGGAGGCGCTGGGCTACGACCTGCCGACCCGCGAGCCGCGCATCACGTCGCTCTCGCTGGTGCGCGTCATCGTCGCGCTGACGTACGTCGCCTGGGTCGTGGCCGCTCTGGCCGCTGCCACCGCGGTCGTCGACGTGCCCGCGCCGGCCTGGATCGAACGTCCCGCTGCGGCCGTCCTCCTGGTCATCTTCGCTCTCGGACTCACTCATCGCGGCGGTGGGCACATACGCATCTGGTTGCCGATGGTGACCGTTCTCGCGATTGCCGCCCTGGTGCTCGAGGCCAATGTGCTGATCGCCGCCGCTGCCGCCGTGACCGCCGTGCTCGCCTCGGTCCTTGCGGTCATGAACACCCGCCCGGCATCAAGCGTGCGAGGCGCGATCGGCGAATACGTCATGGCGCTGATCACGGCCCTCGTCGGCACCCTCGGAGTCGCCGCCTGGAACGCGCCGGTCAACTATCAACGGTTCAACCTCGTGGTCATCGGCGCTGCCCTGACGCTGGCCATCGTCATGGTGTGGAACCTCGGCGCCGGCCTGCACGGGATGGGCCGTCAGGGCCTGCTCATCCCGGTCGGCGTCGCGCTGGTCCTGCTCGTCCTCCTGACCTACAGCAGCTTCGTTCGGACCCATGGCTCGCAAACGGTGATCGACGCGATCGGCCAGGCCGTCATCTTCCTCAGGCAGCATTTCGGCGGCGTTCCGCGGCCGGTCGAGGTCTTCATCGGCTTCCCGGCGCTGATCCTCGGGGTCAGCATCCGCTCCAAACACCGCGAGGGCTGGTGGGTCCTCATCTTCGCCGTCATCGGCACCGCGGTCCTGACGACTTCACTCGTCACACCCGGCGCCTTGCCGTCATACATCGGCCTGTCCACGCTTTATTCGAGCATCCTCGGACTCGTCGTGGGACTCATCGCGCGGCATTTCGCACTGCGCGAGCGATCCTCGCGGTCATCCCGGGCGGTGGAACCCGTGAGCCGGGTCGAGCCGCCTCGCACCGCCCCACTCAAGTAGTGAAAGAATCCTCCAAGGCGCCATGCTTCGGTATGGCCGCCTGGAGGGGTGCCGGAGTGGCCGATCGGAACCGCCTTGAAAGCGGTCGTTGGCGGAAACGTCAACCGCGGGTTCGAATCCCGCCCCCTCTGCTCTATGCCAAACACATCGAAGTATCGACTCGACCGGCGCTTCGCGCTGCAGCTTTTCGGCTGGCGCATGGTCCTCGCCGGAGTCTTCGCCATGGCCACCTTCGTCTCGTATGGCGTCGGCGGCTTCGGGCGAACCCTCGGCCTCGCCTTCCTGATCCTCACGGTCCTCCTGGTCGTGGCTGCGATCTGGACCATGGCGGCACCGCCCGTTGTCGTTTCCCTCAGCACGCAGGGGTTCCGGCTCGGCCGACCTGCCGGCGGGGTCGTCAAACGGGCACATTGGATGTCGGTCGACAACGTCAACACCGATGAGGGACCGGCCGGCATACGGCTCGTGTTCACCCTCGACACGGGCCAGACCGGCGACGTTCCGCTGATGCTCCTGCCGCTCCGCGCCGACGAATTGCAACGCGAAGTCCACGAGCGGCTGAATGCCGCCCACGGCTATCGTCGCCTCAACTAGCCCCCGCGCTCAGCCCCAGTTGGCGGGGAGGTCCCGATTCGTCGGAAGTGATGGCGACCTAGTAACCTGATGCGGTTGCCACATCGCCTTTTGAGGCCAGTTGTGCAGCATGGAGGTGTCGCATAGTGGCCTAGTGCGCCCGCCTGCTAAGCGGGTTGAGGTTTAAACCTCTCGCGAGTTCAAATCTCGCCACCTCCGCCGAAAGGCAGGCAAGCAGGTTCCTTGGAAACCAGGAGCCTGCTCCGCCGAAAAGCAAGGAGCAAGGCTGGAGATCCAGCCTTGCTCCTTTGCTGGTTATTGAGCAAGGCGACCAGGTCCTGACCGGTCAGTCCGCTTTCTCCTGACCCTTCCGTCTCACCCGTCTCGGGTTTACCACGGTCACTGGGTTTCCTCCGACTGGGCCGGGCATATTTGCCGTGGGGAGTTTGGGCTTGCCCGGTGGAGTCGGCGCCG
>JALYQD010000052.1 GCA_030856025.1 Actinomycetota bacterium
GTGCTGAAGACACTTCCCGTTCCCGTGATCACGTCGACCCCCAGGACGTTGTCGGACGTGCGGCCGTACCCCAGAGTTCGGGACCCGCATGCGTTGTTGCCGATCATCCCGCCAATCGTGCATCGCGTATGCGTCGAGGGATCAGGGCCGAACCTCAGCCCTTCTTTCCTTGCGGCGCGCTGCAACGTGGCATGCACCGTACCGGGCTCCACGACCGCCGTACGTGCGGTGGCGTCGATCTCCAGCACATGGTTGAGGTGTCGAGAAAAGTCGAGAATGACACCCGTGCCCACGGCGTTGCCGGCGACCGAAGTACCGGCACCCCGAGAGGTCAAGGGAATACCGAGTTCACGGCACACGCGCATGGTTTCGACCACCTCATCGCGCGAGCGAGGACTCACAACAGCCTTCGGAACGAGCCGGTACAGCGATGCATCACTGGAGAATGCCGCCCGGGTCGTACTGTCCGCACGCACATCAGAAATTTCGGCACGGGCGAGTTCATGAATGAGATCGTCGGTTTTCATCTGTAACATGTTACATGTTAGAGGCTGGTCTTGCTATGGTCCGAGCATGACTGCTCATCGTTTGGTCGCCGAAGATGCAATCGCGCCGCGAAGCTCACTGACCGAACAGGTCATCTCAGTTGTCCGTGCATCAATCCGTGATGGCTCTCTCGCGCCCGGTGAGCTCTACTCCGTGTACCAGCTTGCTGACCAGTTGGGCATCTCACGAAGTCCCGTGCGCGACGGACTGTTGCGGCTTGCCGAAGTTGGTGCCGTGCGATTCGAACGCAACCGCGGCTTTCGGGTGGTGTTGCCCCAGGCGCAAGACATCGCAGAAATCTTCGCCGTACGACTTGCGCTCGAAGTCCCCGCCGCTGCCCGTTTCGCGACCAACGCCGACAAACTCGCGCGAGTGGATGTCGTTGATCACGCCGATGCGATGCGACAGGCAGCAGAAGCCGGCGACGAACAAGCACTCTCGTCACACGATCAACTTCTGCACCACACGATCCTTATTGCCGCGGGCAACGAACGTGCCGCACACATCATCGCCGACTTGCGCGAGACGACCCGCCTGATCGGCGCAACAACAGCACGGCAGAGTCGATCCCTGCGCGACATCGAGGCCGAGCACCGCCCTCTCCTGGACGCATTCGAGTCTCGCAACGCCGATTCGGCGGCGTTCGCGATGCGCTCGCATCTCGTGCACACGGGAAAGCTACTGGTCGAACACGCCCTACGCACTGGCGGCAGCCACGAGTCGAGCACGGAACTCTGGCAAAGTGTCGACTGGATCTCGCCAACCGGCTGAGTCTGACCCTTCAGTGCGTCAGGCTTTGCGGCGCCAGACCATGATGTGCTGGTCGACGATCCGGGCCGGCAGGTTTTGGGTCGTGTTGGCCGCGACATGGGCGGCCGAGAGCTCGGCCTGGAGCTCGCCGATGCGTTCGCGCAATGCGTAGACCTGGTGCTCGAGCTCGAGGACGCGTTTGACGCCTTCGAGCCCGAGACCCTCAGCGGTGAGCTTCGCCACTTGGCGCAGGATCTCGATGTCGCGGATCGAATAGCGACGGCCTCCGCCGACCGTACGACCGGGCTGGACGAGTCCGAGACGGTCATACGTGCGCAAGGTCTGCGGGTGGAGGCCCGAAAGCTCGGCGGCCACGCTGATGACGAAGACCTTGGCCTCGGGTCCGGGCGGGATGAAGCTGCTCACTGCGCCACCGTCCCGAACAAGTGGTCACGCGGATTGGCACCCGCTCGCGCGGCGCGGTAGGCCTCGATCGCTGCGCGCGCTACATCGGACAACTCGTCCGGCACCGTCACCCCGACCGTCACCAGCAGGTCGCCGGTGCCCTTGGTCTTGTGTGGAGCGCCCTTGCCGCTTGCGCGGAAGGTGCGGCCGTTGGGCGTCCCGGCGGGTATCCGGATCTTGACCGGCGGGCCGTCGAGGGTCGGCACCTGGATCTCGGCGCCGAGTGCGGCCTCGTCGAACGTGACCGGCACGGTGATCGTGAGGTTGTCACCCTTACGGCCGAAAAGCTTGTGCGGCTCGACGTGGACGAGCAGCAGCAGGTCGCCGTTGGGGCCACCGGCCTCGCCCTTGCCGCCTTTGCCGCGCAGCCGGATGCGCTGACCGTCCTTGACGCCGGCCGGCACCTTGACCTGCATCGTGCGGCTGGACGCGGCGCGGCCCGAACCGCGGCACGTGACGCAGGGGTCTTCGACGACGAGCCCGCGACCGCGGCACTGCTCGCACGGTTCGGTCATGGCGAACAGTCCGCCTGAGGCACCTGTCTGCATACCGCTGCCTTGGCATTTGCTGCAGACCTTGGGGACCGTGCCCGGTCGGGCGCCGGTGCCGTTGCAGGTCGGGCACGCCTCGTCGCTGGTCATGCGCAAAGGGAGTGTGGCCCCCTCGACCGACTGCTCGAACGTGATCGTTGCCTCGGTCTCGACATCTCCACCGCGGCGCGGCGGGGCGGCGCGGGGACGTGCACGTCCTCCGCGGGCGCCGCCGAAGAGGCCGCCGAGGAGGTCGGAGATGTCGAAGTCGTTGGTGCCGCCCGCACTCGGAGCCCCGCCCTGCCGGAAACCACCGGAGAACTGGCCGAACAACGTGCGCTGCTCGTCATACTCCTTGCGCTTTTCGGGCGAAGAGAGCACCGAGTAGGCCTCGGACACTTCCTTGAAGCGTTCCTCGGCATGCTTGTTGTTGGGATTGGAGTCGGGGTGGTTGGTGCGCGCGAGAGCACGGTAGGCCTTCTTGATTTCGGCCGCCGAAGCATCCTTCTTGACGCCAAGGGTCTTGTAGAAGTCCTTTGACGCCCAGTCACTGTTGCTCACGCGTGCACCTCCCTACTCGGTCTTGATCGTCAGTCTTGATTGTCGTCGTTCGTCGGAGCCTCTGAGGCCATTTCGGTCGCTTCGGCCGGCGCTTCGTCTGCGGCCGGGTCGATGACGCTGACCTGCGCATGCCGTATGACCTCGTCGCCGACGCGATAGCCCGTACGGATGACCGTGTCAACCGTGGTCGTGTCGACATCGGCCGACTCGCCGGCGTGGAACAACGCTTCGTGCAGACGCGGGTCGAACTCATCGCCCTTGGCACCGAAGGCCTCGAGCCGATGGCCCTTGACCGCCTGCTGCAGCGAGTCCGCGACGGCCTTGAAGCCGCCCTGGAGCTCGCCGTGGTCGGCGGCGCGGCCGATGTCGTCGAGAACGGTCAACAGTGACCGGAGAACATTGGCCTCGCCCTGTGCCTTGATGAGCACGCGGTCGCGGTCGACGCGGCGCTTGTAGTTGATGTATTCGGCCTGCAGGCGCTTGAGGTCGGCCGTACGCTCCGCGAGCTGTTCTTCGACGGTCGGCGGGACCGGCTCGGCGACTTCCGGCTCGGTTACGTCGGGCTCCGCCGGGGCGCCGGAGGCCTCGGTGGCCTCCGACTCCCCGGTTGGTTCGGGCGTGACCTGCTCGGGCTCTTCTGCCGTCACTTGGTCTCAGCCTCGTCGTCGTCGACGATCTCGGCTTCAACCACGTCGTCGTCCCCATCATCTGCAGCAGACCCGTCGGCCGGCGCACCGTCGGCGGACGGGTTGGCGGCTTCGGCGGCCGCGGCCGCTTCATACATCGCCGCGCCCATCTTCTGGCTGGACTCGCCGAGCTTGGTCACCGCGCCCTTGATGGCTTCGATGTCCTCGCCCTTGAGCGCTTCGCTCAAAGCGGCCGTGTCGGCTTCCACTTCGGCCTTGAGGTCGTCGCCGATCTTGTCGCCGTTCTCGGCCACGAACTTCTCGGTCGTGTGCACGAGCGACTCGGCCTGGTTGCGGACCTCGACCTCTTCGCGCTTCTTGCGATCGTCTTCGGCGTACTGCTCGGCGTCCTTGACCATCTTGTCGATGTCGTCCTTGGACAGTGCCGAACCGCCGCTGATCGTCATTGACTGCTCCTTGCCGGTGCCGCGGTCCTTGGCGGACACGTGCACGATGCCGTCGGCGTCGATGTCGAAGGTGACCTCGATCTGCGGGATGCCACGGGGTGCCGGGGGCAGGCCGGTCAGTTCGAACGTCGCGAGCAGCTGGTTGTTTGCAGCCATTTCGCGCTCGCCCTGGTAGACCTGAATGGCCACGGACGGCTGGTTGTCGTCGGCGGTCGTGAAGACCTCGGAGCGCTTGGTCGGGATCGTCGTGTTGCGCTCGATGAGCCTGGTCATCACACCGCCCTTGGTCTCGATGCCGAGGCTCAGCGGAGTGACGTCGAGCAGGAGCACGTCCTTGACCTCGCCCTTGAGCACGCCGGCCTGGAGTGCGGCGCCGACTGCCACGACCTCATCGGGGTTGACGCCCTTGTTGGGCTCCTTGCCACCGGTGAGGGTGCGGACCAGGTCCACGACGGCGGGCATACGGGTCGAACCGCCGACCAGAACGACGTGGTCGATCTTGTCGAGATCGATGCCCGCATCCTTGATGACGTGGTGGAACGGCGCCTTGGTGCGCTCGAGGAGATCGGAGGTGATCTTCTCGAATTCCGAACGCGTCAGCGTCTCGTCGAGGAACACGGGGTTCTTCTCGGCGTCGACGGTGATATATGGCAGGTTGATCGAGGTCGACTGGCTCGCGGACAACTCGATCTTGGCGCGCTCGGCGGCTTCCTGGATGCGGGGCATCGCCATCTTGTCCTTGGTGAGGTCAAGGCCGGTGTTGCCCTTGAACTTCTCCACGATCCAGTTGACGATCTTCTGGTCCCAGTCGTCGCCACCGAGGTGGTTGTCACCGCTGGTGGCCTTGACCTCGACGACGCCGTCGCCGATCTCGAGCAGCGAGACGTCGAACGTGCCGCCACCGAGGTCGAAGACGAGGATGGTCTGCTCTTCGCCCTTGTCGAGGCCGTAGGCGAGTGCCGCGGCGGTGGGCTCGTTGACGATGCGGCTCACGGTGAGGCCGGCGATCTCGCCTGCTTCCTTCGTGGCCTGACGCTGAGCGTCGTTGAAGTAGGCGGGAACCGTGATCACGGCGTCCGTGACGGGTTCGCCCAGGTAGGCCTCGGCGTCGCGCTTGAGCTTCTGCAGCACGAAGGCCGAGATCTGCTGAGGCGTGAACGTCTTGCCGTCGATCTCGACCGACCAGTCGGTGCCCATGTGGCGCTTGACCGAGCGGATCGTGCGATCGACGTTGGTGACGCCTTGGCGCTTGGCGACTTCGCCGGCCAGCACTTCGCCGTTCTTGGCAAAGGCCACGACCGAGGGAGTGGTGCGAGCGCCTTCGGCGTTCGCGATGACAGTGGGTTCGCCACCTTCGAGTACGGCGACGACCGAGTTGGTCGTACCGAGGTCAATTCCGACCGCGCGGGCCATATTTCCTCCTGCTGTGTTGTGCTGAGTCTTGCAATGTCTGTGGTTCGGCTTCACTAGGTTGACTTCACTGGGTTGACTAACCCTGATCAACTGACTTGAGTCTGATGTTATCAACTCTTCCAAAGCCGAAATCATTCCGGGTCCGGCAAAGTGTTTCTGATCTCAGCGAGCGGCCCACATTGGGCATGATCCACGCCTCAAACCCCCCCAAATTTCACCCGTTGAAGGGCAATTCGGCGTCCGCTCGATGTGACTCTGTTTGGATCGTTTGTGACACTGGAAGCTATGGGGGAACAAATCAGCGACAAGATAAGCGGCCAGAAGCACGTCAAGATCGTCAACGACGCGGTGGTTCGCATCGAGCCGCCGGTCAACTTCGGGAAGAGCTTTCAGTTCAACTCGTCGTCGAGCGTCGGCGCCTTCACCTACTTCTACAGCGGCCTCGCGGTGCAGTGCGCTTCGATCGGCCGCTATTGCTCGATCGCGGGCGGCGTCCGCATCGGCGACCACGAACATCCGACGGACTGGCTCAGCACCAGCCCGTTCCAGTACAACCCCAATCGCTTCGGCTTCTCCGACGCGGCTGATGACTACAACGTGCTCACCGAGCACGACGAGGAGCACAACTTCCGCAAAGACGGCCCGACCATCGGCCACGATGTCTGGATCGGTTCACGGGTGACCATCCTCCGCGGCATCACGATCGGCCACGGGGCCGTCGTCGCCTCCGCCGCGGTCGTCACCAAGGACGTGCCGCCATACGCCATCGTGGGCGGAGTGCCGGCCAAGGTGATCCGCTATCGCTTCGACGAAGACCAGATCGCACAGCTGCTCGACCTCGCCTGGTGGAGGTTCTCCCCCAACCAGCTGGCCGGCATCTCGTATGACGACGTCGACGTGTCGATCAAGGAGATCCGTCACCGCATCGAAGAAGGCATGACGCCGTATGCGCCCGATGTGATCGAGTTGACCAAGCCCGTCCCACCACCGCCGCCGGCACCTGTTGCGCCGAAACCGCCGCCGCCACCGCCGACGAGACGCAAGAAAGTCCGACGCAAGCTCGGCCGGATCCGTCGGGCGATCGCCAGCTAGTTCGTGTCGCCGGCGAGCACGCGAAGAGCGTGCTGGGCTGACGACAACGCGGCTCAGCAGCCCGCGGCGCGACCGAGCAACAACGCCCTCTCCCGTTCGTTCTGGGTGAGCGTGGCGGCACGTTCGAACTCGGCGCGGGCTTCGTCGAGCCGCCCCAGCTTGACCAACAGGTCTCCGCGGACGCTCGGCAACAGGTGATAGGTGCGCAGTTGCGGGGCGTCGGCAATCTGGTCGAGCAGTCGCAGGCCCCTTGCCGGTCCATACGCCATCGACACCGCGACGGCGCGATTGAGCTCGACCACGGCTGACCCGGCAATGACGGCGAGGGACTCATACAGTGCGGCGATGCGGACCCAGTCGGTCTCGTCACCAGTACGGGCCCGCGCGTGACAGGCGGCGATCGCGGCTTGCAACGCATACGGGCCGGGCGCCTCGTCGAGCGACTCGGCCTTCTCCAGCGCGGCGAGCCCGCGGCGTATGAGCAGCCGGTCCCAACGGCTTCGGTCCTGTTCGAGCAGGAGGATCGGATCGCCGTCGGTGCCGACGCGTGACGCAGAACGCGAAAACTGGAGCTCCATCAGGGCCACGAGTCCGTGTGCCTCCGATTCGCGTGGGGCGAGGGCGGCGAGAATCCGTCCCAGGCGCAACGCCTCTTCGCAGAGCGCCGGCCCCATCCAGTCGTCACCGGCCGTGGCCGAGTATCCCTCGTTGAACAGCAGGTAGGTCACGGTCATGACCGCGGCCATCCGCGCCGCCCGCTCATCCTCCGCAGGCTCCTCCATCGGAGCGCCCACCTCGGCCAGAACCTTTTTGGCACGCGAGACCCGTTGCCCGATCGTCGACTCGGTCGTCAGGAACGAACGGGCAATCTCCTTCGTCGTCAGTCCAGCCAGGAGCCGCAGAGTCAGCGTCACCTGCGCATCGACGGTGAGTGCCGGATGGCAACAGATGAACATCAGCCGCAGCACGTCATCCTCGACATGGTCGACGGCCGCCTCCACGCCGCGCACTGCGTCCTCCAGCTTCTCCCCCAGCTCGCCGTAGGCGCGGTCTTCGCGCTCGCGACGACGGAACGTATCCACCGCGCGCCGCTTGGCGACTGCCATCAACCATGCGCCGGGATTTTTGGGGACCCCTGACTCGGGCCACTGCGACAGGGCCGCGACGAGCGCCTCCTGGGCGAGATCCTCGGCAAGGCCGACGTCGCGGACCATCCGCACCAGGGCGGCGATCAGTCGCGTCGACTCCAGGCGCCATACGGCCTCGATCGAGCGGTGGGGGTCAGCATCGGTCACAACCCATGATGACCACCCACGCCCGTCGACGCGCAATCCCCCGGCGTGTCAGGCCTGCAGCGCGTCTTCGGGCTGCTCAGTGACCTGGCGTACTTCGATCTCGCGCACTTCGCAGGTTCCGCTGAAGCCCGGCCAGTGCTCGAGGTGGAGCTCCATGAACTTGCGGGCGGACTCGATCGCTTCTTCCTTGGACCGGAGCTGGAAGATCGCGTAGCCGCCGATCAGCTCCTTGGCTTCGGCGAACGGCCCGTCTGTGACGGTGACCTTGCTGTCCGACGCGCGGACCAACGCACCGGCGCCGCTCTGCTTCAACCCGACGAACTCGAGCATCGTGCCGTCGCGGACGGCCTCCTCCGAAAGCGCGTCGATGGCGGCGAAGAGGGACGGCGGCGGCGGTCCTGCCGGCATGCTCTCCTCGCACTGGATCATCATGATGAATCGCATGGTGTTCTCCTTCACGTCGTGGCGAGCCGTCCTGTGGCCAACCTTCACCCATACGTCGCCGGAGTTCCATCGATTTCGACATTGACCCAAAAGAATTTTTGCGCAGCTGTCGAAATCGCCTGTTTCCCGACGACGTAGAAGTGACAGCAATCCTCGAAAGGACCCGTCATGAGCACGCTTCTGCAGACCACACGGCAATCGCGGGGGCTTCTTGCCTGCGGCGTGATCGCCGGACCGATCTTCGTCTCCACATTCCTGATCCAGTCGGTCACCCGCGACGGCTTCGACCTCGGCCACCACCCGATCAGCCTGCTCAGCCTCGGCGACAAGGGCTGGATCCAGATCACTAACTTCATCCTGGCCGGAGTCCTGAGTCTGGCCTTCGCCGCCGGAGTCCGTCGTAGGATCCCGTACGGCAAGGGTGTCGTATGGGGACCGCGCCTCCTGACCGTTTACGGACTCGGCCTGATCGCCGGTGGCGTCTTCGTCGCCGACCCGGGCCTCGGCTACCCGGCCGGGACTCCCGATGGAGTTGCCGCCGAGCTCAGCTGGCACGGGATGCTCCACGCGGCCGCGCCACCGATCGCCTTTCTCGCCCTGATCGCGGCATGTCTGGTCTGTGCCCGTCGCTTCGCCACCGACGGTGAGCGCGTCTGGGCGTCCTACAGCGTCACAACTGCGGTGGTCTGCCTGATGTTGAGCGCATGGCCCGGCATCGACGGCATGAGCGTGCGCCTCGCGGTTGCCGTGACGCTCGGATTTGCCTGGCAAGTCGCCTTCGCGGTGCGCCTCCTGCGCACCGCGCGCTGAACCCGCAAGGCGGCCTACGCGACCGTATGCAGCGCGCAGGCAGCCACGGCGTCGGCCACGCAGTCGTCACAGACCACGAGCTGTTCGAGGCAGGAGTCGTCGATGCAGTCCTCGATGCGACTGGTGTTGCCACCACAACGGTGGCAGTGGCCGATGACGGCCGCGTTGTCGCTGAACGTCACGGTCTTGCGGTTGTCGAAGACGTACAGCGAGCCTTCCCACAAACCCTCGTCCCTGAAAGCCTCGCCATAACGGACGATGCCGCCGTCGAGCTGGTATACCTCCTGGAAACCGCGGTTGACCATCAGCGAGCTGAGGACTTCGCAGCGGATGCCGCCGGTGCAGTAGGTGACGACCGGCTTGTCCTTGAGGTCGTCGTACTTGCCGCTGTCGAGCTCGGCCATGAACTCGCGGGTCGTGTCGACGTCGGGGACGACCGCTCCCTTGAACCGGCCGACCTCGGCCTCGACCTTGTTGCGCCCGTCGAAGAACACGAGGTCCTTCTCCGCCGCGAGCGTATGCAGGTCTTCGGGCGAGAGCTTCGTGCCGCCGCCGACCACGCCGGTCTCGTCGACCTTGATCTCGCCGGGGACACCGAACGTCACGACTTCCCTGCGGACCTTGACGGTGAGGCGCGGGAAGTCGGCACTGCGTCCCTCGGAGTCGGCATTGCCGTCGCTCCACTTGAAGTCGATGCCCTTGAACGGCAGGTAGGCCTTGGTGCCCTTCACATACTTCTTGAGCTCGATGACGTCGCCGCCGAGCGTGCCGTTGATGCCGTGCTCGGAGATCAGGATGCGTCCGCGCAACCCGAGCGAACCGGCGAGCGTCTGTTGCCACAGCTTGATGGCCGTCGGATCCCCGAGCGGGACGAAGGCGTAGAACAGCAGGATTCTGGGGGTGGCCACCGGGCAATTCTACGGACTTACGGGCTTCAGGGTTCAATGGACCGCATGGACCCGATCAATGTGGATGCCCAGGCACAACAACTACTGGAGAAGGCACGGAGCTCGAGCGCCGGGCGTGCTTCCCACATGGTGGTCGGCGGTCCGCGGACCGAGATGACGCAGACCCTGATCGCGCTGACCTATCGCTCGCGGCTCGACGACCACGACAATCCGGGTGAGGCGACCATCCTCGTCCTCGAGGGAGAGGTCGAGCTCGGCACCTCGGAGGAATCGTGGATCGGGCGGAAGGGCGACATGCTCGAAATCCCCGACACGCGCCACCACCTGACGGCGACGACCGATGCCGTCGTCCTGCTCACGGCAGTGAAGCTCGACTGACGTGACCGAGCTCCACCGGCTCGACGCCACCGACCAGGCCGCGCTGTTACGGTCCGGCGAGGTGTCCTCGGTCGAGCTCGTGCAGCACCACCTCGACCGCATCGACACGTATGGAGAACGCCTCGGCGCGTTCATCACGGTGACCGCCGAGCGGGCGCTGTCACAGGCGAAGTCCGCCGACGAACGCCGAGCGAGCGGCGACGACATACCGCCGATGCTGGGCGTGCCGACCGCCATCAAGGACCTCAACTCGACCGCCGGGATCCCCACGACGTTCGGTTCGACAGTGATGCGCGACTTCGTTCCAGAGGTCAATGCCTACGTCGTGGACATGATCGAGGCCGCCGGCCTGATCAGCCTCGGCAAGACCAACACCCCCGAGTTCGGACTGTCCTCCTACACCGACAACGACCTGATCGGTCCGGCCCTCACACCCTGGGACCTGAGCCGCAATGCCGGTGGTTCGAGCGGCGGGGCGGCGACCTCCATCGCGGCCGGCCTGATCCCGTTTGCCCAGGGCAGCGACGGCGGCGGATCCATCCGGATCCCGGCGAGTGCGTGCGGCATCTTCGGTTTCAAGCCGAGCCGGGGCCGGGTCAGTGTGGGTCCGACCGGGAGCGATGTCAGCGGCCTCGCCGGCGACGGTCCGTTGGCGCGCAGCGTGCGCGATGCGGCCGCCATGCTCGACCTGCTGGCGCACCCGATGCCCGGAGACCTGCGGCCGTTGCCCGAACCGCGCGTGCATTTCGCCGAGTGGATCACCTATGAGCCCAGGCGGCTGCGCATCGCCCGCTGGTCGACGACCCACCTCAAGGGCATCGAGGCACAGCCCGAGGCAGTCGAAGCCTGGGGGAAGGCCAGCCGGCTCCTCGAGTCGCTCGGCCACGAGATCGTCGACATCGCCAATCCATTTCCCGCCGAGCTGGAGCCGCAGTTCAACGTCGTCTGGTCGACCGGCATCGCGATTGCACCCATACCGCCCGAAGGCGAACACCTGCTGAGGGCCAACACCCGCTATTGGCGCGAGCGCGGGCACAAGACGACCGGCGAAGAGCTGATGGCCGCGATGCAGTTCGTCGAGGCGACCACCAGACAGGTGCTGATCGACCTCGACGCGTATGACGCCTTCCTCACGCCGACGCTGGCGATGCCGCCGCAGCCGGTCGAGTGGTTCAACGAGTCCGGCGATCCGGTCGAGGACCACTGGCGCGAACTGCAGTTCACCCCATACACGGCGCTCTACAACATGAGCGGCCAGCCGGCGGCGAGCCTGCCGTTGCACTGGGCTCCGTCCCCGCACGCGCCGGATGGCCTGCCGGTCGGCGTGATGCTGGCGGGCAAGCCCGGCGACGACGGCCCGCTGTTCGCGCTCTGCGCCCAGGTCGAGGCCGCGGCGCCGTGGGCGGACCGCTGGCCATGCGGCTTCTGAGCCTCGCCACGACCAAGAACCCAGGTCTGCCCGGTACGGTTTGCTCGTGCGCTTGATCCTCGACTCCGCTCCCGACGGCATGGACCCGGCGACCGATATCGCCATCGCGCAGGCGATCCTCCGCCAGGCCAGCCGAGGTGAGATTGGCCCGACGGTCCGGATCAGCCGACCTCGTGCCCGGACCATCGCCTTCGGGCGAAGCGACCTGCGCCGGCCGGGCTTCGACGAGGCTGTCGATGTGAGTCGGAGCGCCGGTTTCGCACCGGTGGTGCGGGGATCAGGCGGTCGCGCGGCGGCCTATACCGACGCCGCGCTGGTCCTTGACCACATCAGCCCCGACCCGGATCCGAACGCCCTGATGCGTCAACGGTTCATCGAATACGGAACGCTGATCGCCGGAGTACTGGCTGGCCTCGGCGTCGACGCGCGAGTCGGCGAAGTGCCCGGTGAGTACTGCCCCGGTGAGTTCAGCGTCAACGGTCGCGGTCGCGTCAAGCTGGTCGGGACCGCACAGCGGGTGGTCCGCCATGCATGGCTGTTCAGCGCGGTCATCGTGTTCGGCGGCGGGCCCGAGCTACGCGCGTTGCTGCCACTGGTGCACGAGCGGCTCGACCTCCCGTTCGAGGCTCACTCGGTCGGATCGGTCGTCGAAGAGGTGCCACATCTGGAGATCGGCGATCTCGAGGCCGCATTCGTCGACTTCCATACCCGCTCGGCAGACGTGGAGAGGGCAAGCCTGGACACCGCGACGCTTGACCAGGCGACGGCACTCCTGCCGGAGCACACCGTCGCCTAGCCACGTCGGCCGGGATCAGGCCCGGAGCTGCTTCTTCAGCTCGTTGCGGGCGAGCGCGTTTTTGTGGACCTCGTCCGGGCCGTCGGCGAAACGCAGCGTGCGGATGCCGGCAAACCATTCGGCCAACGGGAAGTCCTGGCTCAATCCGCCGGCGCCGTGAGTCTGGATGGCCTTGTCCAGGATCCATTCGACCGCGGCGGGAGTCGCGATCTTGATGGCCTGGATCTCGGTATGGGCGCCCTTGTTGCCTACCGTGTCCATGAGCCACGCGGTCTTGAGGACCAGCAGCCGCAACTGCTCGATCCGCACCCGGGACTCGGCGATCCAGTCGCGGATCACGCCCTGCTCGGCGAGCGGCTTGCCGAAGGCGACCCGCTCGGAGGCGCGTTTGCACATCATTTCGAGGGCGCGCTCGGCGATGCCGATGGAGCGCATGCAGTGGTGGATGCGACCCGGGCCGAGGCGGGCCTGGGCGATCGCGAAGCCTTCGCCCTCGGCGCCGATGAGGTTGGAGGCGGGGACGCGCACATCGGTGAACGTCAGTTCGGCATGGCCGCCGTGGTCACGGTCGTTGTAGCCGAGCACGGTCATCCCGCGCTTGATCTCGAAGCCGGGTGTGTCCCGCTCGACCAGGATCTGGCTCTGCTGGCGGTGACGCTCGGCCGACGGGTCGGTCTTTCCCATGACGATGAAGATCTTGGCGTTGGGGTTCATCGCACCGGTGATCCACCACTTGTGCCCGTTGATGACGTAGTCGTCGCCGTCGCGGACGATGCTCGTCTCGATGTTCGTCGCATCGGAGGAGGCGACCTTGGGCTCGGTCATCGCGAACGCCGATCGGATCTCTCCCTCGAGGAGCGGCTTGAGCCATTTCTCCTTCTGACCGGGCGAGCCGAACTCGGTGAGGACTTCCATGTTGCCGGTGTCGGGGGCGGCGCAGTTGACGGCCGCGGGAGCGAGCTGGATGCTCCGGCCGGTGATCTCGGCGAGCGGCGCATACTGCAGATTCGTCAGGCCGGCGCCTTGCCCCGGATCGGACGGAGTGCCGGAGAGGAAGAAGTTCCAGAGTCCGCGCTTCCTGGCCTCCGCCTTGAGGTCTTCCAGGATCGGCGGAGGTCCCCATGTGTTCGGGGCATCTGCCAGCTGCTGACCGGCGGTGGCCTCGGCCGGGTAGATGACCTCGTCCATAAATGCGTTGAGCTTGTCGCGGAGCTCTTCGGTCTTGGCGTCGTAGGCAAAATCCATGATTATTCCTGTCCGGCGAGTACGTAGACGACTTCGGCAATGCATACGGGCTTGTCGGCGCCCTCGCGTTCGACCGTGGCCTGAACGACGACCTGGGTGCCGATCGTGATCGGCTTGGCCTCGAGCAGCTTGGCGCTCACGCGGACCTTGGCGTCGACCGGCACGGGGCTCGGGAAGCGGACCTTGTTGGCGCCGTAGTTCATGCCCATCGCGAGGTGGTTGACCTCGTAGGTCTGGCCCAGCAGATTGGGAAGCAGTGAGAGCGTGAGATAGCCGTGCGCGATCGTCGTGCCGAACGGGCCCTTGGCCGCCTTCTCGGGATCGACGTGGATCCACTGGTGGTCGCCGGTGGCGTCGGCGAACAGATCGATCTGCTCCTGCGTGACCGTATGCCAGTCACTCGTGCCGAGATCTTCACCGACCGCAGCCGTGAAGGCCGCCAGGTTGTCGAATGTACGCAAGATTCCTCCAGATTGAGCCGGGATGCTACTAAGCGCTTGCTTAGTCGGCACCTTACGGCAATGGCGACGCCCGCGCCAGACCCGCCCCGACCGGAGGCTGATCCGGGCTTCAGGCTGATCCTGGCTTCAGGGCTTGTCGCGGCCGCACGCCTTCGCCTCGAAGTCGGCCATGTCCCACACGTCGCCGCTCATGACCCGCACCTGATCGGCCTTCAAGGACTTCAGGTCGGCCGGGAAGAAGTCAACCTGTGTCGTCTCGACGTCGTCGTCGTCGGAGCGATCGGCGAACACGATGTAGTGCTTGCCGTCGAGGAACTCGGCCGGCTGGTGGGTCTTCCACTCGGGACCGGGCTCGGCGATGTCCAGGGTCACCGATTTCGTGGCCGGCTTCCGCAAGGTCCAGGTGCCGGCCTGCTTGTTGGGCTCGGTGTCCTCGAGGCGCTCACGTCCGAACGAGATGTTGACCTCGTCGACGGAGTCCGAGCAGACGGCCGCCACCACGAGTGTCCGTCCGTCCTCGCCGACCGTGACGCCGGTCGAGCCGTTGATCGTCACGCTGGGGCCGACGCCGCAAGAGGCGATCGCCGTCAGCGCAAGCGCCGCACATAAGCAGGTCATCAACCGTTGTAGACGCGACATCCGAGCAGACTATCGGCGCGCAGGGCGACAGATCACGATGCATCGCGACCGGATCCGGGTCCGATTGCATTTCCCCCGAGCACTTCGTGCAGAGGGACCCCTGGTTGGTCGATGTCAGGTGTCTTGCGAGATCTCACGCACGACTTCGCCGACATCCCCGACGGCCAGCTCGCGGGCGAGATCGGCCTGACTGACGATGCCGACCAGCCGATGGTCGGCGATCACCGGAAGTCGGCGGATCTGATGCTTGGACATCAGCGCCAGCGCTTCGGCGGCTGTTCCGTCCGCATCGACCCAGATCGGCGTGCCCTGGGCGAGGCTCCCGACCGTCACGGTGGAGGGGTCGCCGCCGTCTGCGATGCACTTGGTGACGATGTCGCGATCGGTGATCATTCCGGCGAGGCGGTCATCGTCGCCGCAGATGGGCAACGATCCGACGTCAAGATCGCGCATCTGTTTCGCCGCACCTTGGAGCGTCGTGTCGGCGGGCACGCACTGGACGCCCGATGTCATCAGGTCTTTGATGCTGGTCATGCTTCCTCCTGGGATATGCACAAATTCACTTGCAGTCGTCTCCACACCAAACCACTCGGGCGTTGGCCTGACAAGGGCAGCTGTTCATCACCGCAAGGTGGCAATGACGACCGCCGCCGCGACCAGGGCGACCACGGAAATCACATCCGCAACCACCACACGCCGCATCTCGACATTGAATCCGCGGTGACTCGCCGTGATCGCCAGGAAGGCGATGTCGCTCACCAGACCACCGGCGATCGCGGCCGGGCGGGCGGGCGGAGATCATCGTCCCGGATTGCGGCGACGAGCAAAGCCCCGAGAAGGCCGAATATGACCGCGCGATGACGCAGCAGTATCGCGAGATCCGGCCCCTCGACCGCGATGCCGTACAGCCGTTCCAACCTGGCCGTCCCCAGAACGCCGACAGCCGGAAGCCGGAAGCAGATGGATGACAGCGACGATCCCGAGGAGCACGCCTACCGCAATATTCATGACTCAACCTAGAACGCTGGCAAGGACCGGCACAATGCCAAGTCCGGCAGCGACGCCCAGACCCAGCAGATCGAGCCGGGTCCACGGGGCGGGCTCGGCCCAGGTGCGGTCGTGGGCGTCGGCGAAACCCCGGGCATCCATCGCGATCGATGACTGCGAGGCTCCCCGCAATGCGTTGACCAGCAACCCGAACGACATGTCGGCGGCATACCTTGCGGTCGCGATCGGATTGCGCGACGGCCCGAAGCCGCGCATACGACGCGCGCGGTCCAGTTGCTGCCAGGACGTATGGAAGCCGGCAAAGCGCTGGAGCGCGGCCGAGAACGCGGCCACGAACCGAGCCGGGAGGTGCATCGACTGGGCAAGGTAGTCGGTGAGCCGCGAGGGATCCATGTAGCCGAGCGCGACCGCGCCGGGCCAGGCGAGGACGACGATCCGGACGGCCGCCGTCACGGCCTCGCGCTCGTCATGGCCGCCGCCACGCCAGGTGGAATACGCGATCGACAACGCCGCGATCGACGTGAAACCCAGGCACAGGAGCGGGAAGCGCCACGACGGGAGCAGCACGATCGCGGCGACGGCGTAGACGGCAGCGGCAACGAGCCCGGTCCGGAAGTCGCGGATCGCGAAGGAGCCGACGAGGGAAGACAGCCCGACCGTCAGCAGCACGAGCGGATTGACGCGCAGGATCAGCGACCTCATACCGACTCCCCCGCCCTCAGCGCATAGTCCACGTCGCGCGGTATCAGCGGGTCGTGGGTCGATACGCCGACGACCACCCCGGCGCGCGCCGCCGAGGCGAACCAGCCGACCACCGCGGCCCAGGTATGGCGGTCCTGACCGACCGTCGGTTCGTCGAGGAGGACAACCCCGGGACGATGACCCAGGGCCGCCGCCAGGGCGAGGCGCCGCTGTTCGCCACCGGACAACCGGTAGGGATTGGCGAGCGCGAGGTGCCCGAGTCCGAAGACGTCGAGGATGGCGCCGACGTCGACCGTGTCACCGAGCCTTCGCGACGTCTTCTCGATCTCTTCACCGACCGTATGCGCGAGGAAGCCGTGCTCGGGGTTCTGCGGAACCCAGCCGATCGCCTCCGCCAGGCGAGGGGAGCGCCAGCGATGAACCCCCGGTGTGATCGTCCCCGACGTCGGCTTGACGAGTCCGCCGAAGGCCGCCAGTGCCGTCGACTTCCCGGCGCCACTCGGGCCGGTGAACGTCGTCACCCCGGCGTCGAGTCGGGCACTGAAACCGCTGAGTGCCTGAGTGGTCTCGGTGCCCCGGAGCGTCCGGGTCCTCAACTCAACCGACACCTGATCGAGGGAAAGGCCGAGCGGATCGGCGCGGGGCGCGACCAGTTCGACCGGAATGTCCAGCGGCGTCGGAGCGGGCAGACCCGGCATCCATACCTCGCCGGGGAGATCCGTGGTGCCCAAAGATGCCGGCGGACCGTCACTGGCGATCTCGCCCGTCCCCGACAGCACGATGACGCGGTCGACGTGCTCGAGCCATGGTCCGATCTGGTGCTCGACGACGATCAGCGTCGAACCGGCAGAAGACTCGAGAATCGCTTCCCTGACGGCGGTCGCATTGCCCTCATCGAGCATCGAGGTCGGTTCGTCGAGGAGGAACAGCTCGGGCCGCATCGCGAGCACACCGGCGAGCGCCAGCCTTTGCAGCTCGCCGCCCGACAACGCCGCGGTGAAGTGTTTGCTTCCGTAGGGCATTCGGACCGCTTCGAGCGCGGCCGCGACCCTGCTTTGGATCTCGTCCCGGGACAAGCCCAGGTTCTCCGGACCGAAGGCGACATCGCGGCCGACATGTTCGGCGACGACGGCATCACCGGGGTTCTGAAGCAGCAGCCCGATGCGGCCATCGACTTCGACGTCGCCGCTCTTCTCGCCGGCGATCGTGGTGCCGAGGGCGCCCGCGAGGGCATACAGGAGTGTCGACTTCCCGGCACCGCTCGGACCTGCGATGAGCACCCGTTCGCCGGCCTCGATGGTGAGGTCGAAGTCTGCGATGACGGGTTCACGTCGGCCGAGGGGACGCCACGCGAAACCGCGGAAGCGCGCCCCTGCGGCCATGGGCTTAGACCTCGTGAGCGGCTTCGCGACCGGGACCGAAGGAGTCGAGAACACCGGCCCGGGCGAGGGCACGTGTCAGCGCCCAGCCGCCCATGCCGGCGACGATCGCGCCGGAGGTCATGATGAAGCCGAGGTGGGCGAAGCGGTAGGGCCATTCCCAGTCCGGGTAGTACGACTGCCATTCGTACACCGCTTCGAACGCTCCAGCGAGCGCACCTGCGAGCGCGGCCGCAACGACGCCGAACCGCTTGTAGAGGAAGATCGCCAGGATCAGTTCGGCGCCGAGTCCCTGCCAAAAGCCGGAGACCAGGACGCTCATGCCCCATTGGGTGCCACCGGGAACGAGGGCCGAAACGGCGGCGGCGAGAATCTCGGTCACGAGGGCGGCGCCGGGTTTGCGGATGATCAGGCCGCCGATCACACCGGCGAGAAGCCAGGGCCCAACGAGAAGTCCGGCCGACGGCGGATAACTCAGGCCGAGCAGGTTCTCGACGGATAGATACAGCTTGCCCCAGCCCCAGAACACGACGCCGAACGCGACGCCAAGCGTCGCGACGGTGACGAGATCGATGGTGCGGTAGGCGAAGAATTCGCGGACCTTGGACGGTTGCACAGATCTAGTCATGTGTGGACTCCCTTCGCCGGTACTAACCGGAGCAGGTTCAAGGGTCTGCGGCCATTCCGCACTCTCAGCACCCTCTGCAAGGTGCTCCCCTGTCTTGTGTTTCCAGAGTACATCTCGGCACTCATCGGGCTACCGTGGCGGTATGACGACTGGCGAAGACTTCCTGTTGTTGGCGACCGATCCGCCGACCGGCAAATGTCGACTCAACTCGATGATCAGCGACATCGTGCTGGGCGGCGCGACCCTTGTCGACCTTCTCCGAGCCGATCGGGTCGAGCTGAAGGGGGACAAGAGCAAAGCCCGGGTGATTCTGAAGGACAAGACACCGCTGGAAAACCCGGTGCTCGACCGGGCGATCATGACGCTCCAGTCGAAGGGCCCGATGCGACCACAGGCGGCCGTACGCCAAATGGGCAAGAAAACGAAGAGACCGCTCTACGAAGCGCTCCAGGCCCGTGGCGAGGTGCGACGACAAACCGAGAAGAGATTCGGACTGTTCACGGTGACGCGGTGGCCGGTCGTCGACACCGTCGGCCGGGACGAGCTCATACAAAAGATCCAGTCGAGCCTCTTCTATGGGCTCGATGCCAACGAGAAGACCGGGCCGCTGATCGGTCTGCTCGCCGCGTCCGACAAATTGCGGCTCGTCGTCGACAAGCCGGAGCACAAAGCCGCCAAAGCACGCGCCAAGGTGATCGCGCAGGGCGACTGGGCCAGCGAGGAAGTGCGCAAGGCGATCCAGGCCGCCAACGCCGTGGTGATGGTCGCCGCCATAAGCGCCACCTCGGCCGGCGCCGCAGGCTCCTGACCCCCCGTCCCCAAGATTTGGCCGGTGTTGCACCTGTTTTTCCTGATTTCGGCCGTTTCGAGGTGCCTTGTCGGCCAAATCTTGGGGATTGGCCGACTTGATCAGCCGAGCAGATCCGTGCGTCCGAACATGGTTGCCGTGTCACGGGCGGTCGGCGTGCCGATGTCGGGGTCGGCTCCGCCGGCGACCAGAAGGGCGACGACTTCGTCCTCACCCTTGAACAAGGCGCCGGCAAGTGGCGACTGTCCCCGGTCGTTGAGCCTGTTGACGTCGGCACCGCGTTCGATCAGCGCGGCGACCGTGTCGGGATGACCCTGATAGGCCGCCAGCATGACGAGCGTGTTGCCGGCCGCATCGGTGAGCTCGACCGGCGCCCCCGCATCGAGATGGGCACTCAGCTGAGCAGTGACGCCGGCGCGCGCGAAGTCGAAGATTCGGTGCGCCAATTCGACGGCGCCGGGGTCGGGCGATTCGGTCATGGCATAAAACCTAACAACTGAGAGAATGTGGCTATGGCATCAGTGCGCACCCCAGACCCCAATCCCGGCTGGCTCTCCGACATCGCCCTGGACGAAACGCGCTCGCGGGTGCCGATCCTCTACGTCGAGGCCGTGCCCGTACGCCTCGATTCGCTCGGCCAGGTCGAGCACGTCGGTGTGCTCCTGCGCGGTTCGGCCATGACCGGCGAGCTCACCCGCACCCTGGTGTCCGGTCGCGTCTTCCACGGCGAGTCCCTGCGCGAGGCGCTCCTGCGCAACCTCGAGAAGGACCTCGGTCCAACCGCATTTCCCCAGCTCCCGCCGAGCACGATCCCGTTCTCGGTCGCCGAGTACTTCCCGCTTCCCGGCGTGACTCCGCTTTACGACCCGCGTCAGCATGCCGTCGCCCTCGCGTATGTCGTGCCGGTCACGGGCGACTGTGCTCCCAGACAGGACGCGCTCGAGCTCACGTGGCTCACTCCCGAGGACGCCGCCAGCGACGACGTACTCGATGAGATGGAAGGCGGCCGCGGTTCTCTCCTTCGTGAAGCGTTGGCCTCGGTTGGCGCCCTGACCAAATGACCCGGGCGGAGATCCGCCTGGCGGTCCCCGACGACCTACAGGCGATCCTCGACCTCAGCGCCGAGGACGCGATCCGGGCCTTCGACGAACCCACGACGCCGACGGACAACCAACGCGCGGCGCTCGCCGAGATCATCGGCGATCCGGTCCACGACCTGCTGGTCGGCGAGGTCGACGGACACGTCGTCACGACCGCGCACGTCAGCTGGCTCAGGGTCCTGATGTACGACGGCGGTCTCATGTGCCAGATCGAATCCGTCCGCACCACCGCGGCGATGCGCGGCCAGGGCATCGGCAATCAGCTCATGGCACACATCGAGGCCGAAGCGCGCCGCCGCGGCGCTGCCCGCATGCAGCTCACCACCAACAAGCAGCGACTCCGCGCGCATGAGTTCTATCAGCGCCTCGGCTTCACCCCGAGCCATACCGGCATGAAGAAAATCCTCATCTGAACCTCGGCGTTAGACACCTGAAACTGCGTCGGACACGTGTGTAACCCACCGCCCACCCGGCTGCGCGGCGACAATCCCGGAGTATTCTGAATCCTGAGACGTTTCGTATCAGGATGTGGACCTCATGGCCGAGCAGCGAGTACCCAATCGGTGGCTCATGCTGGTCGTCGGCATGACCGGCCAGATCGCCGGAACCGTCTTCCTCAGCGCCGTCCCGTTCCTGATACCGCTGCTCCACCTGCAACGCGGAGTCCCGCTCGTCAACGCCGGGCTGATCGCCTCGGCTCCCCTCATCGGCATGATGCTCACGCTCATCGCGTGGGGCGCGGTCGTCGACCGGATCGGCGAACACAAGTCGATGACCATCGGCCTCGCCCTCATCACGATCGGCGCATTCTGTGCGGCCTTCAGCACGTCGTACGTGGGTCTGGCGATCTTCCTCTTCCTGGGCGGTATGGGCGGAGCCAGCGCCAACTCGGCGAGCGGCCGCATCGTCGTGGGCTGGTTCCCGGCGGACCGCCGCGGCTTCGCAATGGGCATCCGGCAGATGGCCCAGCCCCTCGGTGTCGGGCTCGCGGCGCTGACGATCCCGATCACAGCCGAGAAGTACGGGCTGCAGGCCGCCTTGCTCGTGCCCGCATTCCTGTGCGCTGGCGCGCTCGTGTTGTCAGCAACGCTCATCGTCGATCCGCCGAGGGCGACCCGCGAGGAAGCGGCAGGCCTCGGCCATCTGGTCAATCCGTACACACGAGACGGCCGGCTGTGGCGCATCCACATCGCGTCGATGCTTCTCGTGATCCCCCAGTTCACCGTATGGACGTATGCCCTCGTCTGGCTCATCAGCGAAAAGGGCTGGACGACTGCCGCGGCGAGTGCGGTTGTCGCCGCGATCCAGGTGCTGGGCGCACTTGGCCGCGTCGTCGCTGGCCACTGGTCCGATCGTGCCGGCAGCCGACTGGGTCCGATGCGCATGGTCGCGGTCGCCGCCGCGGTGTCCATGCTGGCACTCGGCGTGCTGGAGGGGACGTCGCTGGCCGTTGCCCTTCTGGTCGTGGCCTCGATCGTGACCGTTGCCGACAACGGGCTTGCTTTCACCTCGGTCGCCGAGATCGGCGGGCCCTATTGGTCCGGGCGGGCCATGGGCACCCAGAACACCGGCCAGTTCCTCGCCTCGGCCGCCGTCCCGCCGCTCGTGGGCGCCGCCATCGCCGGCCATGGCTACGGTTTCGGCTTCGCCGTCGTGGCAATCTTCCCCCTGCTCGCGATACCCCTGGTGCCTGTCAAGGGCGAGAAGTCCCACACGTAACAGGTTTCCCAGAAGGTTCCCGAAAACTGGTACCGATGACAGGTTGCAACCTGTGAGGAGTACCAGTTTTCTGTGAGGAGTGCCCTGCCAAGCCGCACGGGCGCCGGTAACTCCCGGTGACACGCCCTGACCTGTAGGGATGGCGTCTACGCAGATATGGCAGGCCTTAGTGCGCGTCGATCCTCGGGAGCGACTAAAGTCTTGCCGAACACGTCTCATCTGAAGGGGATGTAAATGCGGATCGTCGCCATTGTCGTATCGCTGGGCATCACTGCCATAGCCGTTGCTCTTGCCGTTGTCGCCGTCCAGCGGATGGTCGGAGTGATCCGTACGGGTCAGCCGGCCATCGGCCGCACGGACAACCCCCGCCGGCGCACCGTGAACATGCTGAAGGAGACACTCCTCCACACCCGCATGCTCCAGTGGCACTGGATCGGTGTCATGCACTGGTTCGTCTTCGCCGGCTTCATCTTCCTCAGCTCGATGGTGCTCGGTGCCTACTTCCAGATCTTCGACGCCCACATGGCGTTGCCGATCATCGGTCATTGGGTCATCTGGGAATGGCCGGCCGAGCTGCTGTCGTGGCTCACGCTCATCGGCATCGTCTACCTGATCTTCGTGCGCCAGAAGAACCACCCGCGCAGTCTGGGTCGCAAGAGCCGCTTCTTCGGATCGACGTTCTGGCAGGCCTATTTCGTCGAGGCGATCATCTTCGGTGTCGTGCTCTGCGGCTTCATCCTGCGCACCCTCGAGTACGCGCTCGAGAAGGCCCACGGCACCGCCGACCTGGCCTTCCACTACCCGCTGACGTTTTTCCTCGGCGACCTGTGGGACGGCCTCTCGGTCGGAACGCTCGAGAACATGGTCTACCTGATCGCCATGATCAAGCTCGTCATCTCGATGACCTGGCTCATCACTATCGCCCGCAACATCACGATGGGCGTGGCCTGGCACCGCTTCACGGCTTGGTTCAACATCTGGTTCAAGCGCGAGTCCGACGGCAGTACGGCGCTCGGCGGCCTGAACCCGATCATCGTCAAGGGCGCCCCGCTCGACCTCGAGAACATGGAAGAGCTCGACGAGGAAGACTTCGAAAAGCTTGGCGTCGGCAAGGTCGAGGACTTCACCTGGAAGGGCCTCCTGGACTTCACCACCTGCACCGAGTGCGGCCGTTGTCAGTCCCAGTGCCCGGCCTGGAACACCGAGAAGCCGCTTTCGCCCAAGCTCTTCGTGATGGGCCTGCGCGATCACGCCTATGCGAAGGCGCCCTACACGCAAACCCCCGAGGACCAGCGCGAAGGCCTCTCCGACACGCTCGTCAAGGAAGCCGAACGCCCGCTGATCGGTGACGCCGAGGCCTATGGCGTCATCGACCCGGACGTCCTCTGGTCCTGCACCAACTGCGGCGCCTGCGTCCAGCAGTGCCCCGTCGACATCGAACACGTCGACCACATCATCGACATGCGTCGCTACCAGGTGCTCGTCGAATCCAACTTCCCGAGCGAGCTCAACAACATCTTCAAGGGCCTGGAGCGCAAGGGCAATCCGTGGAACATGGACCCGCGCAACCGTATGGACTGGGCCAAGGGACTCGACTTCGAGGTCAAGCAGGTCGGCCGCGACATCGAAGACCTCGACTCGGTCGAATGGTTGTTCTGGGTCGGTTGCGCCGGTGCATACGAAGACCGTGCCAAGAAGACCACCCAGGCCGTCGCCGAGCTCCTCAACATTGCCGGCGTCACGTTCGGTGTGCTCGGTGACGGCGAGACCTGCACGGGCGACCCGGCCCGCCGCGCCGGCAACGAGATCGTCTTCGCCCAGCTCGCCATGCAGAACGCCGAGGTCTTCAAGGAGACCAAGGTCAAGAAGGTCGTCTCGACCTGCGCACACTGCTTCAACACGCTCAAGAACGAGTACGCCGAATTCGGTGTCGAGCTCGAGGTCGTGCACCATACGCAGCTGCTCAACCGCCTCGTGCGCGAAGGCAAGCTGACACCGGTTGCCCCGACAGGTGGCGAGGTCGCCGGCAAGACGATCACCTATCACGATCCGTGTTTCCTCGGCCGCCACAACCAGGTGTATGAACCCCCGCGAGAGCTGTTGTCGGTCATCCCCGGCGCGACGTTCAAGGAGATGCCGCGCAACAAGGAAACGAGCTTCTGCTGTGGTGCCGGCGGCGCGCGGATGTGGATGGAAGAGACCATCGGCAGCCGCATCAACGTCAACCGCACCGAGGAGGCCATCGCGACCGGCGCCGACCAGATCGCCGTCGGCTGCCCGTTCTGCCGGGTCATGCTGTCCGACGGCCTGACGCTGAAGCAGTCCGAGGGCCAGGCGCGCGAAGAGGTCGAGGTCCTCGACGTCGCCCAGATGCTGCTCGCGTCGATCAAGCGCGCGTCCGAGCCGAAGTCGGCGCCCGTCGAAACCGCGGCAACCGAGTCGGCCGCGACCGCTGTTGCAGTCGCCGAAAAGCCGGCCGACGACATCGCCGAAGAGCTCGACCAGCCCCAGACTGCCGGAGAGGGCGTGACCGAGCAAGACAAGGCGGTCGCGGCCGAATCCAATGTCACCGTCGACGACTCCGGATCTGCCACCGGCGAGAGCGCGGAAGCCGAGCCGACCACTCCGGCACCCGGCGCCGCAGCCGAGCCGACAGCAGAGCCAACCCCCGCGCCGGAGGAAGAGGAACTTCCCGCCGAGGAGCTCGTCCCGGCCCAGGAAGAAGAGCCGACCGAGAAAGATGCTCGTGAGGAAGAAGCCGAGGCCGCCGAGACGGACGTCGATCCAAAACAGGCTGACGACAAGGCCTGACATCAGTAGTCCGGAGGACCGCTGCCCGTGCCTGAGCGGCAACCCGCTACGCACGTGCTGCGGTCCTTTGCTTTCCGGTGACAGGGGCGCCGCCACTGCCGAACAGCTGATGCGTTCGCGGTTCACGGCTTTCGCCGTCGGCGACGCCGCATACCTGCTGAAGACCTGGCACCCGAGCACCCGGCCGGCGGCTCTCGACCTCGACGCCGACCAGCGGTGGTACCGCCTCGACATCATGTGGACCGAACGCGGCGGACTCCTGGACGCAGACGGTCAAGTCTCCTTCCGCGCCTACTACCGCCACCCCGACGGCGCCGGTCAGCAGGAGGAGGTCAGCCGCTTCGTGCGCGAGGCCGGTCATTGGTTCTACCTGAGCGCTCAGTAGTCGACGCACTCGCCCGAACCGAGTGCCGCGAGCCCGGCCTTGTCACCCGGTCCCCAGACCGTGCGCTCCGATGAACCCTCGGGCTGCATGAGCTCGCCGTCGGCGTCGACATGCCCGAGGCCGACCAGATGGCCGAACTCGTGCATGATGACCGAGCGCGCGGCGGCCCATCCGCGGGGTGTCTGCACCAGCTTTTGCACCTGCGCCCCGTCGAGGGTCAGACCCCCGGACACGAACCAGCGATAGAGGTCCTTTTCGAGCCGGCTGCTGCCGCCTATCCCGGCGACCCTTCCGGCAAGGTCCGGCGTCTCACCCTCATCGCTCCACGAGACCAGAACCGGCGACCAACCATCGCCGTATTTGTCGTTCCGCACCCGGCGCTTCTTGCTCGGGTTCTCGTCGGTCTCGCCGTCCACGACGAAGACCAGTCCGGTTGCGGCCTCGACCTCGTCGATCGCCTCTTCGAGCAGCCGCGAGGCGTCGTCTATGGCGGTGCGGGTGTTCACCACGACGTGAATCGGCACACAGGGGTCGAACGTCACCGGCTCCGATCCCTCACGCTGGGTTGCGGTGAACACGTACGTGTCCGCATCGGGGTCGACTTTGGGCGGGCGGCCGAGCGGCTTCTCCGATGCGTCCGCCGGGCGTTCGGGCCATCCCGAAGACGCAACACTTTCGATGGAGTCCCGCGATTGCCCGAAGTCACCAAGACGCCAGAAGCCCACGCAAATCAACGCGACTACCGCCACGATCGCCACGTTTCGTCTGCGACGTCGGCGACCACGGGGCACCGCGTCGGACCTGCGCACCGTCACCACACAATTATGGCTCCGGAGTCGTCCGAGAGCACCTCCCCGGAGCCGATTCTGTGGGGTTGACGACCTCCTACTTTGACAT
Source organism: Actinomycetota bacterium (assembly GCA_030856025.1). Classification (GTDB taxonomy): domain Bacteria; phylum Actinomycetota; class Actinomycetes; order Propionibacteriales; family Nocardioidaceae; genus JACMOZ01. The sequence goes on from JALYQD010000052.1 coordinate 26,293, forward strand.
GACGTCATAGTGGTGTCACATTGGTGTCATGAACCTCACGCAGTATGTCGATGACCTCCGCCGCGAGTTGGTGGTCGCCGCCGAAACCGGCGGCGAAGAAGCCCGGGCACTTGCCGAGCGCCTGACCGCTCCGCTCGAATCGGCGGCCCGGCTCGTGCTGCTGGAGGCACTGGCGGCCGCGGCCAACGAAATCACCCGTGACCTCGCCCCGGGCTCGGTCGACGTGCGCCTCCGCGGCCGCGATCCCGAGTTCGTCGTGACGTCACCACCGGCGAACCAAGCCTTCGAGGACGTCGACCGCGGGGTCGCGACACCAACGCGCGCCAGCGCTGCCCAGCCGGCAGATGGCGAAGACGGCAGTACGACCCGGACCACGCTCAGACTCCCCGATCAGCTCAAGCTCAAGGTCGAGGACGCCGCCGGCCGGGAAGGGCTGTCGGTCAACACCTGGCTCGTCCGGGCCGTCGCCGCCGCCGTCGAGCCCGGTCGCCGGTCCGGGCGCGACCACAGCGGCGGTCAACGCTTCACCGGCTGGGTGAGCTGAATGCTCCCCACCACCCATACACCCCAGGAGGAACCCATGACCACATTCGAAACGCCCGACCCCATCACCGCCACGCTCGACCTCTCAGTTGGTGGCGCCCGGATCATCGCGAGCAACAGGGAGGACACCCTCGTCGAGGTCCGTCCCAGCGATCCGTCCAAGAATGACGACATCAAGGCGGCCGAGCAGACCCGCATCGACTACGCAGACGGCCGGCTCAGTGTCGTCGCGCCGAAGACCTGGAAGCGCTATTCGTTGTTCGGCCACGGGGGATCGATCCAGGTCAGGATCGAGCTCCCGACCGGATCCCGGCTTCGCGGCGACTCGGGCATGGGCGACTTCGACACTGAGGGCCGGCTCGGAGACTGCAGGCTCAAGACCTCGTACGGCAACATCCGCCTCGACGAGACGGCAGCACTCGACGCGCATTCCTCCTACGGCGACATAACGGTCGACCTCGTCGGCGGCGATGCACAGGTCTCCACCTCCTCGGGCGACCTACGCGTCCGGGAGGTCAAGGGCGCCGCCCAGGTCAAGAACTCCAACGGCGACTGCATGGTCGGTGAGGTGACCGGCGAGGTTCGGGTCAAGTCGTCCAACGGCGACATCACGATCGAACGGGCCGGCGGCTCGGTCGACGCGAAGACCGCCAATGGCAGCATCCTCGTCGCCGACGCTTCCAGCGGCTCGGTCACGCTCGCGACCGCTTGCGGTGACCTCGAGCTCGGCATCCGCGAAGGTACCGCCGCCTGGCTCGACGTCAGCTCTGCGTACGGAGACGTCCGCAACTCCCTGACAGCATCGGACAACCCCCCAACCGGAGACACCGTCGAAGTGCATGCCCGCACCTCCTACGGCGATGTCGTGATCCGTCGTTCACCCGCCTAGACACTGACGAAACGAGGAAGCATGAACACCACATCGGCAATCACCGCGACCGGCATTCGCAAGTCCTACGGCGACAAGCTTGTGCTCGACGGCATCGACCTGGACGTCGCGGAGGGGACCGTCTTCTCCCTGCTCGGCCCCAATGGCTCCGGCAAGACCACGATGGTCCAGATCCTGTCGACGTACATCACTCCCGACGGTGGCGACGTCACGGTCGGCGGCCACGACCTGGCCGCAGATCCCGCGTCGGTTCGTTCGGCGATCGGCGTCACCGGGCAGTTCTCCGCGGTGGACAACCTCCTCACCGGCGAGGAAAACCTGATCCTCATGGCGGACCTGCATCATCTGGACCGCGCCGAGGGCCTGCGGCGAGCAACCGACCTGATCGAACAGTTCGATCTGGTCGAGGCGGGCAAAAGCCTTGCCGGCACCTACTCCGGCGGTATGCGGCGCCGGCTCGACCTCGCGATGACCCTGGTCGGCAGGCCGCGCATCATCTTCCTCGACGAGCCGACCACCGGCCTCGACCCGCGCAGCCGCCACAGCATGTGGCAGATCATCCGCGAGCTGGTGGCCGGCGGCGTCACGATCTTCCTGACGACGCAATACCTCGACGAGGCCGATCAGCTCGCCGATCGAATCGCGGTCCTCGACAACGGCCGGCTCGTCGCCGAAGGCACCGCGGCCGAGCTCAAGCGCCTGGTGCCCGGAGGCCACATCCGGCTGCAATTTGCCGACGGCGCCGACCTGGAATCGGCCGCCCGGGCCCTGCACGATTCATACCGCGATGACGAGTCGCTCACGCTGCAGGTCCCCAGCGACGGCGGCTTCCAGTCGCTGAAGGCACTGGTCAATCGCTTCGACGACGAAGCCATCGCGGTCGAAGGACTGACCATTCACACTCCCGATCTGGACGACGTGTTCTTCGCCATGACCGGTCAACCCACGACAGACAAGGAACCGTCGGCATGAGCACCCTCTCTTTGACACTCAGCGACTCCACCACGATGCTGCGGCGCAATCTCCTGCACGCCAAGCGCTACCCCTCACTGACCATCCAGACCTTCCTGATGCCGATCGTCATGCTGTTGCTGTTCGTCGGCGTCTTCGGCGGCGCGATCGGCACCGGCATCGAGGCCGAGGGTGGCGGCAAGTACATCGACTACATCGTCCCGGGCATCATCCTGACGGTCGTGACATTCGGCTCGATGTCGACCGCGATCTCGATCTGCACCGACATGTCGGAGGGCATCATCGCCCGCTTCCGGACCATGTCGATCTCCCGGTCCTCGGTCCTGGCCGGCCATGTCATCAGCGGCATGATCATGACGATCATCTGTGTCGCCCTCGTCATCGGCGTCGCCGTGATCATGGGCTTCCGCCCGCAGGCCGGCGTCCTCGCCTGGATCGGCTTGCTCGGAGTTCTCACGCTGATCACCTTCGCCCTGACCTGGTTGACCGTGGCGCTCGGACTGGTCTCCAACACGCCCGAGGAAGCCAGCAACCTTGCCTTCCCGATCTCGTTCCTTCCGTTCATCAGCAGCGCCTTCGTACCGACCGACTCGATGCCGGGCCCGGTGGCGTGGTTCGCCGAGAACCGGCCGTTCACTCCCATGATCGAAACGATGCGCGGACTCCTGATGGGCACGCCGATCGGCAACAGCTGGTGGATCTCGATCGCCTGGTGCGTCGTCGCCACCGCGGTCGGGTTCCTCTGGGCCAAGTCCGCCTACAACCGCGACCCGTCCCGTTAGACGACCTGCCTGCCGTCCTTCCAGGTGCTGAGCACCAACGGAACCCCAGGACGGTAGGCGAGGTGGACGTATGACGGTGCCGCCAGGACCGCGAAGTCGGCCCGGGCACCGACGGTGAGTCGGCCGATGTCATCGCGTCTGAGTGATGCAGCGCCGCCCATCGTGGCCGACCAGAGCGCCTGGCGCGGGGACATTTGCATGTCGCGGACGGCGACGGCGATGCAGAACGGCATCGAGGACGTGTAGGAGCTTCCCGGGTTGCAGTCGGTCGCGATCGACACCGTGATGCCGGCGTCGAGGAGGCGCCGCGCGTCCGGGTAGGGCTGCCGGGTCGAGAACTCGACGCCGGGCAACAGCCCCGCGACGACTCCGGCCGAGGCAAGGGCGTCGATGTCGTCGTCGCTCAGATAGGTGCAGTGGTCTGCGGCGGCCGCACCGACCTCGCAGGCGACCCGGACGCCAGGGCCGTGGCCGAGCTGGTTGGCGTGGACACGGGGAAGGAGCCCGGCCGCCATACCCGCCTTGAGGATGATCCTGGCGGCGTCCGCGTCGAAGGCCCCGTCCTCGCAAAAGACATCGATCCACCGGGCGTGCGGCGCACAGGCCTCGAGCATCGGACCGGTGACGAGGTCGACGTATGCGGCGACGTCCGTACCGGCCGGGACGACGTGTGCGCCCAGGTATGTCGTCTCCGGCGTGAACTGTCTCGCGATGGCCAGCGACCGGGACTCGTCGAGGACCGTGAGTCCGTAACCGCTCTTGATCTCGACCGTGGTTGTCCCCTGGGCACTCATCTCGGCGAGGTGACGGGCGATGTTGGCGGCGAGCTGCTCATCGGTCGCCGCACGGGTGGCATCGACGGTCGACCGGATGCCACCGGCCTGATAGGGCTGCCCGGTCATACGCGCTTCGAACTCGGCCGAACGGTCGCCGGCGAAGGCGAGGTGGCTGTGCGAGTCGACAAAACCGGGGATGACAGCCGCTCCCCCGACATCGTTGACCGCGTCGGCCTCAGGGGCGTCCACACGTCGCCCGACCCACGCGATCGCGCCCTTGTCGACGACGAACGCGGCATCGTTGACGATCGGTTCCTCGCCCCACGTCACGAGTTCGCCGATGTTGGTGACCAGGAGGCTCATACGCGACTCCAGCACGCAGCGATCGCACGCTGCAAATCCTGGGCTACCGCCTGGTGAAGGTCCTCGGCGCCCGGCCGTCCATCGGGCATTGTCGCGATGACATCCGCGGATGTCGCCGCCCACAGCGATTCGGTGGCCCCGGCCATGCGGACGGAGTCTGTCGACACCTGGATCTTGTCGGCCGCGGCGAAGCCGAGCGACTCATAGCCCGCGGCCGTGGCGGCCTCGCCCAGCTCGCTGGCGCTCCACGAGCCGCGGATGCCGCTGGCCAGTCGTTCGTTCATCTCGACGGCACGCGCTTCTTCGAACATGTCGATCACGGTATTGCTGTCCGAGCCCAATGTCAGCCGCGCGCCCGCGTCGCGGAGCGCGACGCTCGGGCCGATGCCGTCGGCGAGCTCGCGTTCGGTCGTCGGGCAGAAGCACACGAAGGAGGCCGCTTCGCCGATCGTATGGATGTCGCCGGCGGTCAGGTGGGTCGCGTGGACGGCTGTGGTCCGGCTGGTCCAGACGCCTGATTCGGCAAGCAAAGCCGTCGGGGTGAGGCCGGTGGCCGTGAGGCATTCCTCGTTCTCGGCGGGTTGCTCGGAGAGGTGGACGTGCAGGGGCGCGCCGGGCAGGGCGTCCGCGACGGTTGACAACTGGTCCTGCGGGACGGCGCGCACCGAGTGGATGGCCGCGCCGATCACGACGTCGTCGGCGCCGGCATGACGGGCGGCGAGGTCGCCGACACGAACCGCCCAGGCCTCGGCCGAGCCGTCACTGAAACGCCGCTGGACTCCTTCGGGGGCTGCCGCTTGTCCTGAGCCCGTCGAAGGGAACCCGGCCGACAGGTAACAGGCGTCGAGCAGGCAGATGCGGATGCCGGCCTCGCGGGCGGCCGCGATGAGGGCTTCGCCCATGGCGTTCGGGTCGTCATACGCGCCGTCGGGGCCGTGGTGGAGGTAGTGGAACTCGCCGACGACGCCGATCCCGGCGAGCCGCATTTCGCCATACGTCGCCTTGGCCAGGTCGAACATCAGGTCGGGGTCGAGCGCGCCGGCGAGGGCATACATCTGGTCGCGCCACGACCAAAATGAGTCGGCGCCGGTGACGCGGCCGCGCAGCGCCCGGTGGAATGCGTGGCTGTGGCAGTTGGCGAAGGCCGGGAGGGTGATCATCGCCCGACGCCGATCACGCGAATGCCTTCATCACGCCAGCGCCCTGATGACGTCGGCGAGGGCGTCGACGCCGGCCTTGCAGTCGGCGTCCTCGGCGAATTCCTCGGGCGAGTGCGAGATGCCGGTCGGATTACGGATGAACAACATGGCGGTCGGGAGGTGTTCGGACAGGACGCCTGCGTCGTGGCCCGCGCCGGTCGGGAGGACCGGCGCATCGAGGAGCTTGGCCAGCCCGTCGCGCAGCGGTATGTCGAACTCAACGGCAGGGCTGAGCGACTCGGTCGTCATTTCGACGTCCGTCTGCGCAGAAGCCTCCTTCGCCGCCGCGACCAGGTCGTCCACGAGCTTGTCGAGGTTTGCTTCGCCCGACGCACGCGCATCGAGCCACGCGGTGATGCGCGACGGTATGGCGTTGGTGCCGCCAGGCTCGACCCGAAGCTTGCCGAACGTGGCACGGGCACCCGACTCGGTGGCGAGCCGCTGGGCCGCGAGGACGGTGGCCGCATACGCGATCATCGGGTCGCGCCGGTCCGCCATCGCGGTGGCGCCGGCATGATTGGCCTCGCCGCAGAAGTCGAAGCGGAAGCGGCCGTGCGGCCAGATCGCCGAGGCGACACCGACCGCATCGCCGGAGTCGATGAGGGACTTGCCCTGTTCGACGTGGAGCTCGACGAACGTGCCGATCTTCGCGAGCAGCCCGAGGTCGGAGCCAAGTGCCCGGGGATCGCGGCCGCGCGAGGTCAGCGCTTCGGCCATCGTGATGCCGTCGCAGTCCCTGAGCCCGAGCGCCTTGTCCGCGTCGAGCACGCCGGTGAGGAGCTGGGAGCCTGCGCAGGCGATGCCGAAACGGGCGCCTTCCTCGTCAGCGAAGTTGGCGATCACGATCGGACGTGATGGCTCGAAGTCGCCCAGCTGGTCGAGGGCTTCGAACGAGCTGACCACGCCGAGCGGCCCGTCGTAGGCACCACCGTCGGGCACCGAGTCGAGGTGCGAGCCGATCATCAGTGCATTGCCCTGTTGGGACGAGCCCCGCCAGGCGTATTGGTTGCCGTTGCCGTCCTCGTGGACGTCCAGGCCACGGGTTTCGGCACTCGACACGAACCATTCGCGCAACGCCATGTCGGCGTCGCTCCACGCATACCGCCGATAGCCGCCGGTATGCGCGTCGCGCCCGATGTCCGCGATCTCGTCAAGCATGATCGTCCGGCCGTTCGCCAGAGAGCCCGCCCACAAACTGTGCGATTCTGCCGCTGTCGAACATCAACCCTCCAGCATCGGCACGCGGAGGCCGCGTTCGGCGGCGACTTCCTTTGCCCGGTCGTAGCCGGCGTCGACGTGCCGCATGACGCCCGTGCCCGGGTCGTTGACGAGCACGCGCTCGATCTTCTGCGCGGCGAGATCCGTGCCGTCGGCGACGACGACCTGGCCCGCGTGGATCGATCGGCCCATGCCCACGCCGCCGCCATGGTGGATCGACACCCAGGTCGCGCCCGAAGCCGTGTTGAGCAACGCGTTGAGCAGGGGCCAGTCGGCGACCGCGTCAGAACCGTCGGCCATGGACTCGGTCTCGCGGTAGGGCGAGGCCACCGAGCCGGAGTCGAGATGATCGCGGCCGATGACGACCGGAGCGCTGAGCTCACCCGATGCCACCATCTCGTTGAACTTCAGTCCGGCGAGGTGGCGCTCCTTGTAGCCGAGCCAGCAGATGCGCGCGGGCAGGCCCTCGAAGTGGACCTTCTCCTGCGCCTGGGTGATCCAGCGTGCGAGGTGCTTGTCCTCGGGGAACAGCTCGAGGATCGCCTTGTCGGTTGCGGCGATGTCGGCCGGGTCGCCCGAGAGCGCAGCCCACCGGAACGGCCCCTTGCCTTCGCAGAACAGCGGCCGGATGTAGGCCGGCACGAAGCCGGGGAAATCGAAGGCGCGCTCGAAGCCGCCGAGGCGGGCCTCCTGGCGAATCGAATTGCCATAGTCGAAGACCTCGGCGCCGGCATCCATGAAGCCGACCATGGCGCGGACGTGCTTGGTCATCGAGGCGCGGGCCTTGAGCGTGAAGCCTTCTGGATCCCTGGCAGCTTCGGTATGCCAGTCCGCGACGCTGATGCCCTCGGGCAGGTAGCTGAGCGGATCGTGGGCGCTGGTCTGATCGGTCACGATGTCGATCGGGACGCCGCGTTCGAGGAGCTCGGTGAAGACTGTCGCGGCGTTGCCGACAATGCCGACTGAGAGGGCGCGGCGTTCGTTCTTGGCGGTCAGCGCGCGCTCGACGGCCTGGTCCAGGTCGGTCCAGTATTCGTCGAGGTAGCCGTGCTTGACCCGGCGTTCGAGCCGCGTCTCGTCGACGTCGACCACGATCACGGCGCCGTCGTTCATCGTCACGGCGAGGGGCTGGGCGCCGCCCATACCGCCCGCGCCACCGGTCAAGGTCAGCGTGCCGGCGAGAGTTCCTCCACCAACCCCATGCCCGCCTCCGGAGTCGGCGGCGAACTTACGAGCGATCGCGCCGAAGGTTTCATACGTGCCTTGCAGGATGCCCTGCGTGCCGATGTAGATCCACGAGCCGGCCGTCATCTGGCCATACATCATCAGGCCCTCGGCTTCGAGCTTGCGGAACTCGGGCCACGTCGCCCAGTCGCCGACGAGGTTAGAGTTGGCGATGAGCACGCGTGGCGCCCATTCGTGTGTACGGAAGACGCCGACCGGTTTGCCGGACTGGACGAGCAGGGTCTCGTCGTCGGCGAGGGTCTCGAGCGTGCGGATGATCGCGTCGTAGGACTCCCAGTTGCGGGCAGCCTTGCCGGTGCCGCCGTAGACGACGAGGTCCTCGGGGCGCTCGGCGACTTCGGGATCGAGGTTGTTCATGAGCATGCGCATCGGCGCTTCGGTCTGCCAGGAACGGGCGGTGAGCGTGTTGCCCCGCGCGGCGCGAATTGTGGGCTTCTCAGTCATCATTTGCCTTTCAGAACCTCTTGCGATCGGGGCTGAGTCCCCCGTGAGAGTGACGTTTGGCAGGCGACACGCCGTGATTCTCCTGCCGAACGTCACTCCCAGCGGGAACGGTGCGGGCGGTGAAGGCGCCGGCGACGACGAGCTGGGTCGCGGCTTCGATTTCGGGTGCGAGGTAGCGGTCGGGTCCGGGACCGCCGACGGCCTTGCGGAGCTCGGCGATGGCGGCGCCGGTGACAGCGGCGGGCTTCAGCGGCGCGCGCAGGTCGATGCCTCGTGCAGCGGTCAGGATCTCGATCGCCAGCACCCGGCCCAGACCGTCGACGGCCTTGCGGAGCTTGCGGGCCGACGACCAGCCCATCGACACGTGATCTTCCTGCATCGCGCTCGACGGTATGGAGTCCACGCTGGCCGGGGCGGCGAGGCGTTTGAGCTCGGACACGATGGCGGCCTGCGTGTATTGGGCGATCATGTGGCCGGAGTCGACACCCGGGTCATCGGCGAGGAAAGCAGGAAGCCCCTGGTTGCGCGAAGTGTCGAGGAAACGGTCGGTGCGGCGCTCACTCATGCTCGCGACATCGGCGACCGGAATGGCGAGGAAGTCGAGGACGTAGGCGACGGGGGCGCCATGGAAGTTGCCATTGGACTCGACCCGCCCGTCGTCCAGGACAGTGGGGTTGTCGATCGCGGAGGCGAGCTCGCGGCCGGCGACGGTCGCGGCAAAGTCGACGGTGTCGCGTGCCGCGCCGTGGACCTGTGGCGAGCAGCGCATCGAGTAGGCGTCCTGGACGCGGCCGTCGCCCTCCCGGTGGCTCTCGACGATCGGCGAGCCGGCAAGGATTTCGCGCATGTGCGCAGCCGAAGCGGCCTGACCGGGGTGTGGCCTGAGCGCCTGGAGATCGGCGGCAAGCACCCGGTCGGTGCCCATGAGTCCCTCGATGCTCATCGCGGCGGCGAGGTCGGCTGTGTCGAGGAGCTTCCGCAGGTCATGGATCGCAAGGACGAGCATGCCCAGCATGCCGTCGGTGCCGTTGATGAGCGCGAGGCCTTCCTTCTCGGCCAGCTCGACCGGCGCGATGCCGTGTGCGGCGAGTGCTTCGGCGGCAGGTTTGAGCTCGGTGCCCGCCGAAGTGCGCACATAAACTTCGCCCTCGCCCATCAGCGCGAGCGCGCAATGAGCCAACGGCGCGAGGTCGCCCGAACAGCCGAGGCTTCCGTATTCGTGGACGACCGGCGTGATGCCGGCGTTGAGCAGCGCCGCGAGCGTCTGGGCGGTTTCGACCCGGACGCCGGTATGACCGGTGGCCAGCGTCGAGAGGCGCAACAGCATGAGTGCGCGGACGACTTCACGTTCGACGTGCGGACCGGAGCCGGCCGCGTGCGAGCGAATGAGGCTCTTTTGCAACTGCGTACGGAGCTCGGGGGCGATGTGCCGTTGGGCGAGTGCCCCGAAGCCGGTGGAGACGCCGTAGACCGGGACATCGGAGGACGCGAGCTGCTCGATGTGCTTGCGGGCGCGCCCCATCGCGTCGAGAGCATCCGCACCGATCTCGACTTGTGCATCGTGACGAGCGACTGCGACAACATCATCGGCATGGAGCGGGCCGACACCTAACAACACCATGAGTCCATTGGACTCGCTCGGAGCCTGCCGGCGCCATACGCCCGGCGTAGCAAGTGTCTCGTATGCGAGACGTCCCGGTCAGCAGCCGAGGCGGAACGGCTCGAGAACCGAAGGCCGCTCCCCGGTGATCATGTGAGTCCGTCGGGAGGATCGGCCGCGCACCGACCCACGGTTCGCGGATCTGCACGGCAAGGTCTTCAGGGTCGTCGAACCACTGCCCGAGGTATTCCCGGCTGCCCAGGGCGATCGCCACGATCCGGCGCCAGTGTGCGGTCCTGACCCTGCGATACTGTCTCGCATACGAGATGTCGGCTGAGGGGAACCATGGCAAGAGTAGTTCCGGCCGCGACCGCGGCGCTTCGGGTCATGAAGTATCTCTCCGGCCAACCGCTCCCGGTCCCGGCATCGCGCATCGCCCAGGTCATGGACATGCCGCGCTCCTCGACCTATCACCTCCTCGCCGCGATGGCCGAAGAGGACTTCGTCATCCACTACCCCGACGACAAGACCTGGGGCATCGGCATCGCCGCCTGGGAAGTCGGCCACGGCTTCGCCCAGCAGGAGCCTCTTGCCCGGCTGGCCCGCATACCGCTCGCACGGCTCGTCGACGCCGTCGGACAGTCGGCACACCTGGTGATGTTGTCCGGCTCCGACGTTCTGTACGTCATCGAGGAACGCGCGCCCGGGCATCCCCCGCTGGTGACCGACGTCGGCGTGCGACTGCCCGCCCATCTGACCGCTTCGGGTCGGGCCATACTGGCGACGTTGCCGCCGGCCCAGATCCGCGCGCTCTATCCCGGCAAGGCCGCGTTCGTGAACCGGACCGGCAAGGGTCCGCAGTCCCCCACCGAGCTCCGCCGACTGCTCAGCACGACGCGGCAACGCGGCTATGCGACCGAGGACGGCGAGGTGACCCCGGGCTTCGCCTCAGTCGCGGCGGCAGTCGGGTCATCCACGATCCATGCTTCGGTGGCCGTGACCTGGGAGACCCGCGATGCGCCGGGCGATCTCGTCGCGGCTGCAAGGGAAACAGCCGCCGAGATCACCAGAAGACTTCGTCATTGACCCGAGCGTCACTGACCTGGGCGAAAGCCCGAATGCTGGCATGCAACCAGCCTGCGCGGGGCCCAGGATCGTATCTCTCCACCAGGAAGCCGCAGGAATATTTCGTCGGCGTACTGCACGACTCCACCAGGACGCTCCCCCACGAGGTGTGCGCTGACGAAGCCCGCGCAGATCGCAGTCACATCGCGCGTTGTGCCCAGCGGCAGGAGAAATCGCGTCTCGGCAATCGCCTCCTGCTCCCCGGCGCGCAGGACGACGTTCGTTCTGGGTGCTACGGCATGCGCGGCGGCGGCCACCGCCACATTGTCCAAGTCATCCGAGCCGACCGCAGCAATCGCACGAGCCCGTTCGGATCCAAGAGATGCGAGGAGACCGCGATCGGTTCCATGACCGATCACTGTGGGTATCCGCAAGGACGGCGCCAGCCTCAGGTTGGAAGCGGCGGGATCCCTCTCTACTCCGACGACCGGTATGCCGAGCGATCTCAGTTCGACACACAGCCGAAGCCCGACCTGTCCAAGTCCGACGACAATGACGTGGTCCTTGCGAGGGATCGTTCGGTCACCAAGTAGTCCCACAAGCCTTGGACCAAGTTGTCGATCCACGATTCCTGCTGTGAACATGGCTGTGAAGACAACCGCCAACAGCATTCCCAGTGCGCTGACGATCGCATAGGGCGCCTCACCGCTCTTCGCAGGACCGACGGTGGCAACAATGCTCACGGCGGCCAGGAACGAAGAGGCCAGTGGCTCGTGATCTATGGCAACAAGCCAAACCCAGTCGACAATCAATATCGCAATCAAGCCCAGTGCGCCCAGCACCAACAATTTGATTCCTGCGTCATGTCGCGGCCACGGTGATCCAAGTATTCGCCGAACCCGATCGCGGACCCCGGGTTTCTCCGGCGGGAGCGTGAATTGTCACCGGAACACCACCATCGAGTCTGGATCCGATTCGGCCCTTGCCCGCTGCCGCTACTGACAGGAAGTCTTTTGAGATGCAGGGGCCGGCCAACAATGGGGCGGCCAAGGCCGCCGGCGACGTGACGACCACATCCGGGAGCAGTCTTCTCAGCTCGTCGGCGATGGTTCGATCGAATATCGTGACCACCAGCGGAACCGTCGGGCGGACGTGCGAGCAGGCCAGCGCGTACCGCAGGGCTGCCACGTCGTCGTGCACGAGAACTGCTATTCCGGCTGTGGTTTTGCCAATACTTTCCGCAAGTGCCGAGTCGTCGGGCTCGGCAATGTGGGCGACCTCATTTCCACGAGCGACGAGCGTTGCGCAGACTTGCGACGCAACAGCGGATGAGCCGATCACGACATACCGTTGCCGATTGTGCTCAGGCGGGGTCTCCATCGCACCCCCGCGCATCGTCTGATTCGTCTTTGCTGCGCGAAGCGTTCACGGGCATCATGCTCCAATCGGACACCTTGCGCCCGGGCTGGTCAAGGTGCTGCGGGTGGCGCGC
>JALYQD010000087.1 GCA_030856025.1 Actinomycetota bacterium
CCCTGATCCAGATCCATGTGGCACCCTCACGGCTCACCGAGGGCATCGCCTGGACCACCACAGGGCTCGCCGTCGGCGTCGCGCCGGGTGCCGCTTTTGCCGGCCGGGTGATCGACAATCACGGCGCTTCGGCAGGCTTCTGGGTCCCACTTGTCGCCGGTTTGAGCGCCACAGTGGTCGCTTGGTCCTTCAGGCCGCCGAAACTTGCCACCGCGACGTGAACTCCGTGCCCGATGACGCTAATCTTGGCCGGGATATGACCGATCTCACTCTCGCCGACGCAAGCGTCGATCTCGTACAACGGTGGATCGACCCCGCCAACTCCAAAAACCAGCGAACCGACCCGGCGGCAAAGCGCCTTGCGCATTTGTTGAAGGACCCCCAGGGGCTCGATTTCACCATCGGTTTCGTCGATCGGGTCATACGTCCTGACGACACCCTCGTTGCCGCCCACAACCTGCGGGCGCTCGCCCGGCACACGCCGAAGTTCCTGCCGGTCCACCTGCGTGCGTTGGTCAAGCTCGGCGCCTTTTTCTCGCTGATGATGCCCGGCTTCGTCGTCGCGACCGCGCGCCGCGCCCTGCGCCGTATGGTCGGCCACCTCATCATCGACGCCCGTCCCAAGAAGCTGGGCAAGGCGATCCGCAAGCTCCGCGCCGACGGCGACCGTCTCAACCTCAACCTGCTCGGCGAGGCCGTCCTCGGCGATGACGAGGCCGCCCGCCGCCTGGCCGGCACGCGCGTGCTCCTCGAGCGCGAAGACGTCGACTACGTGTCGGTCAAGGTCTCGGCCGTCGCCAGCCAGTTGTCGCTGTGGGCCTTCGAAGAGACCGTCGACCGCGTCGTCGATCAACTCTCCCCGCTCTATGCCTACGCGTCGTCGGGCGACAAGAAGAAGTTCATCAACCTTGACATGGAGGAATACCGCGACCTCGACCTCACGATCGCGGTCTTCACCAAGGTCCTCGACCAGTTCCCCGACCTCGAAGCCGGCATCGTCCTGCAGGCCTACCTCCCCGACGCGCTCGGTGCGATGGAGCGCCTCCAGGACTGGGCGTCGGAGCGCCGCATCAATGGCGGTTCGCCCATCAAGGTCCGCGTCGTCAAGGGCGCCAACCTCGCGATGGAGCGCGTCGACGCGCTCGTCCACGGTTGGCCGCAGGCGACATTCCTGACCAAGCAGGAGACCGACACCAACTACAAGCGCGTCCTGAACTATGCGTTCACGCCCGAGCGTATGGATGCCGTGCGCATCGGCGTCGCCGGGCAAAACCTGTTCGACGTGGCCTATGCCTGGCTCCTCGCCGGCAAGCGCTCGGTGCGCGGCGCGGTCGACTTCGAGATGCTGCTCGGGATGGCTTCGGGCCAGGCCGCTGCGGTGCGCAAGGAAGTCGGCGAGCTGTTGCTCTACACACCGGTCGTGCACCCCGACGAGTTCGACGTCGCGATTTCCTACCTCGTGCGCCGGCTGGAAGAGAACGCCAGCCAGGAGAACTTCATGTCGGCGGTCTTCGAACTCTCGTCGAGCACGGAGCTGTTCGAGCGCGAGAAGCACCGTTTCCTCGACTCGGTCAAGGCGATCGACGACGAAGTGCCCGCGCCACACCGCGTCCAGGACCGCTACACCGAGGGCGTGCGCAACATCCACGGCGACTTCGCCAACACCCCTGACACGGATCCGTCTGTCCCCGCCAACCGCGCCTGGGGTCGATCGGTTCTGTCCCGCTCGACCTACACCCAGATGGGCAACGAGACCGTCAAGGCCGGTCGCATCCCCGGACCGGCCAGCCTCGAGTCGATGATCCAGCGCACCCAGCGTGCCGGCGCCGTATGGGGCAAGCGCGATGCCGACATCCGTTCCTGGGTGCTGCACCAGTGCGCAACGTCCCTGGCGGCCCGCCGCGGTGAGCTCATCTCGGTGATGGCCGCCGAAACCGGCAAGACGATCGCCGAGGCCGACGTAGAGGTCAGCGAAGCGATCGACTTCGCCAACTACTACGCCGAAGCGGCCCGCCGGCTCGAAGCCGTCGACGGCGCCACATTCAATCCGGCCCAGCTCACCGTCGTGACTCCCCCGTGGAACTTCCCGGTCGCCATCCCTGCCGGTTCGGTCCTGGCCGCCCTCGCCTCCGGCAGCGGCGTCATCATCAAGCCCGCCCATCAAGCGCGCCGCTGCTCGGCCGTCATGGTCGAAGCCCTCTGGGAGGCCGGCGTCCCTCGCGACGTCCTGAGCTACGCGACCATCGACGAGGGCGTGCTCGGCAAGGCCCTGATCTCGCATTCACTCGTCGACCGGGTCATCCTTACCGGTGCCTGGGAAACGGCCGCGCTGTTCCGTTCGTGGCGCACCGACCTGCCGCTGCTCGCCGAGACCAGTGGCAAGAACGCCATCATCGTCACGCCCAGCGCCGATATCGACCAGGCCGCCGCCGATGTCGCCAAGAGCGCCTTCGGCCACGCCGGTCAGAAGTGCTCGGCCGCGAGCCTGGTCATCCTCGTCGGCTCGGTTGCCACCTCGGAGCGGTTCCACCGCCAGCTCGTCGATGCCGTCACTTCGCAGCGTGTCGGCTATCCCGACGATCCTGAAGTCTTCATGGGTCCGATCATCGAACCCGCCGCCGGCAAGCTGGCCAAGGCGCTCACCACTCTCGCCGAGGGTGAGGAGTGGCTCATCGAGCCCAGGCAGCTCGACGCGACCGGCCGGCTCTGGTCGCCCGGCGTCCGCACCGGAGTCGTGTCCGGCAGCTACTTCCATACGACCGAGTTCTTCGGCCCCGTGCTCGGCGTCATGCATGCGCGCGACCTCGCCGAGGCGATCGAGTTCCAGAATGCGACGGACTACGGGCTCACCGCCGGCATCCATTCGCTCGATCCCGACGAGGTCAACGCGTGGATCGACACGGTCCAGGCAGGCAACCTCTACGTCAACCGTGGCATCACCGGGGCGATCGTCCAGCGCCAGCCGTTCGGCGGCTGGAAACGCTCCTCGGTCGGCACAACCGGCAAGGCCGGCGGCCCGAACTACCTGACGCACTTCGGCTCATGGACCCCCAAGCCGCTTCGCGCCGTCAAGAGCGACGTGCCGTTGTCGACGAGCGTCCAGAAGGTCCTCCACACCGCAGAGAGCTCGCTCACCCCGGCCGATCGTGCCGCACTGGCGAAGGCCGCGGCATCGGACCAGATCGCGTGGTCCCGTGAGTTCGGCGTGGCCAAGGACGTCTCCGGGCTGCAGGTCGAACGCAACGTGTTCCGCTACCGCACGGTCCCGGTCACCGTCCGTTTCGGCGAGGAAGGCCGGCTGGCCGACCTCGTACGCGTCTTGATCGCGGCCAAACGGGTCGGCGCCAAGGTGACGGTCAGCAGCCACCAGGCACTGGCCGCCGTCCCGGGTGTCGATCGGGTCGAGACCGAGGCCGAATGGCTGGCCTATGCCAACGAGCATCGGCCTGCCCGTGTCCGGCTCATCGGGTCCGACCCGTCAGCGCTTGCCGACGCGGTCGGAGGCAACCCCGACGTCGCGATCTACGGCGGTCCGGTCACTCCATCGGGTCGGCTCGAGGCGTTGCCGTTCCTTCGGGAGCAGTCGGTCACGATCACGACGCACCGCTTCGGCAACCACGACACTGCATTCGACCAGGTGCTTCCCCGCCAGTGAACCGGCGCAACCGAAACCCGGAGTCGTGACTCAGCCGCGGTCGATGCCCGGCGGCAGGGGAGCTTTCCAGCCCCGTTTCAGTGCGAGTATGCGCCACACGATGCAGACGCCGACCGCGATCACATACCAGCCTTGCTGGACTTCGTAGCGGTGGAGGACTGCGGCGATCAGGGCACCGGCCAGGGCCGGGGTCGCGTACAGCTCGTCCTTGAAGATGACCGGCACGCGGCCGGCGAGGACATCGCGCATCATCCCGCCCCCGACGGCCGTGACCATACCGAGAAGTGCAGACGGCACGATGCTCAAACCGAATTCCTCGGCCTTGACGGCGCCGGTGACGCAGAACAATCCGAGCCCGATCGCGTCCAGGACCGCGATCTGCTTCTCGGCCCGTCCGATCGTCGGATGGAAATAGAACACACCGATTCCGGTCACGGCCGGCACGACGAGATATCGCCAGTCGTCCAGCGCGGCAGGCGGCACCGCACCGATCAGGACATCGCGCAGGACGCCGCCACCGAGTCCGGTGATGATCGCGAGCACCGTCACCCCGAAGCCGTCCATCTCCTTGCGCACGCCGACGAGGGCTCCGGTCATCGCGAACACGGCGATTCCGGCGAGATCGAGGATCAAGAGGAAGACATCGGACACGGATAAGAACGTAGCCGGTATCGGCGCGTCTCATAGGATTCGGGCCCCCGACCCATAAGACTGAGGGCACGCAATATTTTGGAGGCACCCCATGCGCGATCTCGGTCTGAGCAGACTGAGCGAGGACCGCACCTACCTCATCGCGCGCGATGCCGCATCGGGAGAAGAATTCCGCATCCGAGCCGATCACCGCGCGAAGTCCTTGATCGACGCCCTTTCACCAACGGACAAAACCGTCCGCGGCCAGTTGGAGATCAAGATGGAAAGTTCACTCAGCCCCCGCGACATCCAGACCCGTATCCGTCGCGGCGAAAGCCCCGACACGGTCGCCGATGCGGCAGGAGTGGACGTCGACAGGATCATGGCCTATGCCATCCCGGTCCTTGCCGAACGCGAATACATGGTGGAGCAGGCCCGCAAGACCGTCATCCGGCGCAAGTATGTCGGCGGGGCTGGCGTGTTGCTCGGCACTCTTGTCAACGAACGCCTCCTCGCTCGCGGCGGAAGCCCCGAGGCCGCCGCCTGGGACTCGTGGCGCCGTGAGGACGGACGCTGGGCCCTTCACATCACGCCCGAAGGCGCCAGCGAAGCCGCTTCGTTCATTTTCGATGTCCGCGGACGCTACGTGCTTCCCGCCGACGAGCTCGCCCACGACCTGGTCGGTGACGTCGTGGTTGCCGATGCCGGCGACATGGCGATCGCCGATGCCGTACGCAGTCAGATCGCGGACGGCCCCGTCGAACCCGACGATGAGCACCCCGAGGGCGTCTCGTCGCTCAAGGCGGCACGTGACCGCCGGGCCATGGGACAGCTCGCGCTCGGTGAGGAAGACGGCGAGGTCACCGCACCGCGGCTCGACGACGAGGCCGGGGACATCTCCGACGAACAAGCCGAAGCCGCTCTTGCCGAGGCCTACGAAGAAGACGAGATCGACCAGGACGTGGCTGTGCCCGACGTCGCCGGCCCCTCCTCACAACAGCGCAAGAAGCGCCACGAGCGTCGGCGTGTCCCCAGCTGGGACGAGATCATGTTCGGCGGCAAGCCCGAAGGCCAGTAGGTCAGGCTGCGTATTCGCCGACCAGCCAGTTGGCGAAGTCGTGCTCGAGCCGTGATCGACTGACCTCTTGCCGGACGTCATAGTGCCGCGTCTCTGAATCGACGCTCACGCCGCTCGGCAAGTGCCACGTATGACGATCGCCGGCCATCGTCGTCTCGACAATTCGGTAGGTCTTCATTCGGTGGTGCCGTCGACACAAATGTCGCTGATTCGCTGCGGCAGTGGGACCCTGCGGGACGGGCACCACGTGGTCGAGGTCGGACTCCACCGCAGACCGGCTGCAGGTCGGGAAACCGCAACTGCCGTCGCGCAACTGGATCGCGGTCCGTAGCTTCGTCGAAGAGAACCGGCCCATCTCGGTGACATCGAGGATCCGGCCAAGCGGATCGGTGAAAACCCGGTAGAAGAGTGTGCCCTTTTCGGCCGCGAGCGCCCGAACCGTCTCGGCATCGAGCATGAACTGCCCGTCGAAGGACTCCCCCGGCTCGTCGGTCAGCCCGGCCAGCGAGAGAACCGGCACCACCACGCCGATCGTGGCGCCGACATGAGTGCGTCCGGTCGCCTGATCGTTGACATCGATCCGGCCGAGTAGCAGATCGGCGGCGACATCGGCGCGGGCCTGCTCGACGGTCAGGCCAGGATCGCCGTCGGCGCGCTTGTCGGCGACTTTGCGCAACATGGCATCAAGTCGCACCGCATCGGGGGTCTTCAACATCGCGTGCATCCAGGAAACACCGTCGGGGTCGTGGTCGAACCACACCGAACGGTCCTTCCAGGCAAACGCCTTGCGGACACGTAGCAGATCAGGCTCGGTGCGGGCGATGAAACGCCGGCACCAGACCCGCAGCTGAGCCGTCGTGTGGCGTGCGGCATAGTCCGAGACCTTGTGATCCAGAGCCATCACCGAATCGGGCCGGACCAGTTTGGCGGCCGCTTCGGCGATCAACTGCACCCGGTAACCGTCGAGGTCGCCTCGTCGGCACGCCAGCCACGTCAGCGGCATCCTGCCCCGCACCCGACGCGCCTGAGCGAGCCGACACTGCACAGTGCGAGTCGGCGTCAGCAACACCAGCGCCAGCTCGTCGGCGGCGAACGACACCTCCATCTTCGCGATCTTCGCCGATTCGTTCTTCTCGGCCTCGCGCCGGACCTCGTCTTCGTAGTCGAGCATCAACGAGGAGACTTCGGCCTCGATCCGGGCACGCTCACGCTCCGCGGCGGCGATCCGGTCAAGAATCACCGCGCTCATCGGCCGCGCCATCTGCTCCATACAACCAACCTAGACGCGACCCCTGACACTCGATTTTTCGAGCGTCAGATCGAAAATGTCGGGGCTCGGGAGCACTATCGACACCCGTGCCCCACCGCGTGTACCAAGATGGTGCCGAGGCGCCCGCGCACGACATACATACCGACAAGGACATCCGTTGAGTCAACGCAGCATGGATCAGACCGCCGTCAACAACCACGGGGCGTTCATCTGGCGCATCGCCAACCTGCTGCGGGGCACCTACAAACCTGCGCAGTATGGCAGCGTCATCCTGCCGTTCGTGGTGCTGCGGCGCCTGGACTGCGTGCTCGAACCCACCAAGGACGCGGTCCTCGCCAAACGCGGCGACCTCCGCGGAGTTCCCGAGGACATCGCACTCCCCAGGGTCTCAGGTCATTCGTTCTACAACACCTCCAAGTACGACATGCGCAAACTGCTCGGCGATCCGGTCAATCTGCGGGCCAACATCGGCGACTACGTCCGGGGCTTCTCGCCCAATGTGCGCGACATCTTCGAGGAGTTCGAGCTCGACAAGAGTCTCGCCAAGCTCGACGAGTCCGACCTGCTCTATCTCGTCACCCGCGACGTCACCGACATCGACCTGCACCCTGACCGGGTGAGCAACGCCGACATGGGCGCGATCTTCGAGGAGCTCATCCGCAAGTTCGCCGAGTCGTCCAATGAGACGGCCGGTGAGCATTTCACCCCTCGCGATGCGGTGTCCCTGGTCGTCGACCTGCTGCTCGCGCCTGACGGCGACGTGCTCAGCAAGCCCGGCATCGTCCGCCACGTCTACGACCCCACGGCCGGCACCGGCGGTATGCTCGCCGTCGCCGAGGAGCACATCAAGTCGGCCAATCCCGACGCCGAGGTTGTGCTCGCCGGCCAGGAGCTCAACGACGAGTCCTATGCCATCTGCAAGTCCGACATGGTCATCAAGGGTTATGCGGTCGACTCGATCGCCAACGGCGACACGCTTGCCAACGACCAACACGCGGGCAAAACGTTCGACTATTGCCTGGCCAACCCACCGTATGGAGTCGAGTGGAAACGCTCGGAGGCCGTCGTACGCGCGGAGCACCGCGACCTCGGGTTTGACGGCCGCTTCGGGCCAGGGCTGCCGGCGATCAGCGACGGGCAGCTGCTGTTCCTGCTGCACCTGGTCTCCAAGATGCGGCCCGCGAAGCAGGGCGGCGGACGGGTCGGCATCGTCCTCAACGGCTCGGCGCTCTTCACCGGTGCCGCCGGATCGGGCGAGTCGGAGATCCGCCGTTACCTCCTCGAGCACGACCTGCTCGAGGCGATCGTGGCGCTGCCGACCGACATGTTCTACAACACCGGCATCGCGACATACGTTTGGATCCTGGACAACAGCAAGGCCGAGGCCCGCAAGGGCAAGGTGCAATTGATCGACGGCACTGGGTTCTTTTCCAAGATGCGCAAGAGCCTCGGAAGCAAGCGCCGGGAGCTCAAGCCGAGCGACATCGACACGATCGTCAAGTTGTATGACGGCTTCGAGCCGGGCGACAAGTCCAAGATCTTCGCCACCAAGGACTTCGGCTATCGCCAAATCACGGTCGAACGACCGCTGCAACTGAGCTTTCTCATGACGAGTGAGAAGATCGACGCCGCGATGGCAGGCAAGGCCGTGGCCAAGCTCGCCGACGCCGACCGAGCCAAGCTCAAAGGCGTTCTGGCGTCGTTGGTTGAGGTGCCTCCCCCGGTGGTTGAGGTGCGGAGCGAAGCGGAGCCTCGAAGCCACCCCACCTGGACCTCCCGTGACTCCTTCACCGCCGACCTCAAGAAGCTCGCCAGGGAAGCCGGTCTCACCCTCGGTGCACCCATCCTCAAGGCCCTCGTCGGCGCGATCGGCGAGCACGATCCCGCGGCCGAGGTGTGCCGCACCCCCAAGGGCGATTTCGAACCCGACACCTCGCTGCGCGACACCGAACGCGTGCCGCTGAGCGAGAGCATCGACGCGTATATGAAGCGTGAGGTCCTCCCCCACGTCCCTGACGCCTGGGTCGACGA
>JALYQD010000106.1 GCA_030856025.1 Actinomycetota bacterium
GCCTTCACCCTGGCCAACGGCTTCACCTACGTCGAGGCCTACCTCGCGCGCGGGATGGACATCGACTCCTTCGCCCCCAACCTGTCCTTCTTCTTCTCCAACGGCATGGACCCCGAGTACTCCGTGATCGGACGCGTCGCGCGGCGGATCTGGGCGGTGGCGATGAAGGAGAAGTACGGCGCGAACGAACGCAGCCAGAAGCTGAAGTACCACGTGCAGACCTCGGGGCGGTCGCTGCACGCGCAGGAGATGGACTTCAACGACATCCGCACCACGCTCCAGGCGCTGATCGCGATCTATGACAACGCCAACAGCCTGCACACCAACGCCTACGACGAGGCCGTCACCACCCCCGGCGAGGAGTCGGTACGCCGGGCTCTGGCGATCCAGATGATCATCAACCGCGAGTGGGGCCTGGCGATGAGCGAGAACCCCCTGCAGGGGTCGTTCATCATCGACGAGATGACCGATCTGGTCGAGAAGGCCGTCCTCGCCGAGTTCGACCGCATCAACGAGCGCGGCGGCGTGCTCGGTGCGATGGAGACCGGCTACCAGCGCGGCCGGATCCAGGACGAGTCGATGCTCTATGAGCACCGCAAGCATGACGGCTCGCTGCCGATCGTCGGCGTCAACACGTTCCGCAAGCCCGAGAGCGACAGCGACGAAGCGCAGACCGTCGAGCTCGCCCGTGCGACGGACGCCGAGAAGGAATCGCAGCTCAAGCGAGTCCACGACTTCCAGGGCGCCCACCGCGACGAGGCGGCGGCCGCGATCGAGCGACTCAAGGCCGCGGCCATCACTCAGGACAACGTCTTCGCCGTCCTCATGGACGCTGCCCGGGTCTGCTCGCTGCAGCAGATCACCGACACGTTCTTCGAAGTCGGCGGGCAATATCGTCGCAACGTTTGATCATGATTCGAAACCGAGTCCGAGGGCGTCGAGCGTACGAAGCAGCAGGTTTCGCTTGCCTTCCCGGTGATCGGCGCGGTCGAGCGACCAGCGAGTCAATTGGATCCCTGCCGATGCGAGCGGCTCCGGGGGAAAAGGCAGCGGCTTCTTCTGCACCATGGACAGCTGCGTACGAGGCGTCAACTCACCCGAGAGTCGATCGAGCATGACTTCAGCTGCGAACCGCGTGGCACCGACTCCCAGTCCGGTGAATCCGCCGGCATAGGCGATACGACCTTGTCGAGCGAGTCCGTGGAAGGCGCAGAACTGTGTCGAGGCGTCGATGGCCCCCGCCCACCGGTGGGTGAACGCCAATCCATCAAGTTGCGGGAACGTCGTGAAGAAATGTGATGCCAGTTTCTGATAGGACTCCGGGCGGTCCTCGTACCGGGACCTGACCTTGCGCCCGGCGTGATAGATCGCGTCATATCCGCCCCACAGGATTCGGTTGTCGGCTGTCAGCCGCGAGTAGTGAAACTGATTTGCAAGGTCCCCAAGCCCTTGACGATTCTTCCAGCCAATGTCGGCCTGCTGGGATTCGCTGAGCGGTTCGGTCATCAACACGTAGTCGTAAACCGGAACGGTGAGCATCCGAGCCCGTCGAAGGACTGGGCGGAAGACGTTGGTGGCCAGGGCCACACGATCCGCGCTGACACTCCCCCGGTCGGTCCGCACCTGGACGCGGTCGGCCTTCTTGTGGTCGAGGGCGATCACCTGGCTGTTCTCAAAAATCTCCACTCCGAGGTCTCGGGCGACCCGGGCGAGTTCCAGGGCAAGACGCGCAGGATGAACGAGCGCACAGGAGTCCCGATCCCAGCGGCCGGCCAGGAAGGTCGGGCTGTTGATCTCCGAACGGACACCGTCCGCGTCGAGCCACTCCCCCTCGGTCTCGTCCTTCAACCAATCAACCTGGTGAGGTTCGACGGCAGCCGAAAGCATCCCGGTTCGTTCGAACTGGCAATCAATTCCGAGTGACTCGATGTCGGTGGCGAACCCGTCAAGGTTGTTAGTGCCCAGTCGCTCGAGCGCCTCATACTCATCCGGCCAACGCGATCGGCCATTGGCCGCACCGTGGGTGAGGCTCGACTCGCAGAATCCGCCGTTTCGCCCCGACGCCGCCCACCCGACGGTGCGGGACTCGAGAAGGACCACCTTTGCGCCAGGGTTGCGAAGCTTCGCGAGGACCGCTGTCCAAAGCCCGCAATACCCGCCACCAACCACGACGAGATCGGCGTCCAGCCGGCCCGTCAAGCTGTCGTGGACCGGGGCCGACCCCAGCTCATCAAGCCAGAAGACCGAGTGGGCCGTCTTGGCGAGCGAACGATCGACAACCCCCTGATCAGGCGCATGTCGTTCGAAGACGGTGTCATGCGAAGGCATGCGCGTCCCCGGCAGTCAGGGCGCGGTCAAGGATCGCGAGACCCTCCCGCGCTTCGTCGTCGCTCGTATTGCAAGGGGGTACCAGGTGGATCCGGTTGGAACTGGCAAAGGGAAGCATGCCACCGGCCTTGCACGCCGCCACGATCTCATTCATCGCCGGGCTGGTTCCGCCGTATGGCGCCAGAGGCGCTCTTGTTTCCCGGTCGGTCACCAGCTCAATCGCCCAGAAGGCGCCGACACCTCTGACCTCGCCGACACAACGGTGGGCCCGTGCGAGCTCCGCGAGCCCCGGGCCGAACACCTCCCGGCCAAGGCGGGCAGCGTTGTCGATTGCCCCTTCGTCGGCCATTGCATGGATTGCTGCCACCGCGGCGGCCGTGGCAAGGGGATGACCCGAATAGGTCAGCCCGCCCGGATAGGGCCGGTGGTCGAAGGTCGCGGCAATCCTGTCGCTCAGGACAACCCCGCCCAGGGGCACGTAACCAGAATTGACGCCCTTGGCAAAGGTGATCAGATCGGGCACGACGTCATACAGATCGAGGGCGAACCACGCGCCGGCCCTGCCGAAGCCAGCCATGACCTCATCGGCGACAAGGACTATTCCGTGGCGGTCGCACAATTCGCGAACGCCTGCCAGGTATCCCTCTGGTGGCATCAGGATGCCCGCAGTCCCTGGGATCGTTTCGAGGATGATCGCGGCGATCGTCGCCGGGCCCTCCGCTTCGATGGTGCGCTCGAGGTGTTGGAGGGCTCGTGCGCACTCTTCCGATTCCGTCGTCGCATGAAACTCCGAGCGGTACAGGTACGGCCCGAAGAAGTGGACGATGCCATCGGTGCCGGTGTCGTTGGGCCAGCGCCGGGGATCGCCGGTGAGGTTTATCGCCATCTGGGTACCACCGTGGTACGAGCGGTAGGTGGCCATCACCTTTGGTCGGCCCGTGTGCAGTCTTGCCATCCGGATTGCGTGCTCGTTGGCATCGGCGCCGCCATTGGTGAAGAACACCTTCGAAAATCCTTCGGGTGCCCGTTCGGCGATGAGCCGTGCGGCTTCGGAGCGCTGATCGTTGGCGTGTTGTGGCGCGATTGTGCAGAGTCGGGCGGCCTGCTCCTGGATCGCGGCGACGATCTTCGGGTGCCGGTGGCCAAGGTTGGTGAAGACCAGCTGAGAGGAGAAGTCGAGGTAGCGATTGCCCTTCTCGTCCCAGATGTATGAACCCTCCGAGTCAGTGACAACCATCGGCGTGATCTCGGCCTGAGCCGACCAGGAGTGAAAGACATGTTGGCGGTCGAGATCGAACGTACGGCTCGTCGTCGCCGGTTGGCTCTCCGCCGTGAAGGTCGTCATTTGTTGCTCGGGAATGCGAGTTCGAGTCCGCCCCTGGGCTTGTTGCCCGGATCGGACCACCGGGACGTGATGACCTTGCCCCGCGTGAAGAACTGGAAGCCCTCAGCGCCGTGGGCGTGGCTGTCACCGAAGAGCGAGTTCTTCCAGCCACCGAACGAGTAGTACGAGACGGGGACCGGGATCGGTACGTTCACTCCGATCATTCCAACTTCGACGTCGAGCTCGAAACGACGAGCGGCGCCGCCGTCACTGGTGAAGATGGCGGTCCCGTTTCCGTAAGGGTTGGCATTGATCAGGTGAACGGCTTCGTCGAACGTGTCGACGCGGACGACATTGAGAACCGGACCAAAAATCTCTTCGGTGTAGACACTCATGTCCTGCGAAACGTGATCGAACAATGTGGGGCCGAGCCAGAATCCATCGGCCTCACCGTCGATCTTCGCCTCGCGGCCATCGATGACGAGCGAGGCTCCGGCATCGACTCCGGCGGTGATGAACGAGGCGACCTTGTCGCGGTGAGCCTTGGTCACCAACGGGCCCATGTCCGCGTCCTTCGTGCCGTCGCCGATGCGCAGCGTATGGGTGCGGGCGGCGATCTTCGAGACGAGTTCATCCGCGATGGCGCCCACTGCGACGAGGACGCTGATAGCCATGCACCGCTCACCGGCTGATCCGTAGCCGGCGTTCACGGCGGCATCGGCCGCGAGGTCGAGGTCGGCGTCGGAGAGCACGACCATGTGGTTCTTCGCGCCACCAAGGGACTGCACCCGCTTGCCCGCAAGGCTGCTTCGCTCGTAGACGTAGCGCGCTATTGGCGTCGATCCGACAAAGCTGATGGACGCGATGTCGGGGCTGTCGATCAGCGCATCAACGGCGACCTTGTCGCCCTGGAGGACGTTGAAGACGCCATCGGGGAGTCCTGCTTCCTTCCACAATTCGGCCATCCAGATCGCGGCGGACGGATCCTTTTCACTCGGCTTGAGCACGACCGCGTTGCCAGCGGCTATCGCCACCGGGAAGAACCACATCGGCACCATTGCCGGG
Source organism: Actinomycetota bacterium (assembly GCA_030856025.1). Classification (GTDB taxonomy): domain Bacteria; phylum Actinomycetota; class Actinomycetes; order Propionibacteriales; family Nocardioidaceae; genus JACMOZ01. Next base: position 4,718 of record JALYQD010000106.1, read on the forward strand.
AAGTTGAAGGGACTGATGATCCCCACGACGCCAAGGGGCTGGCGGACGCTGTGAACGTCGACGCCCGACGAAACCGATTGCGAGTGGGAGCCCTTGACGAGGTGGGGCACGCCGCAGGCGAACTCGACAACCTCCTGGCCGCGCGAGACTTCTCCGAGGGCGTCGGAGAGAACCTTGCCGTGCTCTGCGGTGATGAGGGCAGCGAGCTCCGGCTTGCGTTCGTTGAGCAGTTCACGAAAGCGGAACAGGATCTGGGACCGGGTGCTCAATGAGGCGCGCGACCAGCTCTTCGAAGCCTCGTACGCCGAAGCGATCACCTGCTTTGCGTCATCCGCGTCCGCGAGCACGACTTCGGCGGTGATCATGCCGGTCGCCGGATTCGTCACCTCGCCGCGTCGTGTTCCATTGCCGATGTAGGCGGCTCCGTCGGTCCAATGAGTGATGAGGGGGTTTGGCGTGGCAGTCATGATTGCAATGTTGTCCCATTCGTCGCATGCTGTCGACGAACAGACTGTTACTGTTTTCGCTTTTCATGCGACGTTATGTCGCATACGATGGGCCGATGCAAATCCGACTTCGTGAAGTGTTGGACGTACAGGCGGTTCGTGACGGTGATCCCGAAGTACTGAGCGGACAGGACAGTCTCGAACGACCTATCCGCTGGGTGCACGTCAGCGAGGTCAGCGACGTCGACGGTCTCCTGGAGGGTCAGGAACTGATCCTCTCGACCGGGCTGGCGATGTCCGGTTCGGCCAAAGACGCGGCGCGTTACGTTGCTGATCTTTTGCGGGCAGAAGCCGCCGGGCTCGTCATCGAGCTGAGTTCGCGCTTTCCGCTGGTGCCGGAGGAGGCCCTACTGGTCGCACGCGACGCGGACTTCCCCGTGGTTGTCCTGCGCCGCAAAGTCCGGTTCGTCCTCATCACCGAAGAGGTTCATCGCCGGATCGTGGCGGACCAACTTGCGAACGTGCAGTTCGCCCAGGAGGTGCATGAGACGTTCACCCGATTGAGCCTCGACGCCGCACCGGCCCAGGAGATTGTGACCGCTGCCGCCGAGCGGTGCGATGCTTCCCTCGTGCTGGAGGACGTCAACCGCCGCGTCGTCGCATTTTGCGCGATCGGTCCTGGCTCCGAGGGCTTGCTCGAGGATTGGGAGCGACGGTCGAGGCTGACCCCGATGCTTCGAAACACCGGTCGCTCGGGACCCGAGTACTGGACGACCTCGCCCGTTGGCGTCCAGGGCCAGACCTGGGGCCGCCTTGTGCTGCTTGGCGGCTCCGCCACCGTCGAGCGAAACGACATGACGCTCGAACGCGCGGCGCAGGCTCTCGAGCTGGGGCGCATGATCGAACGAGACAAACGAGGGCTTCAGGTTCAGGTCAATGCCGGTTTCCTTTCCGCCCTCATCGATGGGCGATTCGCGACCGAAGCCGACGCCCGGGCGCGACTCCAGTCGCTCGGAGTGGCAAGTGGCTCGACGTTTGTGGGCCTTGCCGTTCAAAGAGCCGGTTCACCAAGTCCTGATGGAGTTACTGCGCAAAGGCAGATCGTGAGTCTCACCGACCTCGTGTCTGATGCGCTCGGCGACCTCCCGCGTCCAAGCCTTGCCGGCGTGCTGTCGCCGGACCAGGTCGGAATTCTGATCTCGCTCGCCGGCAAGTCGTCCGTGGACGGAATGGTCACGGCGTTTGCCGGCGCGGTGCAAGAGCAGGAACCACTCGCCCGGATCGGCCTGGGTCACATCGCACCGACTCTCCTGGAAGCCGCGAGCTCGATTCAGTCGGCTCAACACATCGCCGGGGTCGCAGCGACCATGGCCCAGCCGCCGATGACGTACCTCCGGCATTCCGACATCCGACTGGCCGGGCTGATGGCCCATCTGCAGGCAGACGCCAAAGTTCAGGGCTTCGCCGAATCCGAGCTCGGACCCCTTCTCGACCATGAAGCGCGGCACAATGCCGGACTCCTGGAGCTCCTACGACAGTTCCTCTCCGTCGGCGGCAACAAGACCGAACTTGCCCGAATCTCACATCGCAATCGGACGGCGCTCTACAGGCGTCTCCAAAAACTCGAGCAGGTGCTTGGCCTACCGCTCGACGACCCGGCGTCGCGACTGTCCATCGGCGTGGCGCTGATGGCCTATGACCAGGGGCGCAATCAGCCTATTCCGCGCGTGCAGCCGATTCGATCGCATCAAGGATGACGTCTACGCCGGTCAGGAAGATGAGCGCGCCGATGAGGGACGACATGGGCCATCCCGTCGACCTCGGCGGCCCGGCCCGGCGCATCGTGTCGTTGGTCCCTTCGCTGACCGAGTCGATCGCCCTCACCCGGCCCGAGGCTTTGATCGGGGCAACCGACTGGTGCACACATCCGGCCGACCTCGACGTCGTACGGGTGCGCGGGACCAAAAATCCGGACCGCAAGGCGATTGCTGCTCTCGAACCGGACCTCGTGCTGGCCAACCGGGAGGAAAACCGCGAGCTCGACATCCGCAAACTGCGCGAGGCCGGCATCCCGGTCTGGGTCACGGTCATCGAAACCGTCGAGGAAGCCTGCACCTCGCTGCGCCGACTGTTCAGCGAAGGCCTGCAGTGGGATGTGCCTGACTGGCTCGACGAGGTCGAACGTATCTGGCTGGGGCCGGTCCCGCCGATAAGAGCCAGAGTGGCGATCCCGATCTGGCGCGATCCGTGGATGGTCGTCGGGAGCTCGACATTCACCGGCGACCTGGCCCGCCGGCTCGGCCTCGACAACGTCTTCGGCACGGCTCCACTGAATGAGGGTGGCGACCGCTATCCCCACGTCGATCTCGCCGACGTCGACCGTGCCGACATCGACCTCGTTCTGTTGCCCGATGAGCCCTACGTCTTCAGCAAGGACGACGGCCCGGAGGCATTCGAATCCGCCGAAACGGTGCTCGTCTCCGGCCGGTCGCTCACGTGGTACGGCCCGTCGATGATCGCGGCCCACGCCGAGCTGAGCGAACAACTCCGCTGAGCGTCAGTCGTCGGCTGCCGGCTGTTTGAGTGCGGTGATGCCGGCGGCGGCTGTCTCTTCGGCCGCCTTGCGGGCGGCTTCGCGCTCGGCCGCCTTGGACACCGACCTGCCCTCGACGAGGACGGGGTTGTGCGCCAGCACCAGCGGTGTCTCGCCGACGATCGCATTGTGGCTGCCCCACGCGAGGTACTTGGCCGTCAGGTTGATCATCGTCGCGAAGCGGTTGCGATTGCCCAGCAGCGTGGCAACGTGGAGCGCGACCCAGATGAACCAGGCGGGGAAGCCCGTCAGTCGTGGCAGTCCCTTGATCTGCGCAATCGCCGAGGCGCGGCCGATCGTCGCCATCGTGCCCTTGTCGTGGTACTTGAACGGTCTGACGGTCTTGCCCTTGAGTTCGGCCTTGATGACCTTGGCCACGTGCTTGCCACCCTGAAGGGCGGGCTGTGCCAGCTGGGGCAACCCGTCGGGGCTGATGGAGATGTCGCCGATCGCGAAGACTTTGTCGAGACCCCTGACCTGGTTGTGCTCGTTGGTCTCGATCCGGCCGCCGCGGCCCTGAGGGACGTTCCAGTCCCCGACCGAGGAGTGGGCCGTGATGCCGCTGGCCCAGACGACGATGCCGGCGGGAAGGAACTCTTCTTTGTCACCCTGAGAGACGACGACGCCATCGGCCCGGATCTCCCTGACCGTGGTGCTGAGGCGCAGGTCGACCTTGCGCTTCTCGAGGGCCTTTTTCGCGTAGTCGCGGAGGTTGGGATGGAACGGGCCGAGGACGTGCGGGGCCATTTCGACCAGCGTGATGTGGATGAGATTGCGGTCGAGCTCGGGATAGGTCGTCGGCATGTCGTTGTTGCGGAGCTCGGCGAAGGCGCCGGCAGTCTCGACGCCGGTCGCGCCGCCGCCGACGACGATGATGCGAAGATCCCGGTCCTGCCCGTTGACGGCGGCATCCTCGAGACTCGCGAACATACGATCGCGCACAGCGAGTGCCTGAGAACGCTTGTAGAGCGGCATCGAGAACTCCTCGGCACCGGGGATGCCGAAGAAGTTGGTCGTGACGCCCACCGCGATGACGAGGTAGTCGTACTTGACGTCAACACCGCTGTCGAGGTGGATCGTCTTCGCCTCGTGATCCATCGTCGTCACGACGCCCTTGATGAAGCGGACATTGTCCTGCTTGGCGCGGATCGCGCGCAGGAACCAGGTGACGTCGCCGGGGTTGAGGCTGGCCGTCGCGACTTGGTAGAGCAGCGGCTGGAACGTGTTGTAGGTGTGCCGGTCGATGAGAGTCACATCGACATCGGCGCGCTTGAGCTTGCGGACTGCGGCGATCCCGCCGAACCCGCCGCCGACGACGACGACGTGCGGACGCTTTGACGAGGTCGTGGATTTGTCAGCCATGGCAACAGTTTATCGGTGCGTTACCTGGGCTCTGACACCCATCCACCGTTCAGGATCTGGCGAACCACAAGCGCGATTCGGGCCGCTTGAGCAGCACCAGAGTGACGATCGCGCCGGCCGTCCACATCAGGCCGACCGGGAACGCCGCGACCGAGATCGGCAACGTCAGGATGGCGAGTATGACGAGCAGGGTGCGACCAGTGCGGTTGCCGGCCAGTGTTGCGCCGGCCGCCGCGATGGCTGCGAGGGCGACGACGGCCGCGATGGCGCAGCCGATGAACAGGGCCTGTGCGAGCTCGGTCGGAGTCATACCGATTTCGCGGACGGTGTCCTGCATCAACGGATTTTCCGAGAGCAGGCGCACATACTCGCTCTTGGCCGCAAGGTAGAAGAACGCGTTGATGCCACACACGAACGCGACCATCGACGACATGATCAGGGCGATCAGACCGGCTCCGAGGACCGACTTCGGTCGCTGCGTCCGGGTGTACGCGTCAACGGGCTGCGACTGGGGGGCAGTCTCGGCCGGCCGGTCGAGCATCGGGGGCGGGACGGGCGTGGCGAACGGGTCGACCTGGGGCTTCGCCGCGACCTCGGGAGGCAGCGCCTTGCCGTTCTTGACGTCGAACCACAGCCGCGAGTCGGGGGTCCACAGGTAGATGCCGCAACCGATGGCGAATGCTGCGGGCAGGATGCCGAACAGGCCGCCGGCCAGGAATACGAGGCTTCCCAGTGCGCACATGATCGTCAGGATGATCCGCGAGGCCTGGTGGCCGAGGGCGGTGTAGATCGCGAACACGATGCCCGACACCGCAATGGCAGCGGCGCCGAGGAGCGCCCAGCGGAGCCAGCCCAGCACGTCGTCGACCTTGAGACCGCTCGGATTGAGCCGGTCGTCGGCGAGGACCTCGGCGATCTGGTCCTGCACCCTGATCGAGCCCCAGTCGGACAGCGTCGACGTCACATAGAAGAGCAGCAGGGCACAGCTGAAGCCCACGAACAGGCAGGCCGTCGTCACGCGAGGCGGTCTGGTCAAAGCAGGCGAAGTCATGGCTCCATCCCATCACAGCGGCAAAATTGCCTGCCGACTGGCGCAGACCGCGCGGCTCAGATGGTGACTTGCCGGTCGAACACCGTATGGCCACCGACGTCGACGATGTCGTCCGGTGCCCGGCGGGTTCGGATCCGCGATCCCCGGCCCTGCGTGATCTCGAGGTCACACCCGAGCTTGCCGGTGATGCGCACCGCGGCGGCACCCGTCGCCTCGTCCTCGGCGATGCCCATGTCCGGAGCGAACATCCTCGACCGGAGGCGGCCCGACCCTTCATCGATCCATGCGTACGCATAGTGGTGGCCCGAGGTGAAGTCGAGCGGGTCGAGCGAATCCACGGCGGCCGGGGTCGGGAGTGGTATCCACTCGAATTGCGGCGCCCAGGAGGCCCGGCCCGAGATCCAGGTGAGATCGCCCTCGTAGCGGACGGCGACGTCACCAGCCTTCTCGACCAGCACGGTCACAGGGGTGCCTTGCTGCGCGAGCCACCATGCCGCGCCGACGCTCGGGTGGCCGGCGAACGGCAGCTCCGACGCTGGGGTGAAGATGCCGATCGTGGCCGCCCGATCCACGGTCTCCTCGATGAAAACCGTCTCGCTGAAGCCCAGCCGCGCGGCAATGTCCTGCTCGCGCCCGCGCGTCAGCTCCGATGACCGCGCGATGCCGAGCTCGTTGCCGAACTCCCCGTCGCTGTTGGTGAACACCCTGACGACGTCGATCGACACCACCTTGCCCATCGGGCAACTATCGCACTCAGCGCCCATCGGGCAACTATCGCGCTCAGGCTGCCTTGACGGTCAGGGCGTCGGCCCCGTCTTCGCGGTCGACCACCACAGTGACACCGTCGCGGATCTCTCCGGCGAGGAGTGCCCGTGCCAGCTTGTCGCCGATCGATTTCTGCACCAGTCGGCGCAGCGGGCGAGCTCCATACGCCGGATCCCAGCCAGTGAGCGCGAGCCATTCACGCGCCGCGTCAGTCACCTCGAGATTGATGCGTCGCGCCACGAGCCGGTTGGCGAGCGCAGCGATCTGCAGGTCGACGATATGGGTGAGCTCGTCGGTGCCGAGGGCGTCGAACGTGACGATCTCGTCGAGCCGATTGAGGAACTCGGGCTTGAACGAAGCCTTCACGACCTCCATGACCGCGGCGTTCTTGGCGGCATCGTCCAGTGACGGGTCCGAAAGGCCTCCACCGCTCAAGATGGAGGACCCGAGGTTGGACGTGAGCACCAATATCACGTTGCGGAAGTCGACCGTACGACCCTGGCCGTCGGTGAGCCGGCCGTCGTCGAGAACCTGCAACAGGATGTCGAAGACCTCGGGGTGGGCCTTCTCCACCTCGTCGAGGAGGACGACGGAGTATGGGCGCCGCCGGACCGCCTCGGTGAGCTGGCCGCCCTCGTCATAGCCGACGTAACCCGGAGGCGCGCCGACGAGCCGGCTGACCGAGTGCTTCTCGGAGTATTCGCTCATGTCGATCCGGATGATGGCGCGCTCGTCGTCGAACAGGAACTCGGCCAGTGTCTTGGCGAGCTCGGTCTTGCCGACGCCGGTGGGTCCGAGGAACAGGAACGAACCGGTCGGCCGGTCGGGGTCGGAAATGCCCGCACGCGAACGGCGGACCGCATCGGACACCGCCGTGACGGCCTTCTTCTGGCCGATCAGGCGTTTGCCGAGCTCTTCCTCCATCCTCAGCAGCTTGCCGGTCTCGCCCTCGAGCAGCCGGCCGGTCGGGATGCCGGTCCAGGCCGCGACGACTTCGGCGACGTCGTCGGCGCCGACTTCCTCGTGAACCATGAGGTCTCCCTGGTCCACGGGTTCGGCCGCCTGGGCGGCGGCGAGCGCAGCTTCCATCTGCGGGATCTCGCTGTAGAGCAACCGGCTGGAGGTCTCGAGGTCGCCTTCGCGATGAGCGCGCTCGGCAGCGGACCGAGCTTCGTCGATGCGCTCCTTGATCTCGCCGACGGCGTTGAGGCTCTCCTTCTCACGCTCCCAGCGCTGCTCGAGTCCGCGCAGCTGCTCCTGCTTGTCGGCGAGCTCGATCCGCAGCTTCGCCAGGCGTTCCTTGCTCGCGTCGTCGTTCTCCTTCGCGAGGTGCATTTCCTCCATCGTCAGCCGGTCGGCCGCACGGCGGAGCTCGTCGATCTCGATCGGGCTCGAGTCGATCTCCATACGCAGGCGGCTGCTGGCCTCGTCGATGAGGTCGATGGCCTTGTCGGGCAGCTGGCGCCCGGGGATGTAGCGGTCGGACAGTGTCGCGGCCGCCACGAGAGCGGCATCGGAGATCGACACCTTGTGATGGGCTTCGTAGCGTTCCTTGAGTCCGCGCAGGATCGCGATGGTGTCTTCGGCACTCGGTTCGCCGACGAATACCTGCTGGAAGCGACGCTCCAGTGCCGGGTCCTTCTCGATCCGTTCGCGGTATTCATCGAGAGTCGTGGCGCCGATCATCCGGAGCTCGCCACGAGCCAGCATCGGCTTGAGCATGTTGCCCGCATCCATCGCGCTGTCGCCGCCCGCTCCTGCGCCGACGACGGTATGGAGCTCGTCGATGAACGTGATGACCTGGCCCTCGGACTCCTTGATCTCGGCGAGGACGGCCTTGAGGCGTTCCTCGAACTCACCACGGTATTTCGCACCGGCGACCATGGCGCTCAGGTCGAGCGAGATCAGCCGGCGCCCCCGCAGCGACTCCGGCACGTCGCCGGCGACGATGCGCTGCGCGAGGCCCTCGACGACGGCGGTCTTGCCGACGCCGGGCTCGCCGATGAGGACCGGGTTGTTCTTGGTGCGGCGGCTCAGCACCTGGATGACCCTTCGGATCTCGCTGTCGCGGCCGATGACCGGATCGAGCTTGCCGTCCCGGGCCACGGCGGTCAGGTCGACGCCATACTTCTCCAGCGACTGGTAGGTGTCTTCGGCGTCCTGGCTTGTCACGCGCGCCGTGCCGCGTACGGAGGCAAAGGCCGCTTCGAGTGAGTCGGCGGTCGCCCCGGCGTTGTTGAGGACCGTCTTTGCGGTCGATTCGACCGTGGCGAGGCCGACGACGAAATGCTCGGACGAGACGAACTCGTCCCCTAGCTTGGCGGCCATGTCCTGGGCGCGCTGAAGTACTTCGTGGCTCGACCGGCTGAGACCGGGATTCTGGACACTCGCGCCGCTGGCCGAGGGGAGTGAATCGAGCTCGGACTTGAGCCCTGCCGTGACGGCCTGGGCGTCGACGCCGGCGGCGCGCAACAACTGTATGGCGGTGCCGTCCTCCTGGGTGAGGAGGGCATAGAGAATGTGGGCCGGTTCGACTGAGGGGTTGCCCGCTGCGGCAGCGGCCGAGATCGCGCTGCCCAGCGACTGCTGGCTGCGAGTGGTGAATTTCGATGCGTCCATGTGTGCTCCTGGCGGCTGGAAGAACAGTCATTCATATCAACGCATACAAAGTTGAGTCCATTCCACTCAACTTTGGGAATTTCCTGTCAATCGCCCGGAGGTGGAACCATTCGAGTCATCCGGGTCGTTTGGCACTTGAGCGAATCAACCTTCACCACACTCTGTCACTACCTTGGGGACCGCATGAAGAAGCGCACACTCGTCATCGGCGGGGCCGGCGTCGCGCTCATCGCTGCGGCGATAGCCGGACCGATCATCTACGCGAAGACGCAGGACGACGCACCGGCACCGCTCTCCATCACCGAATCCCCGTCGACCGCGGACACCGGCGACGCCTTGGAGACGTCCGGGACGTGGAAGGTCGCTTCGGGTTCGAAGGCGGGCTATCGCGTCGACGAAGTGCTCAACGGCCAGGACGTCACCGTGGTCGGCCGAACCGGTGAGGTCACCGGAGCCGTGACCATCGCCGCCGACAAGGTGACTGCCGCCAAGGTCACCATCGAGACGGCCAGCATCGAGACCGACAGCGCCAACCGGGACAACTACTTCCGCAGCGAGTCCCTCAAGGTCGACCGATACCCGACCGCGACCTTCACGCTCGACGCCCCGGTCAACCTGCCCGGGATCGGCAACAAGCCGGTCAAGGTCAAGGGCAAGGGCGAGCTCACCCTTGCCGGGCAGTCCGAGGACGTCAACGTCGCGTTCAAGGTCGTCCGCTCCGGTGACGGCGTGGCCGTGTCGGGCGCCATCCCGATCACCTTCGAGGACTTCGGCATCCCCGCGCCCAACCTCGGATTCGTCAAGGTCGAGGATTCCGGCACCGTCGAGTTCCTCCTGAACCTCGAGAAGTAGCTAGCGCAGGGCGTTCAGCGCGGCGGCCGCGGCGTTGGCGCCGCCCATACCGTGGACTCCCCCGCCCGGCGGCGTGGACGCCGAACACAGGTAGAGGCCCTTGGCGCCGAGGCTGTAGGGGTTCGGCGAAAAGCGCGGGCGCATCACGACTTGCCAGGAATCGTTGGCGCCGCCGGCGATGTCGCCGCCGATGTAGTTGGCGTTGTGCGCCTCGAGCTCGGCCGGGGTCCGGACCGAGGTCGCCACGATCTGTTCGCGGAAGCCGGGGGCGAATCTCTCGATCTGCCTGATGAGGGCCTCAGTGGCGTCGCCGGCAAAGCCGTTGGGAACATGCGCGTATGCCCAGATGGGGTTAACCGTGCCGACCGAGCGGCCCGGATCGGCAAGGTATTGCTGGCACACCAACACGAACGGGCGTTGGGGCATGCGGCCGGCGTGTACGTCCTTCTCGGCGGCCTGGATCTGTTCGAGCGTCCCGCCGACGTGCACGGTGCCGGCCCTGCGAGCCCCGTCGTTGTCCCACGGGATGTCGCCGTCGATCGCGAAGTCCACCTTGAAGACACCCGGCCCGCTCTTCCAGCGCCGCAAAGGCCGGGACACACGCCCGGGCAGCCGGTCGCCCGCGATCCGCAGCACCGCGGCCGGCGAGGTGTCGAACATGACGATGTCGGCCTGCGGCAGCTCCGTGGCTTCGTGGCCGGTCTCGATCTTGCCGCCGTGTTCGGCCAGCAGCGAGGCCAATGCGTCGGCGATCGCGATCGAGCCGCCCTTGGCCACCGGCCAGCCGTACGCGTGGCCGACCGCGCCGAACATCAGCCCCAGCCCTCCCGTTGTCGGCCGGTTGAGCGGGTGGATCGCGTGCGCGGACATGCCGGCGAACAGTCCGCGCGCCTCATCGGTCTCCCAACGGCGGGCGATCCAGGACGCGGGCTGCAGTGCGCGCATACCGAAGGAGGCCATCTGGAATGGATGACCCGGCACATGGACGATCGGCCGGAACAGCTCGCCGATCAGGTCGTCGATGTCGGCCGCGAGGGGTTCATACAAATTGCGCCAGGCCTTGCCGTCGACGCCGAGGCCCTCGACGGTGCGGTCCAGGTCCTTGAACATGAGGCCGGCGCCGCCGCCGTCGAGCGGGTGGGCGGCGTCGATCTCGGGCCACAGCCATTCGAGCCCATGCCGTGCGAGGTCGACCGACTGGAAAAACGGGGATGCGAGCGCAGTCGGGTGGGTCGCCGAGCACTCGTCGTGCAGCAGGCCGGGAATCGTGAGCTCGCTCGACCGGGTGCCGCCGCCGATCTCGTCTGCGGCCTCGAGCACCGTGACATCGATGCCGGCTTGCGCCAGGACAACAGCCGCCGCCAGCCCGTTGGGGCCCGATCCCACGACAACTGCACTGGTCATGCTGTCAGGTTATCGCCCGCCCGCGTGCGCCGGGACCCTTGCCGGCTACTTCGCGAAGACCTCGTTCAGAAGGGCCTCGCCGCCAAAGGTTTCGAATCGGATGAGTTGGCCATCACCGTCGTAAGACAAGACGTCAACGGTATTGACCTCGGCATCGCCGACGCTGTCCTTCGACAGGACGGCCACCTTGTCCCCGTCGGCCAGGAACTCGGTCGGCTCGACCTGGAAGCTCTTCTCGGCGAGCTTCCACCAGAATCCCGCAAGTTCCTCTTTGCCACGGTATGTGCCGGTGACGGAATTGTCGCCGCCGACCACCCACTCGATGGAATCGGAGATCTGCGCCATCGCTGCCTCGATGTCACCCTTGCCGAAAGCCTCGTACCCGTCCTTCGCAGCCTGCTTGTTGCTCTCTGTTGACATGATCCACCTCAAAAAACATTTGCTCGGATCTTTTGAGGCTAGCCATCTGGTCCCAGATCGGCATGACTCCTTGTGATGGTTTTGGGTCGAAACTTGCGGCGAGTGTGATGCGTGCCACGTGACACATGGCGAGACGGGCTCGAAGCACGCCGTTTCGGCAGTTAGGTTTGCCTAAGAGCTTTCTAGAATTCTTGGAGTATGCATGAGCAGGCAGTTGAGGGTAGCCGTCATCGGCGCAGGTCCGGCGGGCATCTATGCCTCCGACATCCTCACCAAGTCCGACGCCGACGTGACGATCGACATCATCGAGCGTGACCCGACACCGTTCGGCCTCATCCGCTACGGCGTCGCCCCCGACCACCCGCGGATCAAGGAAATCATCAAGGCGCTCAAGCGGGTCCTGTCCAACGACGACATTCGCTTCTTCGGCAACGTCAACTACGGAGCCGACCTCAAGCTCGACGACCTGCGCCTCTTCTACGACGCCGTGATCTTCGCGACCGGTGCCAACAAGGATCGTCCGATGGAGATCCCGGGCATCGACCTCCACGGTTCGTATGGCGCCGCCGACTTCGTGTCCTGGTATGACGGGCACCCCGACGTTCATACCGAATGGCCGCTCGAGGCCGAATCGATCGCCGTCCTCGGCGCCGGCAACGTCGCCCTCGACGTGGCCCGCATGCTGGCCAAGACCGCCGACGAGCTGCTCGTCACCGAGATCCCTGACAACGTCTACCGCGGCATCAGGAAGAACCGCGCCCAGGACGTCCACATGTTCGCCCGCCGTGGACCGGCACAGGTGAAGTTCACCCCGATGGAGCTGCGCGAGCTCGGCCACTCCCCCAACATCGACGTGATCGTCCATCCCGAGGGCTTCGAGCTCGACGAGGGTTCGATGGACGCGATCCGCGCCTCCAAGTCGGTCAAGCTCGTCGTCGACACGCTGCAGAACTACATCGCCAAGGACCCAGAGGGCAAGAAGCACCGGATCCACGTGCACTTCTGCCAGTCACCGGTCGAGGTGCTCGGCGAAGACGGTCAGGTCGTCGGCCTTCGTACCGAGCGCACAGAGCTCGACGGCACCGGCAATGCCCGTGGCACTGGCGAATTCATCGACTGGGAAGTCCAGTCGGTCTACCGTGCGGTCGGCTACCTCTCCGACAACCTCGCCGGGCTGCCCTTCGACGGCACCGCAGGCGTCGTCCCCAACGACGGCGGACGTGTCATCGACATCGATGGCGAAGCAATGCCCGGCGCGTATGTCACCGGTTGGATCAAGCGCGGCCCGATCGGCCTCATCGGCCATACGAAGTCCGATGCGGCCCAGACCGTGGAGCTGCTCCTCTCCGACCTCGACGTGCTCGTCGCTCCCGAGCAGCCCGAACCCGAGTCGGTCGACCGCTATCTCGACGGCCGCGGGATCGAGTTCACCTCCTGGAAGGGCTGGGAAAAGCTCGACTCCCACGAGATCCTGCTCGGCGAAACCGAAGGCCGCGCCCGCGTCAAGGTCGTGCCGCGCAAGGACATGGTGCGCATCGCGCGCAGCTGAACCGTTAGCCGCTAGGTGATTCTCGAAGCCGGGCGTACCGCGACGCTGCCAACCGAGGGAACGCTGAGGCGTAGGGCCTGCTCGCAGGTCTGGGCGATTGTGTTGAATTCCTCCACGGTGAGTGTCGGTTCGGTCTCGAGGGTGGCGGAAATATTGAGCCGGTGGCCGGTCCAGCGCATCTGCAGACGAGGAGCGGCGTTGACACCGTCGACGGCAGACAGTGCGGTGGTAGCCAGGTCGACGGTCGACAGATCGACGCCGTCGAGGAGACGGCGCCCGATCTCGCGGCCCGTTCCCCATAACAGGACCACGATGGCCAGGGTGATGACCAACCCGATGAGGGGGTCCGCGAGCGGGAATCCGGCCCAAACGCCGATGACTCCCAGGACTACAGCGAGTGAGGTGAACCCATCTGTGCGCGCGTGAATGCCGTCAGCGACCAGAGCTGCCGATCCGATACGTCGGCCGGCCCTGATGCGGTAGAGAGCCACGAACTCGTTACCGGCGAAACCGATGATTCCAGCAGCGAGAACCCATCCCAGGTTGTCCAACGGCTGCGGGTCAATCAGCCGACGGATAGATTCGTATCCCGACAAGACGGCTGACAAGGCGATCATCACCACCACGAAAAGCCCCGCGAGATCTTCAACACGGCCGTAACCATAGGTGTAGATGCGCGACGGCGGGCGGCGGCCAAGGATGAAGGCGATCCACAACGGGATTCCTGTCAGTGCGTCGGAGAAATTGTGGATCGTGTCGGCCAACAAGGCCACCGATCCGCTGATCACGACAACGCCGGCCTGAACCAACGCGGTAGCCCCGAGCACCGCGAGACTGATTTTGACCGCACGGATCCCATGATTGCTGGACTCCAGGGCATCGTCGATGGAATCGGCGGCGTCATGGGTGTGTGGCACGAGAAACCCGTGAAAGAATCCGCGAACTCCCGACGGATGCTCGTGTGTATGCGCGTGATCGCTGGTTTGTTGATTCATGGGTTCGCAGCGTCGAGCCGGTGGTGAGCTGGGACACCGCCGAGTGCGTGTTCTGCCTGATAGATGGCGTCGGCGACCAGTGTGCGGGCGTGCTCGTTGGACAGGCGGTAGAACACCTTCGTTCCATCCTGTCGCGACGCCACGATTCGGCCGAGTCGCAGCTTGGCGAGGTGCTGGGAGACCGCGGCGGGTGACTTATCGACGATGTCGGCCAGGTGGTTGACGGACAGCTCTTCGTCGCGCAGCGCCAAGATGATTCGAACCCGGGTCGCGTCGGCCAGCATCGCGAAGACCTCTACTGCCAGCTCGACATATTGGCTGTCGGCATCCAGGCGACAATGTTGCGAATCTGCATTCATACGCAGATTCTTGCATATGACGGCAAAGGGGATGCAGACTCACCGGAGATTTGGGGGATTGGACAGGAACGCCGGAAAGCCTCAAGGTCATCGGAGTCCCGCGGCCGTCGCCGCGCAGGCGTGCGTTTGGGGCTGAACGGATACCATCGCGCCATGGTGAGACGCCGCCCGGAGATGCATCAGAGGCACGTGCGCGTGCTGCTGATTGCCATGGTCAGTGGCGTCGTGTTCGGCCTCATCGGCATGCACAGCCTTACCCAAGAAGGGATGGCTCGGTCCGAAGGCGTCCACTCTTTTGACATGACGCCCACCGGGCACGGGACCGCTACGCCTGTCGGCCCAGCCATGGATGGTCACGATCAGCACGAGAAGGGCCCCTCAGATCCGGCCGATCATTGCGGAATGCTGGCGCTGTGTCTGGCCGCTCTCGTCGGCGGCTCTCTGTTGCTGTGGGCCGCCTTCGCCGCGGTCAGAACCCGCCCTACTGCGCACATCAGGCGAGTCTCGACCTCGATTCGCATTTATGTGCAGACGGTTTTCAGATCACCTCCAGATTTGATAAGTCTCTCAATCCTGCGGTGCTGAGCGGCGCTTCGCCGACCCCGATTGCGGGTCGGCGGACAGCCCTATCACTCATCACATCAGGAGAAGACCATGAAGAAGCAGGTATTTGCAGCGCTCATTTTGGGCATGGCAGTCGTTCTGACTGCTTGTGGGAATGACGAAGGAACCGGCGCCTCTGGTGCCAATTTCAATGAGCAGGACGTGACGTTTGTCCAGGGCATGATCCCGCATCATCGTCAGGCCGTCGAGATGTCTGAGCTGGCCACCACTCGGGCCAGCAGCACTCAGGTGAAGGATTTGGCGACCACGATTCAGGCGGCCCAGGATCCTGAGATCAAGGCGATGGAGAACTGGCTCAAGGACTGGGGCAAACCAGTCCCTGAGGACGGCATCTCGGGCATGGATCACGGCTCCGACGGGGGCAAGTCGATGGACGGCATGATGTCCGAAGACGACATGAAGTCCCTGGAGGGCAGCAGCGGCGAGGAGTTCGACACCATGTTCCTCGCCATGATGATCAAGCACCACGAAGGCGCCATCAGCATGGCCGACGCTGAACTCGCTGATGGCAAGAACGATGAGGCGGTCGCACTGGCCGAGGCGATCATCGCGGATCAGACGACCGAAATCGCCACGATGAAGGACCTCCTTACCTCATGAGCGCGTTCTTCCGGGGGCTCGGCATTCTGTCGGGCCCCCGAAGGGCGACGACACGGGGACTGTTCGCAGTCTTGGTGTTCAGCCTCATCTTCGTGGTGGCTGCTGCTTGCTCGACCGACCAGCCGGCCGGAACGAGTTCGGACGACACCTCCCTCGCCCATGTGCACGCTCTCGTGACCAACCCCGCCGACGGCTCCCTGTTAGCTGCCACACATCAGGGTGTGTACAAGGTGGAGAACGAGCGAGCCACCCTCGTCGGCGACGGCCGGCAAGACACGATGGGTCTGACAGTCCTGGGGCCGGACCGCCTCTACGCCAGCGGGCATCCCGAAGACGGAACGGGCTCGTCACCTCATCTCGGGTTGATTGCTTCTGAAGATGGCGCGAAAACCTGGACGACGTTGTCCCAGGAGGGCAAGGCCGACTTTCACTCGCTGGTTCCGACAGAGGTCGGTGTCTACGGCTTCAACTCGTTGAAGTCGACACTGATGTTCAGTGATGACGGGAAGTCATGGGTTGACCTGTTCACGGCCGATCTGTACGACGTGGCCGCCGACCCGAGTGACCCGGACCATTTACTGCTGGCCACCGCCCAGGGGTTGCAGGAGTACCGGCGAGGATCCGATCCGGTCACCGTCAATGACACAAGCGATGTCGTGTTCGTTGAGTGGGTTGGCAAGCGCACGGTTGTTGGCCTCACTCCCGATGGTTCCGTCCTCACGTCAACCGATGACGGCCGGAACTGGTCACCCGCGGGTCGAGTTTCAGGCGCCATCGAGGCGCTTGGTGCCACCGCCGAGGGATGGCAGGTCGCGACAAGTAGCGGGATCTATGAATCCACGGACCAAGGCAAAACGTGGCGCCGCATCCTCACACGGCGATGAACCCGGGCGAGGACCACTGAGGGCGGCATCGGTCGCACCTCTCACGCGCTCGAAGCGGTCGAATGTTTGCCCTCGCCATCGCCATCGCAATCTCCGTCGAGCATCCGGCCGGGTTGGCCCACGTCCTTGGCAGCCCTGCCACATCAGCGGTCCTTGGCCCACTTGCCGTATGCCGTGGGCCTGTCGGTCATGACCAGATCGGCGCCGAGCCGGTCCGCTTCCTCCCATTTCTCGGGAGTGTTGATGTTCCAGATCATGACCTTCAACCCCGCGCCCTGCAGCTCCTTCACGTAGGCCTCATTGGCCACGTCGGCCTCCACGGCGACACCCCACAGCCCATCGGTCAGGTCCCCGACGGGCACGCGCTGCCCGGACACGAATTGCATCAGGCGTATCTCCACGCCGTCTTTCTCGGCCTGGGCGCGAATCTTGGCGAGCTCTTCGGGCTTTGACGAGGTGATGACGGTCCGGTCGGTCATACGGACGTTCTCCACGATGGCCATGAACTGGCGGACCTGGCTCGCGTTCTGGACGACCTTGACCTCCGGGAAGATCTGGGCACCGGGGATCTGCGACAGGGCCGACATCGCGTCGCTGAACGTGGGAATGCCGTATCGCTTCCCGTTGGTCGATGCGCCGGCCGGCGAGCCGCAACGGTCGCGGAGATCCGGCCACGTCGTATCGGCGATGACGTGGGAACCACCCTCGCATTCCATGCCCGGCGTGGTTCCGGCGTCGTGCGCCAGTATTGCAACGCCGTCCTTCGTCCACCGCACGTCGGTCTCGATGACCGCACCGGCCTTGGCCGCATCCTCGAAAGCGGGCAGGGTCTGCCACGCAAAGGTCTCGTCGCCGCCGCGGTGGGCAAGCACGATCGGCCCGCCGGCCCCGCCGAGCGGGGGCGGGGTGGTCGCCGAGGTCGTCGCCTTCTTCGTCGGCGAGCCGGCCGGGGTTCGGGGGTCATCCGTCTGCGCTTTCATGATGCCCACGACCAGGGCTGCGATGGCCGCCGCGGCCGCTAACGCTCCAGCCGCCATGACCCACCGTGACCGGGACGACCGGCGGGGACGCTCAGGACGTGGCTCGGCCGCCGGTCGGTCGTCAGGGGGTGCCTCCGGCGGCGCCGCGGCGGAGGACGACTCAGCCGGAGGCGACTCGTCCTGCATGTCGGCGAGGGTGCGCTGCATGACGTCAAGCAAATGATCGGTGTCGGCGCGAAAACGGTTCGGGCTGAGCTCGAGCGCATGCCGGCGAACGAGGGTCGAGATGCTGGGCGGCAGCTCTTCGGACCGCGGCATGGTCGCCCCGTCGACCAGGATCGGGATGAGCATGACCTTCCGCTCGAGGGCGGCCTCGATCTCGAGGCGGACGAAGTCGTTGGGCTCGTCGAGACGCCGGACCCGGCCCGGACCGCTGATGCGAAGCCATTTCCTGCCGATCAGTGCAAGCAGCACGTCGCATGATCCGACGGCGTCGGTGATGACATCGATGAAGTCGTCGCCGAGCTCGATCGAGTCGATGTCCTTGAAGACCTGCTTGGGCCCGAACCGTTCGGCGAGGCGATCATAGAGCCAGCCTGCCGGGTAGGCGCTGTCTTGCCGCCGGTAGCTGATGAAGATCCGGCCGGTCGGTGTCCGTTGCGCGTCGGTCATGGATTACGCACTTCCTGCGTGGCCCCCGCGTTCCATCTACCATATGGACACTACCCCTACAAGAAGGGATGCGGAGGATGTTCGACTGGCTCGGTCAGAACACGGACCTCATCGCACTCTTCCTCGCCGTCGTCGGACTTTCCGTCAGTCTGTTCACGGTCTGGCTGTCGGTCAATCAGGCGAGACTCAACGCATACACGCGGATGCACGAGATGCTGATCTCACCGGAGACCGCGAAGGGGCGGCGCATCCTCTTCCTGGCGCACTCGCAGAAACAGCTGCCGGAACCAGGTGACGCCGACTGGGACTCCATCAACCAGTCGCTGGCGGTGTACGACACGCTGGGCGTCTACATGCGCCGGCGGATCGTCAGTGAGCGGCTCGTGTTGAGCGCGTGGTTCCATCCCTTGAGCGCGATCCACGAGCCGGCGGACGCGTGGGTGCGGCACCGCGCCGAGCACGGTGTCCGCAACCCGTGGCCGAGCCTCACCTGGCTGCTGGACCGCGCGGACCGTTACCACGCCCGGAAGGGCTGCTGCACCGATTCACCATCGGGCCGACCGGCGGCCGACCAAGCTCCTTAGACCGAACGCGGCCGAGTCAGGCCGTCGAGCTGTCGTTGGAGCTCAGGTTGGCCCGACCGGCTTCGAGCCGCGCGACCGGAACCCGGAACGGCGAGCACGAGACATAGTCGAGCGCGATCGACTCGAAGAAATGAATCGACGCGGGGTCGCCGCCATGTTCTCCGCATACGCCGAGCACGAGGTCGGGCCTCGCCTCCTTGCCCTCCCACGCAGCCATAGACACCACACGGCCAACGCCTTTTACGTCGATCGTCTCGAACGGACTGACCTCGAAGATGCCGGCGTCGAGGTAGCGCGGGAAGAACGCGGCCTCCACGTCGTCGCGGCTGAATCCCCACGTCGTCTGTGTCATGTCATTGGTACCGAACGAGAAGAACTCGGCCTCGAGAGCGATCTCCTTCGCCGTCATCGCGGCGCGCGGGAGCTCGATCATCGTGCCGATCATGAAGTGAAGGTCGACCCCGACCTCTTCGCCGACCTCCTTGACGGTCGCCAGCGCTTGATTGCGGATGATGGCCAGCTCCTTCACGTCGCCCACCAACGGGACCATGATCTCGGGCTGGGGATTCAGGCCCTTCTTCATGAGGATGGCGGCCGCCTCGGCGATTGCACGCACCTGCAGCAGGAACAAGCCCGGTATGGACAGGCCGAGCCGCACACCGCGCATACCGAGCATGGGGTTCTGCTCGTGGTTGCGCTGAACCTCCTTGAGCAGCTCGACCGCTTCGGGATCGGGCTTGCCCAAGGCTTCGGCGACGGCGACCTTGACGGAGAGCTCGGTGAGGTCGGGAAGGAACTCGTGCAGCGGCGGGTCAAGGAGGCGCACGACGACCGGCAGGCCGTCCATCGCCTCGAAGATGCCGAGGAAGTCCTCGCGCTGCAGCGGCAGCAGCTCCTGGATCGCCGAATCGCGCTCCTCTTCACCGGCGGCAAGGATGACCCGCTCGACGATCTTGCGTCGGGCGCCGAGGAACATGTGCTCGGTGCGACACAGGCCGATGCCGCGGGCGCCGAAGTCCCGTGCCCGTTGAGCGTCTTCGGGTGTGTCGGCATTGGCCCGCACCTTCATCCGGCTGGCCTGGTCGGCGTGGTTCATGATCCGGGTCACTGCGTCGATGAGCTCGACGTGCTCGTCGTCGTGCGAAGGCGTCCCGGACGTGGCGGTGGCACCGGTCCGCGAGAGCAAGGCCTCCACGACGGCACTCTCGGTCACGGGTACGGCGCCGAGGTAGACGTTGCCGGTCGTGCCGTCGATCGAGAGCAGGTCGCCCTCCTTGACGTGGGCGCCCTCGGGTGTCCGGAACTCCCGCAGCTGCGGGTCGACCCGCAGCGCCTCCACCCCGACCACGCAGGTCCGGCCCATTCCGCGCGCCACCACAGCAGCGTGCGACGTCTTGCCTCCGCGGCTCGTGAGCACGCCCTTGGCCGCGATCATCCCGCGCAGGTCGTCGGGATTGGTCTCGCGGCGAACGAGGATGACGTCGTCGCCCTTGGCTGCCCAGTCCACGGCGGTCGCCGAGTCGAACGCGGCTTTGCCCACAGCAGCTCCCGGGCTCGCCGCCATGCCCTTGGCGATCTGCCGGCGCTCACCCTCCTTGTCGAACTGGGGGAACATGAGCTGGGCCAGCTGGGCGCCGGTGACACGTCGCAGCGCCTCGTCCATGTCTATGACGCCCTCGTCGACGAGCTGAACCGCGATCCTGAACGCCGCCGCGGCCGTGCGCTTGCCAACCCGTGTCTGCAGCATCCAGAGCTTGCCGCGCTCGACGGTGAACTCGATGTCACACATGTCCTTGTAGTGGGCCTCCAGCGTCGACATGTTCGACAAGAGCTCTTCGTATGATGCGGGGTCGGTCTCACCGAGGGCGGTCAGCGGCAACGTGTTGCGGATGCCGGCGACGACGTCCTCACCCTGGGCATTGGCCAGGTAGTCGCCATACACGCCGCGATGTCCGGACGCCGGGTCACGGGTGAAACAGACGCCCGTGCCGGAGTCGTCGCCCAGGTTGCCGAAAACCATGGCGCAGATGTTGACGGCCGTGCCGAGGTCGTCCGGGATGTGTTCCTGCCGGCGGTAGATCTTGGCGCGGTCGGTGTTCCAGGACTTGAAGACGGCGAGGGTGGCCAGGTCGAGCTGCTGACGGGGATCCTGCGGGAAGTCGGCGCCGGTGTGGTCCTTGATGATGGCTTTGTAGGTGGCGACCAGTTCCCTGAAGTCGTCGGCGGTGAGGTCGAGGTCGGATTCGGCGCCGCGGGTCCGCTTGAGCTCGTCGAGGGCGTCGTCGAAGGATGACCGTTCCACATCCAGCACGGTGCTGCCGAACATCGAGAGCAGGCGGCGGTATGAGTCCCAGGCGAACCGGGGGTTGCCCGAGACGGCCGCCACTCCCTCGACCGACGCGTCGTTGAGGCCGACGTTGAGAACCGTCTCCATCATGCCGGGCATGGAGAACTTCGCTCCCGAACGCACCGAGACGAGCAGTGGGTCCTCGGCCTGCCCGAGCTTGCGGCCCATGGCCTTCTCGAGCCGTTCGAGGTGCTCGTCGACTTCGGCCATCAGCTCGTCGTCCAGCGCGCCCCGCTCGAGGAAGGCTCGGCACGCATCGGTCGTGAGGGTGAAACCGGGCGGCACCGGAAGGCCGATGTTGGTCATCTCGGCCAGGTTGGCGCCCTTGCCTCCGAGCAGGTCCTTCTGGGAGGCGTTTCCTTCGGCGAAGTCGAATACGTACCGCGGCATGATGACGTCCCTCTGTGTCCACAGGTCTGGCGAGTCGGTGCCGACACGCTCAGGGTCCCTCGACCCCCATCCTCGGTGGAAGGGTGTCGACTCGGCAAGCGCCCCCGCGGAATTGGCCTTACGGCTACTCGGCAGGGATCTCGAACACGAGCAACGTGCTGGTCGCGGTCGCGACGACACGGCCTTGCGCGTCGGCGATTTCTCCCTCGGCGAACGCGATTCGGCGACCGCCCTTCTTCACTGTGCCGGTGGCGGTCAGGACGCCCGAGTCGTGCGTGACAGGCCGGACGTAGTTCACCTTGATCTCGACCGAGGTGTAGCCGAACCCGGCAGGCCGGGTCGTATGCACGGCGCAGCCCACGACCGAGTCGAGGAGGGTGCACATGGTGCCGCCGTGGATGCCGCCGATCGGGTTGTACATCGATTCGTCGGGGTCGATCGTGAAGACGACCGAACCGCTCTCCGCAGACTCGAACTGCATGTTCATCAGGTGCTCGATCGGCGGTGGCGGTATGGCGCCGTCGACGATCGCCCGCAGGAAGGACAGTCCGTCGAGCCGCTGGGCGTGGCGGGCCGAACGCATCGGGTCGTGCCACTCGATCGTCTTCGACCGTGTGGGACCCCAGTCGCTCTTGTCGGCAGTGGTCATTCGTGGCTTCCCTTCATACGTGCGGAGAGTTCGGGAGTGGGTGTATGTCGCGGGCGGCACGCGAGCACGAGCACGCCGCCGATGATCGAGAACGCGGCCGTCACGACCGCCGCGACATTCCAGCCGTGGACCAGGTCCTGCGTGGGCGATCCCGCGCCGGGTCGGGAGGCGATGACGGCGACGATGGTGACGCCGATGGCAGAGCCGACGTAGCGCGAAGTGTTGTTGGCCCCGCTGCCCATGCCGCCGCGACCCGGCGGAACGCTGGCGACCGCTTCGCGGCCGAGTGCGGCGTTGACGACGCCACTGGCCACGCCCGCGAACAGGAGCCCTGGCAGGAACCTCAGCCAGGTGGAATCGGCACTGACTCCGACGAGCGCAGCCTGGCCGATCCCCACCCCGATTATCCCGATCCCGAGCTGGACCCGACCGGGGATGTGCACTGGGATCCTTCGGGCGAGAAGTGCCGTCACCACGCTGGTCGCCGACCAGCTCAGGAGCAGCAGCGCGGCTCCCATGGCGGTGATGCCGAGCGCAGTCCCGAGGAAACCGGACATGTAGGAAAGCAGGGCGATGATGCCCATGCCGGTGGCGAAGGCGGCGAGGGTGGCGGCCGCGAAGGCGGAGTTGCGCAGCAGGGCCAGCTCCAGCATCGGCGCACCGGCTCGGGACTCGACCACCACGAAGAGGGTCAGGATCACGACCGATGCGATGGCGAGGGCGAACACCTCGGGCTGCGTCCAGCCGAGCCGACCCTCCACGAGGGTCGCAAGGAATGTGCTCATACCCGCCGCGAGCAGCAGCGCACCCCAGAGATCGAGGCCGCGCGGCTGATCCGAGCGCGACTCGTCGACCATCAGCTGGGCCGTGACGGCGAGTGCGACGGCGGCGACGGCGAGCACCCAGTAGGCGTCGCGCCAGTTGGTGGCCAGGTCGAAGCCCGCGGACATCAGCGGGCCGATCGCGATCCCCGCGCCGACACTTGCCCCCCACACTCCGCTGGCGGCCGCGCGGGCCGGTCCGGCCGGGAACACGTGGGCGATGATGCCGAGACTCGAGGCCATCACCGCCGCGGCGCCGAGGCCTTGCACGACGCGCGCCAGCACGAAGAGGAGTGTGTGCGGTGCCAGCGCACAGACGACAGATCCCGCTGCCAGCACCGTCATGCCGACGATGAACGTGCGACGGCGGCCGAAGTCGTCGGCGATCGTGCCGCTCGACAACAGCGCGGCGGCGAGGCCGATGCTGATCGAGCTCAGGATCCAGGTGCGGCCGGCAACGTCGGCTCCCAGGGACGCCGCGGTCGCATTGATCGTTGACAACGGCGTGGTGAAGGCGATCAGGGACAGCATCGTGCCGAGGGCGGCGACGATCAGCGCGTTGCGGGAAGACCTCGAGCCTTCTGGATCTGGCATGGGACATCCTCGGAATCGGACCAAAACCCGACTGTAGCAGAATAGTCTGCTGAACAGACCATTCGTGTAGAGTGGGGACATGGCCCTCGGAGTTGACTATGCGCAACAGGATTGCTCGCTCGCCCGCGCCCTCGAGCTCGTCGGCGAGCGCTGGACGATGCTGATCCTCCGCGACTCGTTCTTCGGCGTACGCCGTTTCAGCGACTTCGAGACCCACCTCGACATCTCAAAGGCCGTGCTGACCCAGCGGTTGTCCCGGCTCGTCGAGGCCGGCCTGCTGGAGAAGACCCCCCACGGCGGCCGAGACGAATACGCGATGACCGAGAGCGGTATGGCGTTGTGGCCGGCGCTCTACGCGTTGACCCGCTGGGGCGAGATGCAATCGGCGTCGGCCGGCCCGCGCCGGATCTTTTCGCATGTCGCGTGCGGGAGTGATCTCGATTCGTCGGGCCTGTGCCCCGATTGTGGAGTCATGCCCAGGCCCGGCAGCCTCGAGATGCGTCCGGGACCCGGCATGTCGAGGCGTCGCAGCGATCCCGTCTCGATCGCACTTCGCTCCCCCCGAAGGATTCTCGAACCCCTGCGCAAATAGGTACCTGTCCCACCGACGCACAGAACGGACGACCAATGTTCGACGACCAGACCCCGCGCCTCTACCTGGAAGACCTCCGCATCGGTGACGTTTTCACCAGCGCCGAGTATGTCGTGGACGAGGCTTCGATCATCGAGTTCGCAAGGCAGTTCGATCCTCAGCCGTTCCACACCGACCCGGAAGCGGCGAAGCCGACCTTCTTCGGAGGCCTCGCCGCCTCAGGTTGGCATACCGCCGCGATCACGATGCGCTTGCTCGTGACGAGTGGCTTGCCCCTGGCGGACGGAATCGTCGGCGCGAGCGCCGAGCTCTCGTGGCTCCGTCCGACGCGCCCCGGCGACACCCTGCGGGCGGAGGCAACGATTCGGGAAATCAGGCCTTCGCGCTCCAAGCCCGACCGGGCACTGGTCACGTTCAACCTCGACACGACCAATCAGGACAACGAGGTCGTCCAGCGGTTCACCGGGAAGCTCTCGCGTAAGAACCGGCCGCCGGCCGACTGACCACTCCTTGCGGAGGCCATTGCTTGCGAAGACTATTGCTTACGAAGAACCTGGACATAGCATTGCCCGGCGTCTTCGTCGGCCGGAATCTTCGACACCTCGACCTTGGACGATCCGCCGGCCAGGACCGACTCGACCCGCTTTGTCATGGCCTTGGCGTCCTTGCCGTCGGCTTCACCGACGAACACCGTCACCTGGTAGGTCGCACGATTCCTCGACTCATTCCTGAGGATGCCCGTCGCATTCCATTCGCCGTCCTTGTTGGCCGCGCACTGGAAATCGGTGAGGTCCTCCGGAGCCGGCACGCCGGTCGGCGAGGCCACCGTCGGCTTGACCGTCGCCTTGGTCGGGGTCGCCTTGGTCGTCGCCTTCTTGGTGGGGGACGCCTCGGGCGAATCGCCGCCTCCGCATCCGGCCAGCACGAGACACAACACCGCTGCCACACCCGCGAAACGCATATCTCATCTCACCACGTGACAGCGCCCGCCTCGGGGAGCAACACTGACAACAGGTAGGGTCAAGATCAGAACATGAGGAAATCCTCATGACTGTGGACATCCCCGGCAAGAAGGAGACACCCGTATGAGGCCGATCGAATCCGTAGGAGTTGTGGGCGGCGGCCTGATGGGCTCGGGCATTGCCGAAGTGTCGAGCCGGGCCGGCATCGTGGTCACGGTCGTGGAGATCAACGCCGAGGCCGTCGCTGAGGCACAGTCGCGCGTCGAGGGATCGCTGCGCCGGGCCGAGAAGCGCGGCAAGATCGAATCCGTTGAGGTCGATGCCGTCCTCGAGCGCATCACGTTCACCGACGACCTCCAGCAGCTCGCCCAGTGCGACCTCGTCGTCGAAGCCGCTTCGGAGAACGAGCAGATCAAGCTCGACCTGTTCCGTCGCCTCGGACCGCTCCTGGAGAAGGACGACGCGATCCTGGCGTCCAACACATCGTCGATCCCGATCGTCAAGCTCGGAGCCGTCTCAGGTCGTGCCGGCCACGTGATGGGCGTCCACTTCTTCAACCCCGCACCGGTCATGAAGCTCGTGGAGCTCATCCCGTCGCTGACGACGTCCGCCGAGACCAAGGCGCGCATGGCGACCTTCATCGACAAGCAGCTCGGCAAGCAGGCGATCGAGGCCACCGACCGGGCCGGTTTCGTCGTCAACTCCCTGCTCGTCCCCTACCTGCTCTCGGCCATCCGCATGTACGAAGCCGGCTACGCCTCGGCCGAGGACATCGACCACGGCATGGTCCTCGGTTGCGGCCACCCGATGGGTCCGCTCGCCCTGTGCGACCTGATCGGCCTCGACACCATACGCGCCATCGGCGCCTCGCTGTATGACGAGTTCAAGGAACCGCTCTACTCACCGCCGCCACTGCTCGACCGCATGGTCGAGGCCGGCCTTCTGGGCAAGAAATCGCATCAGGGCTTCTACCCCTACGAGTGACTCGCTGCAAGCGGCGGCTCGCTACAGCAATTCGCCCCGGCGTCGCGCCTCGGTGACCGCGGCGAGGCGGGTATGGGTGTCGAGCTTGCGCATGGCGCTGCGCAGATAGCTGCGAACCGTCTCGACGCCCAGGCACAATCGCGTGGAGATCTCAATGTTGGTGCATCCCAACGCCACAAGGCTCAGGACGTCGACCTCGCGGGAGGCGAGCACCCGCATCTGCGGCGGGGCCGTCAGCAACCGGTCCCCTGCTGCCCGCAAGCGGGAGACAATCACAGGATCATCGGCCGCTGCCGCAATGGCTCTCAGCTCGGCCTGCATTTCGCGCAGCGAGACCAGCTCGCGCTGGTCCGGCATCGCCAGCAACGACTCCGCCGACGCAACACGGAGCTCGACCTCGTCTCTCACGCGGATCTCTGTCTCCAGCAGAGCGACCTCGGGCACCGCCGCGTCGATGAGCCTCTCGCCGAGACGAGCAGGGCTGCGTTTGCCGAGGTAGACCAACCCCCGGGTCTTGCCGAAAACCACCACCGGGATCGACAACAGGGAACCGATGCCTTCGCCCAGGACGACCTGGTCGTAGTCATGGGTGATGGACCGGGCAGTGCGGTAGTCCTTGACGGCTCGAGGAGACCGCTCCACCAGGACCCGACCACCGAGACCTGAGCTCGGACGGATGATGAGTCCGTGGAGCGCCCTCGTCTTCGTGCCGATCAACTCGGTGAGGACGGGTTCGCCATCTGCGGCCAAACCACCGAAGAGCACCGGCAGCTTGATCCGCTCTGCAAGCCGTCGCAGGCACGCCCGAAGAGCGTCGCTGTCGCGCGACTGCATCAACGTTGCCGAGGGGTCGGGCTGCACTTGGCACACCTTTTCGGGGGTAGCGGCTCGGGGGTATGTCTGCCTTAATACTAGGTGACAGCCATCACAGGGTGGCCGCCACAGGATCCGCATGCTAGCGAGGCACCGTGTTTTTCCCCCTTACCGTCCGCGATTTTCTCGACCGAGCCGTCACGGTCTACCCCGACCGCGTCGCCGTCGTCGACGAGCCCGACCAGACCGCGCCCTCGTGGGGCGAGCTGACGTACGCGCAGTTCGGGAGGCTGGCAACCGCCCAGGCGGCCGCCCTCGATGAGCTCGGCGTGCCGGTCGGTGGACGAGTCGCGATCGTGTCGCAGAACTCGGCCCGGCTCCTCGTGTCGTTCTTCGGCGTCTCCGGCTGGGGACGCGTCCTGGTGCCGGTCAACTTCCGGCTCGCACCCGCCGAGGTGAAGTACATCGTCGAGAACAGCGGCGCCGAGGTCCTCATCGTCGATCCCGATCTGAAGTCCCTGCTCGACGAAGTCCCCTGCAAACACAAGTTCGTCATCGGCACCGACGACGACGCCATCTGGGGTAGCACCGGAACACCCGAACCGTGGGAGGGCGACGAGGCGGCGACCGCGACGATCAACTACACGTCCGGCACAACCGCGCGCCCCAAGGGCGTCCAGCTCACCCACCGCAACCTCTGGCTCAACGCGACCGTGTTCGGCTGGCAGGCATCGGTCGACGACCGCGACGTCTACCTCCACACGTTGCCGATGTTCCATGCCAACGGTTGGGGACACCCCTTCACCGCCACCGGCGTCGGCGCCAAACACATCGTGCTGCGCAAGGTCGACGGCACCGAGATCCTCAAGCGGATCAAGGAACACGGCGTCACCTACATGTGCGCGGCTCCGGCCGTCGTGGCCGCGGCACTCGACGCCGCGAAGGACTGGGACGGCGAGATTCCCGGTCGGGACACCGTGCGCATCATCGTCGCCGGCGCTCCCCCGCCGACTCGTACGATCGAGCGGGTCCGCGAAGAGCTCGGCTGGGAGTTCATCCAGATCTACGGCCTCACCGAGACGTCGCCGCTGCTCACCATGAGTCGTATGCGGTCCGAATGGGAAGAACTGTCCCCCAACGAACAGGCCCGCAACCTCGGCCGCGCCGGCGCTCCCGCCATCGGTGTGCGCATGATGATCGACGACGAGGGCGAAGTCCTGGCCCAGTCCAATCACAACCTGGCTTCATACTGGGAAAACCCCGAGGAGTCCGACCGCGTCATGGCGGGCAACTGGTTCCACACCGGCGACGGCGGCACGTTCGAGGACGGCTACATCGCGATCGCCGACCGTAAGAAGGACGTCATCATCTCCGGCGGCGAGAACGTCTCCTCGATCGAGGTGGAGGACGCGATCATGTCGCATCCGGCGATCACCGAGGTCGCCGTCATCGGGATCCCCGACGAGAAGTGGGGCGAGCTCATCATGGCGCTGGTGGTCACCGACGGCACTGAGGTCACGCAGGAAGAGATCATCGCCCATTGCCGCCAGCACCTCGCAGGCTACAAATGCCCCAAACGGGTCGAGTTCCGTGACACGCTCGAGCGCACGGCGACCGGCAAGCTGCAGAAGTTCAAGCTGCGCCAGCCGTTCTGGGGCGGCTCCGAGAAGCAGGTGAACTGACCGACGATAGCCTGTCCGATATGACATCGGGCCCCCAAACACCTGCTTACCTGGCTGCCGGGACCCTCATTGCTGGGCGCTATCAGTTGGTCGAGCGCATTGCCGGCGGCGGTATGGGCGACGTCTGGCGGGCCGTTGACGACGTGTTGGGACGGACCGTCGCCCTCAAGTTCCTTCGCGCTGAATACGCCGATGACGATCAATTCCGCGAACGCCTCCGCCGCGAGGCTCGCGCTGCCGGGGCCATCAGTCACCCGGGTGTCGTGCCGGTCTTCGATTTCGGCGACATCGCCCGCACGGACGCACCCCATTTGTCCTTTCTGGTCATGGAGTTCGTGGACGGGCCATCCCTGTCGGCCGAACTCCAGCAGAGCGGAAGGCTGGACGTCGACCGGACCTTGCTGGTCCTGGAGCAGACGGCCGCGGCGCTGCAAGCGGCCCATGACGTGGGAGTGGTCCACCGGGATATCAAACCCGGCAACATCCTCGTGACGCCCGCCGGCGATGTGAAGATCTCCGATTTCGGCATCGCCCGGGCCTCGGACTCGACCCCGTTGACCCGCACCGGCACGTTCACAGGCACCGCCAAATACATGAGCCCCGAGCAAGCCTCGGGCCAGCGCGCCACCGAAGGCTCGGACATCTATGCGCTGGGCATCGTCGCGTATGCCTGCCTGACCGGCGAGACGCCCTTCTCCGAGGGCAACGAGCTGAGCATCGCATTGGCGCAACTGCAGCAGGCGCCGCCCGAATTGCCGTCCACTGTTCCCGGCGGACTCCGCGAACTCGTGATGGGCATGCTGGAAAAGGATCCGGCCGATCGACCGGCGAGCGCGGGAGCCGTCGCGGTCGCCGCGCGCACCCTGCGGCATTCCGGGGGCGAGTCGGCGCAGCATCCCTTCGAGGGGAACGCCCACCCAGACGATTCCTCACCCACGCGTGTCTTCGGTGGCCCGGTTGCGCTTCCTGGTGCCGATGCGACCCGCGTCGACAACCCCCATACGGCCGCTGTCCCGGCACGTGACCGGAAGTCGCTGATCCTCGGTGCGGTGATCGTGGCCACGGTGCTCGTGATCGGGTTGGCTGTCGCCGCACTGCAAGGGCGAGGGGCGACAGTTCCGTCGATGGTCGGCACGCAACAGGCATCGGCCGAGAAGCTGTTGAAAGCGGAGGGTCTTGTGCCCGAGGTGAAGACCGTGAACGCCGCCGGAAAGAAGGCCGGACTCGTCCTTGACCAGAGTGCCGGCCCCGACTCCGAGGTCGACGGCGGTTCCGCGGTCACGCTGACCGTCGCGTCGGGGAGGGTCGCCTTGCCGGCCGGGGCAATCCTCGGTTCGACCTATCAAGAAGCGGAAGCTGCCCTGAAGGCCCTGGGCCTCAACGCGAAGCAGTCGACCGAGATCTCGTCTCGGGCGCCTGGCACCGTAATCGCCCTCAATCCGGACACAGTCGCGACCAACGGCTCGACTGTGGAGCTCACGGTCGCCGTCGCCCCGCCGGTCGTCAACGACAACGATGACGACAATGCCAACGACAGGAAGAAGCGCAGATCCGGCAAGGACGAAGACGAGGACTGACCGGCGTCCCTACTCCAGGACCAGCAAGAGGTCGCCGCCCTCGGCTTGCCTCGGCTGAGGGATCGAGAGCTTCTTGACCACGCCGGCGTTCGGCGACGTGATGGAGGCTTCCATCTTCATGGCCTCGATCGTGGCGACCGTCTGGCCGGCAGTGATCGTGTCGCCCTCGGCCACGGTGGGGTTGACGACCCCGGCGAACGGTACGGCGATGTGGCCGGGGTTGGAAGCGTCGGCCTTCTCGGCCTGGGCGATCGTGACGTCTACCGAGCGATCGCGGACCACGGTTGGCCGCAGCTGACCGTTGATGGTGCCCATGACCGTGCGGAGCCCGCGTTCATCGGCTTCGCCCACTGCCTCGAGGCCGAACAGCAGCAGCTTGCCGGCCTCGAACTCGACCTCGGTCTCGGCATCGGCGCGCAGGCCATACCAAAATGCCTGGGTCGGGAGTTGTGAGATGTCGCCGTAGTCCTGGCGGGCCTGTTCGAAGTCGCGCGTCGGTCCCGGGAACAGCAACCGGTTGAGCGTCGCGCGAGGTTCTGAGGCGAGTCCGGCACTGTCCTCGGCGGTGAGCGTCTCGTCGACCGGCTTGATGGTGCGGCCCTTGAGCGCCTTGGTGCGGAACGGTTCGGGCCAGCCGCCGGGCGGGTCGCCGAGCTCGCCGGCGAGGAAGCCGATGACCGATTCGGGGATGTCGAAGTTGCCAGGCTCGGCTGCGAATTCCGCCGGATCAGCGCCGACTGCAACCAGGTGCAGGGCGAGATCGCCGACCACCTTGCTCGATGGGGTCACCTTGACCAGGTTGCCGAGGATGTCGTTGGCGGCGGCATACATGTCCTCGATCTGTTCGAACTTCTCACCGAGGCCGAGGGCGATCGCCTGCTGCCGCAGGTTGGAGAGCTGCCCGCCGGGGATCTCATGCGTGTAGACCCGGCCGGTCGGTGCGGGAAGCCCCGACTCGAACGGCGCATACAGTCGGCGAGTGGCTTCCCAGTAGGGCTCGAGGTCGTTGACCGCACCGATGTCGAGGCCGGTCGCGCGATCGGTGAAGTCGGTCGCGGCGACAAGAGCGGACAACGGCGGCTGGCTCGTCGTGCCGGCCAGCGCGGCCGAAGCCGCGTCGACGGCGTCGACCCCCGAATCGATCGCGGCGAGGAGAGTTGCGAGCTGCCCGCCGGGGGTGTCGTGCGTATGCAGGTGGACCGGCAGGTCGAACCGGTCACGCAGTGCCGTCACGAGGGTGCGGGCGGCGGGCGCGCGGAGCAGCCCGGCCATGTCCTTGATGGCGAGGATGTGGGCGCCGGCGTCGACGATCTTCTCGGCCAGCTCGAGGTAATAGTCGAGCGTGTAGAGGCTCTCGGCCGGGTCGGAGAGATCGCCCGTGTAACAAAGCGCGACCTCGGCAACCGCCTGACCGGTCTCGCGCACGGCGTCGATCGCCGGCCGCATCTGGTCGACGTCGTTGAGGGCGTCGAAGATGCGGAACACGTCGATGCCGGTCTTGGTCGCCTCCTTGACGAAGGCCTGCGTCACCTCGACCGGATAGGGCGTGTAGCCGACGGTGTTGCGGCCGCGCAGCAACATCTGCAGGCACACGTTGGGGACGGCTTCGCGGAGCTGTTCGAGCCGGCTCCAGGGGTCTTCCTTGAGGAACCGCAACGCGACGTCATATGTGGCTCCGCCCCAGGCTTCGAGCGACCACAGTTCCGGTGTCACGCGGGCGACATACGGTGCGGCGTTGAGGAGGTCGCGGGTGCGTATGCGGGTGGCAAGCAGCGACTGGTGGGCGTCGCGAAATGTCGTCTCGGTGACGGCGACGCTCTTCTGGGCACGCAGCGCGGCGGCGAAGGCCTCCGGCCCGATGTCCCGCAGGACCTGCCGCGTGCCGTCCGGCGCGGGCGCGCTCAGGTCGATGTCGGGCAGCTTGCTTCGCGGGTCGAGCGTGACCGGCGCCGCTCCGTGCGGACGGTTGACGGTGACATCGGCGAGGTAGGTCAGCAGGCGGGCGGCCGGATCGGTCGACACCGTAGCCGACATCAGGTCGGGATGCTCGTCGATGAACGTCGTGCTCAGCCGGGCCGCCTTGAAGTCCTCGTTGGCGAGCAAACCCCGAAGGAAGTCGATGTTGGTGGCCACGCCGCCGACCTTGAACTCGGCCAATGCGCGGGTCGCGCGTTCGACCGTCGCCTCGAAGTCGCGGCCGCGGCACGTGAGCTTGGTCAGCAGCGAATCGAAGTGCGCATTGATCTCCGCGCCCGTGTATGTCGTGCCGCCGTCGAGCCGGACGCCGGGCCCGCCGGGCGAGCGGTAGGTCGAGATCTGGCCGGTGTCGGGACGGAAATCGTTGGCCGGATCCTCCGTGGTGATGCGGCACTGGAGCGCCGCACCGCGCAGCACGATCTTGTCCTGCGTCAGCCCCAGCTCGGGAAGGGTCGAACCGCTCGCGATGCGCATCTGTGCCTGGACGAGGTCGACGTCGGTGACTTCCTCGGTGACGGTGTGCTCGACCTGGATGCGCGGGTTCATCTCGATGAAGACGTAGTGGCCCTGGTCGTTGAGCAGGAACTCGACCGTGCCGGCGCAGGTGTAGTCGATGGACTTGGCGAACTTGACGGCGTCGGCGCACATGCGCATCCGGACCTCGGGATCGAGTCCGGGTGCCGGGGCAAGCTCGACCACTTTCTGGTGGCGGCGCTGGACCGAGCAGTCGCGGTCATAGAGATGGATGACGTTGCCGGCGCCGTCGGCGAGGATCTGCACCTCGATGTGGCGGGCGTTGACGACAGCCTCCTCGATGAAACAGGTCGGGTCGCCGAAGGCCCCTTCGGCCTCCCGCATCGATGCGTCGATCGCCTCACTGAGCTTTTCCGGGTCGTCCACGCGGCGCATACCGCGTCCGCCGCCGCCGGCGACAGCTTTGACGAAGAGCGGGTAGTTGAGCTGGTCCGACGCCGCCATCAGTTCGGCCGCGTCGCGCGACGGCGGGACCGATCGCAACACGGGTACGCCGGCCTTGTCGGCGGCCGCGATCGCGGTGGCCTTGTTGCCGGTGAGCTCGAGGACGCTCTTGCCGGGGCCGATGAACGTGATGCCGGCGGCCTGACATGCCTCGGCGAGGTCGGGGTTCTCGCTCAGGAATCCGTAGCCGGGATAGACCGCGTCGACGCCTGCCTTCTTTGCCGTGGCGACGATTGCCTTCGGGTCCAGATAAGCCCGGACCGGGTGGCCGCGTTCGCCGATCTGATACGCCTCGTCGGCCCGGACGCGGTGCTCGGAGCCGCGGTCCTCATACGGGAAGACCGCTACCGTGCGCGCGCCGAGCTCGTGCGCGGCACGGAACGCGCGGATGGCGATTTCGCCGCGATTGGCGACAAGGATCTTCTGGAACACGGAGGCAGTCCTCGATCGGAGTGACGAAGGTAACAATCTATCGGGCCCTTGTTGCCGGCAGATTACGAGGTTTGCCTCACGTTTGCGCCGCCTCGTTCGGGCCGTGAGGATGGCCGTATGGACTGGTCGGCCTTGTTTGTGGGAATCGTCATCGGACTCGTCGTCGCATTGTCGTCGCGGGCCCTTCTGATCCGGCTGCTGAAGGTGAAGTTCAATCGGGATGTCGCCAAGCTCAACGCAGGCGACTACGCGCCCCTGCTCAGGAGCTATCGCGACGACGCGGTGCTGCATTTCAACGACGGCGAACACCGCTGGGCTGGAGAGCACCATGGCAAAGCGGCGATCGAGCGCTTCCTCCAGGACTTCGTGAAGGCGGGGGTTCAGGGCGAGATCTCCGAGGTGTTCATCGGCGGCCCGCCGTGGCGGATGACGCTGCTCGCCCGCTTCGATGATCGGGCGAATGCCCCTGACGGGACGCCGATCTACAGCAACCACACCGTCCTGGTCGTGCGTACGGCCTGGGGCCGGATCTATGAGCAGTTCGATTTCTATGAGGACACGAGTCGTATCCTCGGCCTCGAGAAGCGCCTGATCGAGCTGGGCATCATTCCCGTCCCTGGTTGAGGTGCGAGCCTCGAAACCAGGCCTCTCGGTGCCCTGGATCTCGAGACGGCCGCAGGCGGCCTCCTCCATCCGCGGGAGGCGGGGAGAATAGGCGCATGACACTCGTGACCCTGCCGTTCGCGGCAGGAAGCCTTCAGGACATTTCGGCCGATCTCGGCTTTGCCCGGTTCGACGGGCCCGACGACGATGTGCCTCCGGCGGACACGGTCATCTGGGTGCCGCCCTACGGTTTCGGCCTCGACTTCGACCGGATCCTCCCGCAATTGCCCAAGCTCCAGATCATCCAGACCCAGTCGGCCGGGGTCGACCACATCATCGAGTTCGTCGACCCGTCGATCACGCTCTGCAACGCCCGGGGCGTTCACGATGCGGCGACCTCCGAGCTCGGAGTCGCGCTCATACTGGCCTCATTGCGACAGATCCCGCGGTTCGTGCGCGCGCAGGATCGGGGCGAATGGGATCAGGAGCAGACCCTTCCGTCGCTCGCCGACCGGCACGTCCTGATCGTCGGCCACGGGTCTATCGGGCAGGCACTCGAGCGGCGGCTCGACGGGTTCGAGTGCGAGGTCACCCGCGTGGCGCGCACGGCGCGCGACGGCGTGCACGGTTTCGACGAGCTCCCCGACCTCATCCCCGACGCCGACGTCATCGTGTTGCTCACGCCGCTCAATCCCCAGACGCAGGACCTCGCGGATGCGGCTTTCCTTGCCCGTATGAAAGATGGCGCGCTGCTCGTCAACCTCGGTCGAGGCGGGTTGGTGGACACCGATGCGCTGGTCGCCGAAACCTCGACCGGGCGCATCTTCGCCGCCCTCGACGTGACCGCCCCGGAACCGCTGCCCGAGGGTCACCCGCTGTGGTCAGTGCGCAATGTCCTGATCACCCCGCATGTGGCCGGTGGCACGACCGCGATGAGGCCACGGATGAAGGCCCTGTTGGCCGATCAGCTGCGGCGCTTCGTGCACGACGAGGACCTCCTCAACGTCGTACCCCGCTGACCACTGGCCAGATCTGCCCCGGGCATTGCGGCGATAGATCGGCTACGTGCGCGATCGTCATGCACCCGCGGATGGGTGGGTCATGGGCAGGAGAAGCGAAGGGGCTGCATGAGCAGGTCGACCAGTTCTGTTGCGCTTTCGTCTTCGGAGCCGAGGATCAATTCGGCGAGTCGTTTGGACCGAGGTTCGCCGAGTTCTTTCGTGTACAGCCCGAATTTGTCGAGTAGCCGGCTGTCGCTCAGAGGAGCCTCCGGGTCGCCATCGGCATTGAATGTCCCCGAAGCGAATCTATGACCGTCCTGCACTACGACGGTGACTTCGGCCTCACATACCGCCGGGAATTTCGCGGTCATAGCGCGGTCCTCGACCAGTTTCATGCCGGCCGCAAGTCGACGCACCTCGGGATTGGCTCGTGGGTCCAACAGGAGGTCTGGCGTAAGTTGCCGGTGGACGGCGGCCAGGGCGACGGGGAACGGCAGGCTGTATTGCGCCTCTTCCGTCGTGAGCGGTTCACGCGCAGCCAGCCGCGTCGCGGCTTCGAAGGTGGCCACTTCAATGTGCGCGATCTGCTCGACCTTCAACGATGATTGCTCAAGCAGGGACAACATGGCCTGAACCGCAGGCTGGGCCCAGCGGCAAACTGGATAGGGCTTGAAGTATTGCTCCAGCGTCCGCCAGCGACTGCCCAGATCGGCCATTTCCGGTTCCGTCATGAGGTCTGCTGGGGCCCCCGTGAATCCGTCCGCGGCCAGCAAGGTCGACGACACCCCCGCCTGGGCTCCCCACGCCGAACTGTCCTTGACCATGGTCGGGTGGTCGATGGCGCGCATCATCGGCGCGCGGGGGGACGAGTATTCGGCTATCCCCAATGCGTGCCATGACGCATCCCGATCGAGCCCAAGCAGTCTGACCGCTGCCGCAGCCGCGCCGAGCGAATTCCAGGCGCCGGAACTGTGATAGTCGGCAGCAGTTCGGTGGAGTGCAATGCCCGCGCGTAGGGCGATTTCATAGCCGATGGCGAGAGCCGTCAACAGCTCGCGAATGCTTGTCTCTTCTTTGCCGTCGACAAAGGCCAGAACCCCCGGCAGCACGGCCGCGCCTGCATGGCCTTTGGTCAGCCGGTGTCCGTCATGACCGTCCATGGAGTCGATCGTGGCCGCATTTGCCAGCGCGGCATGCGCGGCTCCCACTCGGCGGCCGTCGAACAAAAGGCGGGGTGCGTGCGTGCCTGCGGGCGCCTGACTGTGAGCATGGTTTCGCATGATTTCCGAGAGTGGAGTCCGGGTGCCGGCCGCTGCCACCCCGACGAGGTCGAGCAGGCAGCGCCGTGTCTGGTGCAGCACGTCGTCGGGGAGATCGTCGAAATGCGTCTCATGAATGAAACTCGTCACCCGATGAGTGTCTTGTCCTGCCATTTGTCGTCCTAACTGGTTTCGCTGTGCGCCGGGGTCAGCTGGTTGCGAACAATGCTTCGGGAACGCCAGAGGCTGCTTCCTCCAGCCAACTGCGGTCGAGTCCTTCTCCCGCGAGCGCGTCGATCAGCATCATCAGGGCCTCCGGAGGGGTTGGCGAGTCCGGCTGACCGGCATCTGAGGAGAGGATCAGGTTTTGCCCGGCCGCTTGGGCCACTTGAGCGAGCATCGCCGGGGTGCATCCTGGTTGGTGGAGGAGTTGGTAAGCGGTGATCTCGGCGTAGCCTCCCGATTCGACCAAAGTGGCGACGGCCGCCGGGTCCAGTCCGGGAACGGTGTAGGACGGGTGCGTGAACAGCAGCCGCCCGATCCCGAAATACACCGCGCGCTCGCTGAGCCATCGACATTCGGCGTCGCTGAGATGCCCGGTGGCGAGCACGGCGTCGTGGTCGGCGATGAGGCTGAGCACCACATCGGTGTCGTGTTCCTTCGACGGGTCGACCGGCGGGATGGCGTACGTATGACTCGAGAGCCGGCGTTCCTGACCACACAATCTTGGCAATCCTGCCGCCTGTTGCGAATGCGCATCAGCGGTCGGCATCCAGATCACCCGGCCGCCTGAGGCGAGGGCCGCGGCGACTGCACTGGGATTGATGCCACCGGTGTGTTGGTTGAGCGCGATCCCCCCGTACACAGCCTGCCCGGTCACCCGGGCGAGCGCGTGGGCGCGGCCGACCGTGGACTCATAGTGCGCCTTCAAAACGAAGCCGGAGAAGTCAGCCAGGTCGTACGTCTGTGCCACGAAAAGGTCGTCCCCGATCCGCTCGACTACGTCGGGGCCGGCGTGGACATGGGAGTCGAACACCCTTCAGAACTCCTCATCGGCAAGTCGCGTTGCTTCGCGCGCGATGACGTCGGCGCGCGATTCCTGCAACAACGGCCACCGGCGGCGCAATACGCGGAGCTCGTTGAGGTCCAACACGCAGTCGAGCTCGCCGGGTCCGGACCCCAGTTGTCCCAAGACGTCACCCGAAGGGTGGATGATCCTCGACCCGCCCCAGAACTCGCGTTCGTTCTCTTCCCCGGATCGGTTGACGAACACGACGAAGGATTGCAGCACGATCGCAGCATGGCGAAGGAGAACGTCCCACGCCTGTGACGTGGGCACACCGATCTCCGTGATGGCGCTGTTTGTCGGAGCGACCAGGATTTCGGCACCGGAGTGCGCTGCGAGCCATGGGAGTGCCGGTTGCCACATGTCGTTGCAGATGAGCATAGCCAGTCTGGTGCGGCCCACATCGTGGCACTGCAGCCGGCCGCCAGGTCGGAAGTGTTTGCGTTCCTCCCATCCGCCATATGTCGGCAGGTACATCTTGCGCTGTATGCGAGCTTCGCCGTCCTTCAACAAGGCCGCACTGTTGAACGCGTGATGACGGAACGCCTCGGCGAAACCGACGACGGCAGCCGGGCCGTGTTTGCCCAGGCCGAGCAGCCTGTCGTCATCAGGGCGTAGCGGCAGCGCCTCGGGTACCTCACTGAGGTGATAACCATGAGTGGCGAGCTCGGGCGCGACCACCAGATCGCTCGATGAAGCGGAGCGGACCAGGGAGTCCAGCACGTTCAGGTTGCCGTCCACATCTCCAAGGATGGGATCGGTCTGCAGTAGCCGGATCCTGAAAGGATCGGTGCCGCCCTCAACTCCCGGGTCCACGCGATCACTCACTGACAAAGCCACCCTTGACCAACCAGTCCTTTGCGGTCTTCTCAGGAGTGTCGCCATCAACATCGACCTTCGCGTTCATCGACTGGAGCGCCTCGTCGGTGAGTGCGGCGGCGATGGGGGCGAGCACCTTCGCAATGTCTGGGTTCTTCGTCAGAACCTCATCACGAATCGAGACCGCAGGGTTGTAGGCGGTGAAGAACTTCTGGTCGTCTTCGAGCACCGTCAAGTCCAGGGCAGCGACGCGCCCATCCGTGGCGAACACTTCGCCGAAGTTGCACGGCCGCGCCTTGTCGATGGAACTGTAGACCGCACCGGCAGCCAGCTCGGATACGTCCGACTTGGCGACCTTGTACTTGTAGGCATCCTGCAATCCTGGCCACCCGTCGTCGCGCCCGAAGAACTCCGCCGCACCGCAGAAGCTGGCGTTCTTGGAATCCTTATTCGCGAGAGCCGCGTAGTCGGACAGGGTTTTGACCCCGAGTTCCTCAGCCTTCTCTTTACTTGCAGCAACCGCGTACGTGTTGTTCGCCGGAGCCCGGTCAACCCAGGAGATCTGGTTCTTGGCCTTGTCTTCCTTGGCGACCGAGTCGAAGAGTTCCTGCGGATCGGTGATGGTTTTGGTTTGGCCCAGGTGGGTGACCCAGCCGGTTCCCGTGTATTCCCAGTACATGTCGATGTCTCCGCTGTTCAATGCCGCTCTGACCGAACTGGTGCCCGACATGCCACACGTCCGCTTGACCCCGGCTCCGACTGATTCGAGGGCCTGGGCCGAGAGCTCGCACAGAATCAACTGTTCGGTGAATTCCTTACCGCCGACAGTGAGGCTGACTCCCTTGAGATCGCCTTCCTTTGCCAATGACCCTGCCTTCACTTCGCTGGGCGGTGCTTCGCCCAATGAACATCCGGCCAAGAGACCGCCGACGCATGCAGCTGCGAGGGCTCCAATGGTGAGTTTCATGTGCATGATGTTGCCTTTCAGTGGGTGAGAATGAAGGTGCTCATAGGCCCTTCGGGCGGAGTTTGCGCTCTATGAGCCCGGCCAGCCAATCGACCATCAAGGCGAGCGAGATGGTGAGCAGACAGCCGGTGAGAAGGATGGGCATGCGGTAGAAGACGATCCCGCGTTCGATCAGGTCGCCGAGTCCGCCGGCGTTGGTGTAGGTGGCCAGCGTTGCGACGCCGACGTTCAGGATGAGCGCAACACGCACGCCGGCCAGCATGACCGGCACCGCCAGAGGGAGCTCCACCGTGAACAGGATGCGGGAGGAACTCATCCCCATTCCCTTGGCGGCATCGATGACGAAGGGGTCGACCTGTTTTAGGCCCACCATGGTGTTGCGGAGAATGGGAAGGAGCGCATACAACACCAACGACACCACGGCCATCTTGAAGCCGACCCCGTAGATGAGCGCGAGAAGCACCAGCATCCCGATCGACGGAATTGCCTGGCCCGCGTTCGCAATACCGAGGACCGGGATGCTGATGTAGCGGGCCCACCGACGACTCAGGATGATCCCGAGCGGGATGCCGAGGGCGATGACGGCAACCGTGGATACGGCGACCAGGAGAATGTGCTCCCAGAGCTTGTCGAGCAGGATTTGGGTCGTCAGCGCCCGCGCCTCGATCGAGTCGAGTTCAGCGGTCCTGATATAGATCAGCGTTCCGAACACGAGCACCGCCGCGATGACGGGCAGCACCCACGGCACCTTGACCGGTGTTTGACCGACCAGTTCCGCTTGGCGTCCTTCGACGGCGGTGCTCATGAGATCTTCGCCCCGGCCTTGCCCGATGTCGCGAGCAGCATGCCCTGAACCGTCATGGTTCCGAGGCCCTCGACATCGACCCGGTCCGAGCCGGCAATGAGCATCTTCTCCAGCACGGCGGCGACGGTTTCGTCCCGCCTGGCCGTGACTCCGCCGGCCACGCTTTCGGCCGTATGCTGCGCGGGGAGGTCACCGACCATCAGGAGGGAAAGCCTCCGGGTGGCGGCACCTTCTCCGATGAACGAACGCACGAACTCATCGGCCGGTGTGGTCAGGATCTCCAGGGGCGTGGCGAACTGCGCCAGCCGTGATCCGTCGGCGAAGATCGCGATCCGGTCGCCAAGGCGCAGGGCCTCGTCGATGTCGTGCGTGACAAAGACGATCGTCTTGCGGATTCGCTCCTGGAGCTTGAGGAACTCATCCTGAAGCCGGTCGCGCGTGATCGGGTCGATGGCACCGAAGGGTTCATCCATGAGCATGATCGGCGGATCGGCAGCCAGCGCCCGGGCGACGCCCACCCGCTGCTGCTGACCTCCCGAGAGCTGTCGCGGATAGCGTGACCTGAAAGAGTTCGGATCCAGTCCGACGAGGTCGAGCAGTTCGTCGACCCTGGCGGAGATCTCCTTCTTTCCCCAGCCGAGCATCTTCGGGACAAGGCCCACGTTTTGGCCGATCGACATGTGCGGGATCAACCCGACTTGCTGGATCACATAGCCGATGCCACGTCGCAAGTCGTCGGGTTCGGCGTGCGTGACGTTCTTTCCGTCGATCCAGATCTCGCCCGAAGTGGGTTCGACAAGGCGGTTGATCATCCGAAGCGTGGTGGTCTTGCCGCATCCCGACGGACCGACCAGCACGACGAACTCGCCGCGACCGATCTCCATCGTCAGTGGCGCGACCGACTCGACTTCGGCGCCCGGGTAGCGCTTGCTGACCTCGAGCAGCCGAATCATCGGCTCTTCCTGGTTCGGTTGGCTGGTGGACGTTGCATCAGACATGAAGACCTCGCGGTGTGGTGAGTTTTCCGATAATGAGAAAGATCAGATCCAGAACGACGGCGACGAGTACGACGCCGACGACGCCGCTCAGCGCCTCATTCACCGCATTGGCACCGCCCATGCGCGACAATCCCCTGAAGATGAGTTCGCCGAGACCTGGGCCCCGGACGGCCGCACCGATGGCGGCGATAGCCACCACCATGATCGTGGCCACGCGCACGCCGTTGAGGATCACCGGCCAGGCGAGTGGGAGCCGGACCATCCTGAGCCGCTTCCAGCGGCCCATGCCCATCCCACGGGCCGCATCCACGACATTGGCGTCGACACTCTCCAAACCGGTGACGGTGTTACGGAGGATGGGAAAGATGGCGTAGGCGGTCAGCGCCAGCACCGTCGGAACGACGCCCAGTCCGAAGAAGGGGATCATCAGACCGAACAGCGCGAACGAGGGGATGGTCAGGATCGTTCCGGTGACCGACAGCGTCGCGCCACGAACCCTGGGGAACCGTTCGGTGGCAATGGCCAGAACAACGCTGATGACGGTTGCCATCACGACTGACACCAAGACAACTTGGACGTGCTGAACCAGCAAGAACGTCAGTCGTTGCGAATTCTCGCTCACATACTCGAAGAAACTCATCTTGCCCTCCTGGGCTGGCCTTACGACAGGTTGCCCGCGAAGGAATCGCCAAGGAATCCGTCGATGACTTCGGTCATGTGCTTGAACGTGGCGTCATCGTCGAACATCCACTCGGTGTGACCCTTGCCCTCAAGGATCTCGATGCGCCTCGGGCCGCCGGTCGCGTCATACAGAGAACGTGCCTCCTCGACCTTGTGGAGCTCGTTCTGCTCACCGTGCACGACCAGCAGCGGTCGCGTCAGCTTGCGTGCGTGCTCCTCCGGGGAGAACCTCAGGAGGTAGTCGGCCGATTCCAGGTTTACGCCGGCACCGAAACCAGGAGCCTTGTAGAGCTCTTCGCCGACATAGCCGTCGGTCCGGTCATCGAGGTCGAGGCGCACGATGTCCCACGGCGAGGTGATCTCCGAACGCCCCACAGTGCTCCTGCGCTCCCGGTCCGCCTCGACC
>JALYQD010000024.1 GCA_030856025.1 Actinomycetota bacterium
TCGGACAGCTGATGGAGCACCCGACGGGCACTGTCGGCCTCGATGATCTGCTCGGCCACGTCGGGCGCAGAACTGGTCCGCGCCGCATGGGGAAAATCGGCAACGAAACGGTTGTCGTGATGCTTGCGTTTTGCGCGCTGGTGCTCCTGCGCGATCCGGTTCTTCGCGATGCCGAAAATGTAGCCAGACTGCTTCGCCGGCTCCGACGAGAGCGACGAGCGTTTGCTCCAGGCGATCTCGAAGGTGTCGCCGACGACGTCCATGGCTTGCTCGCGCCGGGGCAATCGCCTGGCGGCGAACCGGAAAACATGGTCGCTGAGCCGGCGATAGAGTTCGCTGAACTCTTCGTCCTCCACCCTAAGAGGGTATTACAGCCTCTGCTTGGATATCAGCAGTTTGTGTAGGTCGACAAGTACACGGCCTCGGCCGACAGTTGCCAATTGGTGAGGGCTGAGTCTGAGTCACCTGGACCGAAGCAGGAGTAGGAGCCACTACCGTCGGAATACCTGTTCAGGTAGGTGCGCTTGGACCGGTTGTTGTATGCGGATCGGGCGGTCGACAAATCTATGCCCAGGTAGGAGCCGGTGCTGCTGAAGATCTCTATCGCACCCGTGTAGTTCGATTGCGTCCAGATGCACATCCTTCCGCTCGGGCATTGACTCTTGCTGGCGGCGGCGGGCGAGGCCGTCGTCATGGAAACGCACAGGCCGAGCACTGCCGCGGCCACTACCGGTGTTTGCGTGATCTTGCGTAATGTATTCATAATTGATCATCGCCAAACAGCCCCGAAATTCACGGGAGGCGACGATGTGTCCGCGATGGCAATAGCGGTCATCGCGGCGAGGCTGGATAGCGACCCCAGTCCGGATTCTGACGCCTTCTGCGGGTGGTAGGCAGGGGCGAAATGTGTGTACGGTCGAGGTGACCAATTGATCGGGGGATCATTTCCATGTTTCCGACGTATCGGCGGAGCGTTCTGCTCACCGCTGCCACTCTCACTGCCTCCACTCTCATGGCGGCCACCGCTATTGCCTCTCCGGGATCAGCGACGAAGCCAACCAGGGACGACTCAGCTCCGCCCGCGCAGGCCGTTGCCCGGGGCACCGGCGGCGCGGTTTCCTCGGTCGATGCCAGTGCCAGCAAGGTCGGTCTCGAGGTCTTGCGCAAGGGCGGCAACGCCACTGACGCCGCGGTCGCCATGGCCTCGACGCTCGGTGTGACCGAGCCCTACAGCGCCGGTATCGGCGGCGGCGGATATTTCGTCCACTACGACGCCAAGACCGGCCGGGTCCAGACCATCGACGGACGTGAGACTGCTCCCGCGGCGATGCCGAATGATGCCTTCATCGACCCCAAGACCCAGAAGCCATACCGTTTCACGCCCGAGCTCGTGACGAGTGGTGTCTCTGTCGGCGTGCCCGGCACACTCGCGACCTGGCAGCACGCGCTCAGTCGTTGGGGCACCACGTCCCTCGACAAGGCTCTCAAGCCGTCCAGCGAGATCGCGCGCAAGGGCTTTGTCGTCGATCGGACATTCAGCGGCCAGACCGAGGACAACGCCAAACGGTTCGCCGCGTTCCCGAGCACCGCGAAGTTGTACCTCCCGAACGGCGCGGCACCTGAGGTCGGCACGATTCAGCGCAACCCCGACCTCGCCGACACCCTCGACCTGATCCGCAAGCACGGTACGAAGGCGTTCTACCGGGGTGCGATCGCCAACGACATCGCCACTGCCGTCAAGGCACCACCGAAGGATCCCAACACTGCCCTTCCGGTGCCCGAGGGCTTCATGACGACGCAGGACCTCGCCCGCTACAAGGTCCTGGACCAGCCGGCGACCAAGGTCGACTACCGCGGCCTCGACGTCTACGGCATGGCCCCGTCATCCTCGGGCGGCACCACGGTCGGCGAGGCGCTCAACATCCTGGAGACCTACAAACTGGGGGACGACATCGCCCGGACCCTCCACCTCTTCCTCGAGGCCTCGGCACACGCCTTCGCCGATCGCGGCGCGTATGTCGGCGACCCGGCATACGTCGACGTGCCGACGAAGACGCTGTTGAGCCAGAATTTCGCCGATTCGCGGGCCTGCAGGATCGATCCGGCCAAGGCATCGACAAAACCCGTACCCGCTGGCGCTCTCAGCGGCGGCGGA
Source organism: Actinomycetota bacterium (assembly GCA_030856025.1). Lineage (GTDB taxonomy): Bacteria > Actinomycetota > Actinomycetes > Propionibacteriales > Nocardioidaceae > JACMOZ01. The sequence continues at coordinate 2,156 of JALYQD010000024.1, forward strand.
TGCACGACGGCGGCCCACGACGAGAAGTCCGACACCGAGAACGTCTCGACGACCCACTTGTCTGTGGTCGACAGGTGGGGCAACGCCGTTGCCTACACGCTCACGATCGAGCAGACCGGTGGATCGGGCATTGTCGTCCCGGGTCGCGGGTTCCTCCTCAACAACGAGCTGACCGACTTCACCACCGTCTACGACGACAAGGACCCCAACCGCATCCAGCCCGGCAAGCGCCCGCGCTCCTCGATGTCACCGACGATCGTGGCCGAGGACGGCCAGGTGAAGCTTGTGGTCGGATCGCCCGGCGGCTCGACGATCATCACGACCGTCCTCCAGATCCTGGTCAACCGGCTGGACATCGGGCTGAGCCTTCCCGAGGCCATCGCGGCGCCGCGCGCCTCACAGCGAAACACCGCATCGGTCTCGGCCGAACCCTCGTTCATCAAGCTCTACGAGGGACTCCTCACGCCCTACGGCCACACGCTCACCAAGTCGGGCGATGAGTTCACCTCGGCCGCCGAGATCGGCGCGGCTGCGGGCATCGAGGTCGACAAGCGTGGCGGTATGACGGCGGCCGCCGAGCCCGTACGACGTGGCGGAGGCGCGGCCAATGTGGTGTGCCCGAGCGACCACAAGCGCGGGTGTCGGTGACAAGCGATTCGACCTGATCAGAATCTCGATCGGCCGTTTGATGTTCCTGGCGCCGGCGAACGGTTAGCCTCGAAGACATGGCAACTCTCACCGAACAGGAAATCCGCGAACGGCTCGCCGGACTCGACGGCTGGACCACGGACGGCACGTCGATCGACCGCCGATTCGAGTTTGAAGACTTCAATGCGGCCATGAAGTTCATGGTCACCGCGGCGCCGAAGATCGACGCGCTCAACCACCATCCGGAGTGGACCAACGTCTACAACCGGGTCGACGTGCGGCTGACCAGCCACGATGCCGGCGGAGTCACCGATCGCGATCTCGAGCTCGCCCTCCTGCTGGACAGCCTCGCGGCCCCGCAAGGATAGCTCCGGCGAAGCGGCGCGCGCAGTGCGCGTCCCTTCGCCATTCCCTCAGGTCCGTGAGGCATGCTGGTGGCATGAAATTCCGTGCCATCGTGGCAGTTGCTGCCATCGCCCTGACCCTTACCGCGTGCGGCGCAAAAGAAGAGAAGCCCGACCCCAAGGCGAGCGAGCGCAAGAGTGCAAAGCTGGTCGAGCGTTCCCCGCTCACCGGCCTTCCGCTCAAGAACGGTATGCCCACCAATCCGGTCTTCGTCGTCAAGATCGAGAACACCGGCAACGGCGCCCCGCAGTATGGCCTCAACCGCGCCGACATGGTCTTCGAAGAACTCGTCGAGGGCGGCCTCACGCGGCTAGCGGCACTCTTCTACTCAGACATCCCCGCGCGGGTCGGACACGTGCGTTCGATGCGTTCGACAGACATCGGCATTGCCGCTCCGGTCAACGGCCAGATCGTCGCCTCGGGCGGCGCGGGCGGCACCTACAAGAGAGTCGAGTCGGCCGGCATCAAAGTCTTCTCCGAGGACCACGGCGCCCCCGGTTTCAGCAGTGACACGGCGAAGGTTCGCCCATACAACCGCATGATCAACCTCCAGGCTCTCGTCAAGAAGGCGAAGAACAAGGGGATCGAAGGCAACTACTTCCCGTGGGTCACCAAGTCGGCCAAGGCGACGACGCCCGCTCCGAGTGACGGCGCGACCACCGAGCCGGCGCCGAAGAAGGCGACCAAGGTCGACGTGGGCTTCTCCAACTCCACGCATTCGCGCTGGGCGCTCAAGGGCGACAAGTGGGAGCGGGTCAACGGCTACGCCGCGTCCGGTCAGGATTTCAAGGCCGACACGTTGGTCATCCTGTATGCGCGAGTCGGCGACGCCGGCTACACCGATCCGGCCGGCAACCCGGTCCCCGAGACGATCTTCGAAGGCTCGGGCAAGGCGCTGATCCTGCACGGGGACACCGCCACGGACGCCACCTGGAGCAAGAAGACCCTCAAGCAGCAGATCACCCTCGCCGACAAGGACGGGAACCCACTCGGCATCGATCCTGGCCACGTGTGGGTCAACCTCGTCCCGCAAAGCGGCGGTTCGGCCTCGTTGAGCTGAGCCCGTTGGGCTGACTCTCGTTGGGTTGACCTCAGGGCGCGGCGGTCAGCTGGCGGCTGCGTCGGGGGCGTCGACGTCGATCGTGGGCAGCAACCGCAGGCCCGCAAGGATCGCGCTGATGACGGCCTGGACCTTTTCGCTGGCCTCTTCGGGGTCCTCGGCATCGGCGACATAGTTGCCGGCCGACTGCATCGCGCCGTAGAAGATGTGGGCAAACGTCTCGGTCAGCTCGTCTGCGCCACCCATGTCCTTGAGCAGGTCTTTGACGATGTTGGCGACGAGCCCGAAGGAGAATTCCTTCTCGGCCTCGTGCCAGCGTTCGTGGCCGAGCGCGACCGGACCCTCCTGGATGCAGATGCGCCGGAAGGTCGGTTGCTGACAAATGTCAAGGAAGGTCCGCAGTCCGATGCGGGCGCGTTCCCAGGGATCTTTCGACTGTCGAAGGGCCTTTTCGATCTGCTTTTTGCAATCTTCCTGACACTGCATGAACACGCTCTCGAACAGCGAGAGCTTGCTCGAGTAGTGGTGATAGAGGGCGCCCTTGGTGACTCGCGCGGCCGCGACCACTTCGTCGAGCGAAGTGCCGGCGTAGCCGTGATCGGTGAAAAGTTGGGTCGCATTGTCCAGAAGCGCGCGCTTGGTGCTGGACGAGTAGTCCTGTCGGCGGCTGGTTTTGCGGGCGGCGCGAAGAACCTTTCCTGCGGGAGTCATAAACCTGAGTCTACGTCTGCGGGGTTCTGTGCGCTGAATCACATACCGAGAGTTTGCAAAAACTCACAGTACGTAACGTACTGAGGGTACGTACCGAGGGTATGTAGCTGAAACAGAGACCTGAGGTAGAAGAAGCAAGACGGCAATTGAAAGGAGCACACCATGACCTGGGATGCCTACAACCGTCGCAAGGAAGCTCTTCACGAAGTTCTGGCGATCGCTGATCGCCGCCGTGAGGAGAGCACTGCAACTGAACTGCTCGCTGAAGTCGAAGGCGCCAACCATGCTTTCGTCAACGAGGCCGAACTCCTGCTCGACATGCAGATGAACTGGTACCAGCACCTGAGCGGCCAGATGGACCGCTCGCTCACGCTTGGTGCCGCAGACCTCGAAACCGTGGGCGTCAACGCCTGGCACGATGTCGCTGCTCAGATGCCCGGCGCTCGCGCCCTGCTCGACAGCAACGCCGACATGCCCGAGCTCCAGAAGGCCTTTGCCCACGAACACAACCTTCTCGCCCGTGCCGTCGGTTTTCCGGCGAACCACCCGGATCTTGCCGGTCACGGCAAGCGCGTCAAGGAGACCGCCCGCACGACCATGGAGTACGCCCCGGTCATCCCGGACACTCCTGCCGGCATCTTTGCCCGCATCCGCGAGACGCTCGCAGCCTGATTCATCGCGGAGCCCCGTCCGACACCTTGGTGCCGGGCGGGGCTTTCGTGTCTCCAGCACATAACCGCAGGTCAGGCGCTATTTGCGCCGTGGCACGGATCACATGCCGAAGGTTTGCAAAAGCCGGTAGGAACCAACATACTGAGAGTACGTACCGAGGGTATGTAACTGGAACAGAGACCTGAGGTAGAGGAAGCAAGACGGTAATTGAAAGGAGCACACCATGACCTGGGATGCCTACAACCGTCGTAAGGAAGCTCTTCGCGAAGTGCTGGCGATCGCCGATCGCCACCGCGAGGAGGTCAGCGCAACAGAACTGCTCGACACCGTCGAAGGCGCCAACCGTGCCTTCACGAACGTTGCAGAACTGCTGCTCGAAGTGCAGATGAATTGGTACCAGCGACTGAGTGGTCAGGTTGACCGCACCCTCAGCATCGGCGCCGAAGACCTGGAAACCGTCGTGACCAACGCATGGGCCGACGCTGCCGCCGAGATGCCGGGCGCCCGCGCCCTGCTCGACGCCCACGCGGACATGCCCGAGCTGCAGAAGGCCTTCGCCAAGGAACATGAGTTCCTCGCTCGGTCTGCCGGAGTCCCCGGCAACCACCCTGATCTGATCGGTCACGGTCAGCGCATCAAGGAGACCGCCCGCGAACAGGTTGTCTACGCCGATATCTGGGAAATCCCGGATACGCCGGCAGGACTGTTCGCCCGGATCCGCGAGGCGCTCGCCGCGTAATTGCAGATCGCAGACCATTGCAGATCGCAGAGCGTTCCGCATCGCAGGGCCAAAACCGCATAGCTACCCCGTCCGGCGCCACCCTCCCTCCCTCGGTGCCGGGCGGGGTTATGTGTTTGCGGCCCTATGCGTCGCCGAAGGCGGCCAGTTGCTCGCCGAGCTCCGCGTCGATGGAGCGGGCGATCTGTTCGCGGAACACGCCGAGCACCGCCTGGCTCGCCACCGGCAGCAGGGTTTCGATGACCTGCAGGATGCGCGGCCATTCGGCGGCGGGCATACCCGCATCGGCGAAGGGCTGCCAGATCTCGTCACGCACCCGCGCCACGAATGCGTCGGCGACCGCCCCCAGGTGCTCCTGCAGGAGTGGCAGGAGCTTGAGGACTGTCGCCGGGTCGAGCCCCATCGCCGACGCCGCCACACCCGCACGAACGATGGTCGGACGCACCAGACGGACCCGGTCATTGTCGAGTGACTCGATCAGGCCGAGCTCGGCGAGTGCCACGATCAGGGTGTCGTCGCGGGGAACGTCGGCCAGAGCGGCCAGCGCATCGCGGGTCATCTCCTCGGGTTCTTCCTCGGTGTTCGGCTGATGAAGCACGGAGAGGAGGTCGAGCGCATGGCCGGCCGATGCCGTCGGCGCCCTGAGGATGGCCTGCTCGACCGCGGACAAGGTGTAACCGCGCTCGAGAAGACTGCGGATCAGCTGCAGTCGCTGGAGGTGGGCGAGGTTGTAGTAACCGGTACGGCCCTCCAGTCGGGGCGCCTCGATCAGCCCGCGACCTGCATACGCCCGGACGTTGCGGACCGTCATCTTGGCGCGTGCGGCAAGTTCGTCGACGGTGAATTCATCCATTTCCGGCGCTGCACGAGACATGTGGGCATCATAGGGGTATGGACTCCATGCGAGGGCGGCTCATCGTGGCGACGCCCGCCATCGAAGCGGGACCGTTTTGGCGGAGCGTGGTGTTCATGCTCGACCACGACGAGGACGGCGCGCTCGGGGTGATCGTCAACCGGCCGCTCCAGTCCGACGTCGAGGATGTCCTTCCGGACTGGGCAGACTTCGTCAACGCGCCGGTATGCCTGTTCGACGGGGGTCCGGTCGCCATGGACTCCGCCCTTGCCCTCGGCGTGCTCCGTGGCGAGGAGGGCCCGACCGGTTGGCGCCGTATGTCGGGCCGGGTCGGACTTGTCGACCTCGACGGCCCGGTGCCCGGATCCGGGGAGTTCGCGGGGTTACGGGTCTTCGCCGGTTATGCGGGCTGGAGCCCCGGCCAGCTCGAGGAAGAAATCGAGGAAGGCTCCTGGATCGCCCTCGACGCCGAGGACTCCGACCTCACGTCACCGCAACCGGAAAACCTCTGGCGCGAAGTTTTGCGCCGTCAGACGGGTGACCTCAGATTTTGGGCGACATACCCCGACGACCCCAATTGGAACTGAGCAACGAACGGCTAGAATCACCTCGTGGGATTTTTTGGCAGCGGTACGCAGACGGTTCAGGACGATCGGACGGACCTGCGCACCGAAGACGGCGATCATGAGAAGTTTTCGCACTACGTCCCCAAGGACAAGCTGACCGAAGCCATGGTGATGGGCACCCCGGTCGTAGCACTGTGCGGCAAGGTATGGGTTCCCAGCCGCGATCCCCAGCGCTATCCGGTTTGCCCCGAATGCAAAGACATTTGGGACGGCATGAAGGACGGCGACAAACCCTCCAACGGTTCGGGGGATTCATCGGGTGACGAGTAGCCAGTCCCTGCGGGCCTGGCAACGCGTGGCATTCGATCGCTATCAGCGCGCCCAACCCCGCGACTTCCTCACTGTCGCCACCCCCGGAGCAGGCAAGACCACGTTCGCGCTGACCATAGCCGCGGACCTGCTGCACCGTGGAGTCGTCCAACGCGTCGTTATCGTGACGCCCACCGAACACCTCAAGGCTCAGTGGGCACATGCCGCCGAACGCATGGGCATCGCGATTGATCCGGCGATGGCCGGTCGCGGGATGCTTGCCTCCGACTTCCAGGGCTTCGCCGTCACGTATGCGGGACTGGCCGCCAACCCGATCGCGTTCCGCGTCCGCATCGAGCGCTTCCGCACCTTCGTGATCCTCGATGAGGTTCACCACGCCGGTGACGCGCTGGCCTGGGGCGATGCGGTGCAGGAAGCCTGCGAACCGGCGACCCGACGTCTCGCCCTGACCGGCACGCCGTTCCGATCCGACGACAACCCGATCCCGTTCGTCACCTATGCACCCGGCGAGGACGGGACCGTCACCAGCGTCGCCGACTACTCCTACGGCTATGGCGAAGCCCTCAAGGACTCGGTCGTCCGTCCTGTCCTGTTCATGGCCTACTCGGGGGAGATGCGCTGGCGCACGAGGGCCGGTGACGAGGTCGCTGCCCGCCTCGGCGAACCGTTGACCAAGGACATCACCGCTCAGGCACTGCGTACGGCCCTCGATCCTGCCGGGGCCTGGATCCCGGCCGTCATGGTTGCGGCCAACCGCCGGCTCGACGAAGTCCGCCGCCACGTCCCCGATGCTGCCGGCCTCGTGATCGCCAGCGACCAGGAGACCGCTCGTAAGTATGCCGAGACGCTGGCCCTGATCGCGGGCGAGAAGCCGGTGCTGGTGCTCTCCGACGAACCCGGTTCGAGTGCCCGCATCGAGAAGTTCGCGGCCGGCAAGGGCAAGTGGATGGTCGCGGTCCGGATGGTCAGCGAAGGCGTCGACATCCCGCGGCTGTCCGTCGGTGTCTATGCGACCACAACGGCAACCCCGCTGTTCTTCGCCCAGGCCGTCGGCCGGTTCGTCCGTGCCCGGCGCAAGGGCGAGACTGCATCGATCTTCGTCCCGAGCGTGCCGCTGTTGCTGGCCCTCGCGAGCGATCTCGAACAGGAGCGGGACCATGTCATCGGCCGTGCGATCAAGGACGAAGACGACCTGTTCGCCGCGGAGGCCGACATGCTCGCCCAGGCCGAACAATCGGAGTCCGCCTCCGACCAGCTGGGCGACTTCGAGGCCCTCGGCAGCGATGCCAGGTTCGATCGGGTGCTCTATGACGGCGGCGAGTTCGGCCACGAGGGCGTCGTGTCGCCGGGCAGCGACGAGGAGCTGGACTTCCTCGGCATACCCGGCCTTCTCGAACCCGCCCAGGTCGCCGAGCTCCTGCGCAACGCCCGGTCCAAACGGGCCAGCAAGTCATCCAAACCGGTCATCATCGAGCCCTCGGCATTCGAGCGGCAGGGCGAGCTGCGGCGTGAGCTCAACGCCCTCGTCGGTGCCTGGCACCACCGCACCGGCCAACCGCACGGCGTGACCCACAACCAGTTGCGCAGCGCCTGCGGTGGCCCACCATCGGGCCAGGCGACGACCGCCCAGCTGCAGGAGCGCATCGACAAGATCCGGTCATGGGCCATGAAGGCGTCCGGCTAGCCTGCCCGTAGCACCCACTCCGAAAGGCCCGGATATTTTGTTCACCTCGAGCATGGCGGTCCGCACCCGCATCTTCTCGGCAATCCTCAAGCGCATCTCGATACCGATCGACATGGTCGACGCCGCCGGCCTCCCGGAGGTGCGGGCCCGGCGACAGCAGCTGCAGTCTTCGCGGATCGGCCGGTTCGTCTTCGGTGCTCCATTGGAGGACGTCGCCATCGAGGACCGCGTGGTCGACCTCGACGGCACCGACATACGCCTGCGCATCTACCGCCCGGCAGCATCGGTTGCGACGCTGCCGGTTGCGACCTTGCCGGCCGCGACACTACCGGCCGCGGTCAACTTCCACGGCGGCGGCTGGGTGCAGGGCAATCCCGAACAGTCCGACTGGGCGATGAGCCGGATCGCCCAGCGAGTCGGTGCGGTCGTCGTCTCGGTGTCATACCGACTTGCGCCGGAGCATCCGTTCCCGGCAGCGGTCGATGATTGCTGGGCGGCGACGCAGTGGGTCCACGCCAACGCCGCCGAGCTCGGCGCCGACCCCGAGCGACTCGCGGTGATGGGGGACAGCGCCGGCGGAAACCTTGCCGCCGTCGTGGCGCTTCTGGCCCGCGATGCCGGTGCGCCGGCTCTCCGTGCACAAGTGCTTGTCTATCCCGGCACCGAGATGTACGACAAGTGGCCGTCGGAGTTCCGCAACGCCAATGCCGCGGTGTTGACCTCCCGCAACATCCGCGCCTTCGCCAGGATCTATCTGGGGGAGAAGTACGGCACGGAGGAGTTTCGCGCCTCGCCGATACGCGCCGAGTCCCATGCCGGCCTGGCACCGGCCCTGATCCAGACCGCCGAGCTCGATCCCTTGCTCGACAACGGTTCTCGGTATGCCGACAAGCTCCGTGCCGACGGGGTCGAGGTGACATACACCGAGTACGCAGGTGCGATTCACGGCTACCTGAGCCTGCCGGGAGTCGTGCCCGTCGCGGTCAAGGCGCTCGACGAGATCGTGGCGACCCTGACCGACGCCTTGAAGCCATTGTGACAGTAACGCTGTCACGATAGGATCAGGTATGGCCCGACTGCGAAGAGACCACTGGCTCCGTGAGATCGAGAAGCTCGATCCGGAGGAGGACTATGAGCAAATTTCACGCATCATCGGCAATTGCGAGTTCCCGTGGGACCTACAGCAGTCGCTGAGTCTTGCGCTGTTCCGCACCTACGCGGTGCCGAGCATCGGTCGACTCCTCCACGACACGAATGCGTTCACCGGTGATGTCCAGAAGCGCCACGACGACACTCTTCTGATCCTCTTTTCGATCGCCAACGAGGGCCTCGACTCGACCGGCGGGCATACGGCCGTGCGGCGGATGAACCAGATGCACGGTTCCCACGACATCTCGAATGAGGACATGCGTTACGTGCTCTCAGCTTTCGTCGTGACGCCGACGCGCTGGATCGACCAGTACGGCTGGCGCAAGGGCGTCCCGGCCGAACGATTGGCGGCGGTGCGCTATTACCAGCGGCTCGGCAAGCTGATGGGAATCAATGACATCCCGGAGACCTACGAAGAGTTCGAGGAGCTTCTCGACAGCTATGAAGCCGAGCACTTCGCCTTCGACGAGAAGTCGCTGGCTGTCGCTGATGCGACGCTGGCCTTGTTCGCTTCCTTCTACCCGAAGCCGGCCCGCAAAGCCGCCAACGCGTTGTTGCGATCGCTGATGGACGACCACCTGCTGGAAGCCTTCCACTACAAAAAGCCATCCCGGCCGGTTGTCCTCCTTTCGCGCGGGGTGCTCAAGCTTCGCGCTCGGATCGTCGCGCGCCTTCCAGGTCGCCCGTCGCCAAAGCGGCTGGAGGATTTCCGCGAGATCCGCTCCTATCCCAACGGCTTCAGTCTCGAGAGCCTCGGCACTTTCCCGGCCGGTTGCCCCATCCCGCGTGGGCAGAGTCCTCATGCGCAGAGCGGTCATGGGCAGAGCGCGCATACGGAAGACGCCGGTGCCGGCCGTTAGCTGGCAACGCGAGTGGTGGCGCAAGAAGCGGTGGTACGCCCGCGCACAGCGACCGCTCGCCCGGATCGCCCTGACCCGCGAACTCGGCAGACGCCGAGCCTTCGCACGCGGAGTGATGTATGGCGAAGTGCTCGAGATGTTGCGCGACGGCAGGCTGACCGTCGGCGAACAGGCGTTCTTCGAGCCCGGTGTATGGCTGACCGGGACCGGCCGCATCTCGATCGGCGCCGGTACCTATCTCAACCTCGGCGTCATGGTCGCGGCGACGGATCGGGTCGAGATCGGGGCCCACTGCATGATCGCCAACGGATCGCTCATCACCGATGCCAATCATCGCTATGACGACATGACGCAGCCGCTGACCTGGCAAGGCTTCGAGTCCAAGGGGCCGACGCTCATCGGCGACAACTGCTGGCTCGGGGCCAACGTTGTGGTGACGAGTGGGGTGTCGATCGGCGAACGGTGTGTCATCGGCGCCAATGCGGTCGTCACCAAGGACATCCCGGCGTACTCGATTGCCGCCGGAAACCCCGCGCGCATCATCCGCATGATCGAGCATTAGCCAGGGGCCCGGTTGAAGAGCGCAGCTCTTTTCAACATTGAGTCGGACTGAATCGACTAATGCAGAGCGAGAGATCGTGTGCGGAAGGTGCCGGCGGCTTGCCCGGAGCGAAGGCAGTCGGTCTGGGCGACGGGGGGTGGCCGTTCCCAAGATGGTGACCTAGTTTGGGAGTTACTGCGGAACTCTGCGCCGGATGGCCGCGGCTTGAGACTCTCCCGGCGGCATTCGAGCAAGGAGGCCCACCGTGGCATACAACGTCGCTCAGAAGCTCATCGCATCTCACCTGCTTAGCGGGGAGATGACACCGGGGACCGAAATCGGCCTGCGCATCGATCAGACCCTCACCCAGGATGCAACGGGAACTCTCGTCATGCTTGAGTTGGAGGCGCTGGGACTTGATCGTGCGCGCACGGAAGTATCCGTGCAGTATGTCGACCACAACCTGTTGCAGTCCGACAGCAAAAACGCGGAGGACCACGATTTCCTGCGCTCGGCGTGTCAACGGTTCGGCCTGTGGTACTCCAAGGCCGGAAACGGTGTTTCGCACCCGACGCACATGCAGCGATTTGGCATCCCGGGCAAGACGATGGTCGGCTCGGACAGTCACACCCCGGCTGCGGGCTCGCTCGGGATGCTGGCCATCGGTGTTGGGGGTATCGAGGTGGCTCTTGCGATCGCCGGCGAACCGCTTTACATTAGAATGCCCGATATCTGGGGCGTGCGGCTCACCGGCCAGTTGCCGCCGTGGACGAGTGCCAAGGACGTCATTCTCGAGATGCTGCGCCGACATGGCGTCAAGGGCGGCGTCAATCGGATCGTCGAGTACTACGGACCGGGCCTTTCGACCCTCACCGCGATGGACCGGCATGTGATCGCCAACATGGGCGCCGAATTGGGGGCGACGACCACGGTATTCCCGGCGGACGATCGGGTGCGCGACTTCTTGCGCTCAGAGCAGCGTGAGGGCGACTTCACTGAACTGCTCGCTGATACGGACGCCGGATACGACGTGGCCGAGGAGATTGACCTTTCCACCATCGTGCCGCTCATCGCGCTGCCCAGTTCGCCGGGCAACGTCGTGCCAGTGCGGGAGGTCGCCGGTCGACCGGTTGAGCAGGTCGTGTTCGGGTCATCGGCGAATCCGGGGCTGCGCGACTTCGCGATCGTCGCCGCAATCGTGAAGGGACGCCAGTCACACCCGAGCTTGTCCTTCGACGTCAACCCGAGCTCGCGGCAGATTCTGCAGGATCTGACCCGTATGGGTGCGACTCTTGATTTGATCAGCGCTGGTGCCCGGCTGCACCAGTCGGGCTGCATGGGCTGCATCGGTATGGGCCAGGCCCCAGCGAACGGGCGCAACAGTCTGCGCACGATGCCGCGCAACTTTCCGGGCCGCTCGGGCACCAAGGAAGATTCGGTCTACTTGTGCTCGCCGGAGACGGCGGCGGCCGCGGTGCTCACCGGGACGATCACCGACCCGCGAGACTTGGAAGAACTGTTCGATCTGGAGTATCCCGTGCCCCAGTTGCCTGCGATGTCGAGTGTGAACCTAGCCATGCTCGAGGGGCCGTTGCCTCCGGATGAGGCCTCCCAAGTGGAACTGGTCAAGGGCGAAAATGTTTCTTCGTTGCCGGTCTTCGGGCCCCTCGCCGATCACATCGAGGCACCGGTCATCCTGGTGGTGGGTGACGACATTTCGACGGATGCGATTCTGCCGGCAGGCGCGCGGGTTCTGCCCTACCGCAGCAACATCCCAGCGCTTGCCGAATTCACCTTCGGCCAGTTCGACGAAACCTACCCCGCTCGTGCCGCCGAAACCCGCGACAGTTCTGGCCACATTGTGGTCGCCGGTGCCAACTATGGGCAGGGTTCCTCGCGGGAGCACGCCGCGATCACCCCCCGCTTCCTCGGATTGCGCGTGGTGGTGGCCGTCTCATTCGCACGCATCCATTGGCAGAACCTCGCCAATTTCGGTGTGCTCGCTATCGAGTTTGTGGATGCGGCCGATCACGACCGCGTACGGCAGGGCGATGTGCTGCTGCTGGGCGGCGTCCGTGAATCCCTGACCGCTGGAACCGAGATCACCGTGCACAATAAGACGCGCGATGAGGACTATGCCGCGCGCCATGGCCTCTCGACGCGGCAGGTCGACATGCTCCTCGCGGGAGGTCTCATCCCCTGGCTGCGCGAGCGGGGCGCGCGTGAGATTGGTGATCGAGACTGAGCCCTGCCGTGAGGACTCCGGTCGATACGGTGTGCTCGTTCGAGTTGACCGACGTGTTCGGCTGACGGATCGTCCGCTGGCGCACCTTCCGCACCCAGACAGCGCTAGCTGTACTGCGCGAAACATAACCTCTGGACATACGTCTCGTTTTCCTTTCGACACCCATCGTCAGGAGAACGTATGCCGGTCACCAAGCGCCACCGCCATTTCTGGCCGGTGAGCATTGCCGCCGGATCGATCCTCCTCACCATGGTGACCTTCCCCGCGTACGCAAAATGGACCGAACAGTTTCACGCCTCCCGGCCGGCGGCCGCTGCGTCCGGCAGCATGATCGACGAGTCGAAGCCGCACGACCACAGCGATCCGGCGACCAAGAACTCGGTGTCCCGCGCGAAGGCCACGGCCGAGACCGCCGACCCGACGACCAAGGTCGAGGCGGCCCTCAATTCGCTCACCGTCCAGGCCCAACGCAACGAGGCCGACCCGCCCCTCGTTCCCTCGAAGTCACCCGCCGCCCGGGCTCCGGTCCCCGGCGACCGCTACGCGATGGCCGGCGGTTGCTATGGCATCAAGTCCGAATCGACCGGAAAATGGGTCGTCCGGAGCGGCAGCGGGTATGCGGCCACCGCGGCGAGCGCCGCCGCGGCCGAACCGTTCCACTTCCAGGCAACCGACCTCGGCAAGTACCTCCTGTTCGGCAAGGGCAAGACGTTTTTGTCGACGGCGCTACTCAACAACATCGATGCGGCGCCCGCGGCAAGTGCGGCCGGCGACTGGACCGTGACCAAGAACGGTTCCTCATTCCAGTTCGCCATGCCTGGCAAGACCGCTGTCTCGCTCGACGCCAAGGGCACGTTGGTCACCGGCGCGGCGGCCGATTTCAGCTTGCTGCGGACCACCGGCTGCGAGTCTTGGCCCGAGGTCGAGACCAACGTCACGGGCAACCCCCACGCCGGCAAGTCGTCCTTCCAGGAGGTCCGCGGCTACCTTGACGCCCATACACACGGCATGGCATTCGAGTTCCTTGGCGGCATGGTCCACTGCGGCCGTCCGTGGCACCCGTATGGCGTCGAGGCGGCGCTGCAGGACTGCCCGGACCACAAGCTGGCCGACGGCAACGGCGCCATCCTCGAGAACTTCCTCTCCACCGGACTCCCGACCGGCTCGCACGATCCGGTCGGCTGGCCGACGTTCAAGGACTGGCCGGCACCGGACTCACTGACGCACGAAGGCACGTACTACAAGTGGCTCGAGCGCTCCTGGCGTGGCGGCGAGCGTCTGTTCGTCAACCTGCTCGTCGAGAACAACAAGCTGTGCCAGCTGTATCCGCTGAAGAAGAACTCCTGCGAGGACATGGACTCGATCCGGTTGCAGGCCAGGGACATGCGCGATCTCGAGCGCTACATCGATGCGCAAAGCGGGGGTCCGGGCAAGGGCTGGTACCGCATCGTGACCGACCCCTATCAGGCACGTCAGGTCATCAATGACGGCAAGATGGCCGTCGTGATGGGCGTCGAGACGAGCGTCCTGTTCGGCTGCTCGATGAAGCTCGACGTCCCGCAGTGCTCGTCGGCTCAGATCGACAAGCAGCTCGACGAGGTCCACCAGCTCGGTGTGCGCCAGATGGAGTTGGTCAACAAGTTCGACAACGCGCTCTCCGGTGTCGCCGGCGACGAGGGCGGCGTCGCGCCGCTGGTCAACGCGGCCAACTTCCTGGAGACAGGTTCGTTCTGGGACATGCGTAAGTGCCCGACCGGAAATGCCGAAGGAGTCAACGACAAGACCCAGCTGGCGCTGCCCGCCAGCGGACCCGAACAGGACGCCCTGTTCGGAGCGATCGCCAAGCTGTACATACCGCTCAAGGTGCCCCTGTATGCCTCCGGTCCGCATTGCAACGAGCGCGGTCTGACCTCGCTGGGCGACCATACGATCCAGGGGATGGCGAAGCGCAAGATGATCTTCGATCCCGACCACATGAGCGTCGCCGGCCGCAAGGCCTCGCTCGACGTCGCCGAGAAGCTCAACTACCCGGGCATCGTGTCAAGCCACTCGTGGTCGACGCCGGACGCCTACCCGCGCATCTACAAGGCCGGTGGCGTCATCGCGCCGTACGCGGGTGACAGCGGCGGCTTCGTCGGCAAATGGAAGAAACACCAGACCTGGGCGGACGGCCGCTACTACTTCGGCTTCGGTTTCGGCGCCGACATCAACGGTCTGGGAGCACAAGGCAATCCGCGTGGCGCGAATGCGGCCGACAAGGTCACCTACCCGTTCAAGGGAATCGGCGGCGTCACGATCGGCAAGCAGGTCAGCGGCGAGCGGGTCTATGACGTCAACACCGACGGCGTTGCGCACTACGGCCTGTATCCGGACTGGATCGAGGATCTTCGCAAGCTGGCCGGCCAGGACATCGTCGATGACATGGCCCGCGGCCCCGAGGCATACCTGCAGATGTGGGAGCGTGCCGAAGGCGTCGCCAATGACGGTTGCCGCGACGTACGCGCTCTCAAACCCTATTCCGTCATCAAGGGCATCGCGAAGGGTTCGACGGTGCGGAGCGTGCTGGAGAAGGCTGGGCAGCCGCATGCACGACTGAACACGACATTTACCTATTGCGCGGCGAACTCCACGGGCAAGAACGTGAGTCTCAAGGTCTCGTTCGACCCTGCGGGCAAGGTCACCAAGATCTCGTAGGTCACCAAGGTCTCCTAGGCATCGACCAACCGGGTGAACTCGACGCCGCGCCAGGCGGCAAGGCGCTCGGCCTGCCCGATCACCTGGGT
>JALYQD010000117.1 GCA_030856025.1 Actinomycetota bacterium
AACGATCCTCGCGATCAACACCGACGCCGACGCACCCATGGTCACCAAGGCCCACTACGCGGTGATCGGGGACCTCCACGAGATCGTTCCCGCGATAAACCAGGAACTCAGGCGCCGCCTGGCCTGAGTTGGTTGGCGGTCAATTGCTCGCGAGCGGAACGACAGCGGCGACGATCAAGGCGCTGCCGCAGATCACTCCCGTGATGGCGCTCGGCATGAGGTTTGCGCGGAGCCCCACGATGAGGCCGACCGCGGCGCCGATGACCATGACTACGCCGAGGGGTATGAGGAGGTTGTTGGCCAGTACTGGCGCGATCGGCAGGAAGTGCACGCCCACCACAAAGGCAACCCATACGGCGATGTAACGGCTGTGTCCGGACAGGCCGAGGGCCAGCGCTCCCAACAGACACGCGGCAAACTCGATGCCGACGATGATCCCGTAACGGCGCATCGCGCCCGGTTCGCCCAGCACGGATCCGTCCGACCAGTGACGCCAGGCGAGGATGCCACCGACGACAGCAATTGCCAGGCCGGCGAACGAACCAATGTGCAGCCAGGTGACCCACCCCGCAGGCGGCGCCTCTTGGGCCCAGCCGAACCAGGCCGAGGCGAAGAATCCGAGGATGAGTGCAGTCATTGCGGCGTCGCGCGCCATCATGTCGTCCACGTGGCGAGCCTAGAGGACCGGCGCTAGCGGCCTACCTCGGTCACTTCGATGCCGTTCTCGCGCCACAACTCGATGACCTTCGGGCCGTCGTCCCAGGCGTGCGTCGGCTCGAAGCCGTCCTTCCTGATCGACTTGAGTATGTCGGCCTTGATCAGGTAGTCATGCCGGAAATCCGCCTCGAACCGCATGTACAAACGGTCATAGGGGATCTCGTGTTTGTCGAGCCACATGATCGTGTAGTCCCGCCATTTCGACGGCCTCGCCGTAACGACAACAACGGCCTTGCCCGCCTCGCGCGCCTCGGCCACCGCATCGACGACGCGTGTATGGGGTGGACAGTCGATCGCGCCGCCATGGAAGGCGTCGAAGTCCCGCTCCTCGCCCTCCACAAAGTGGCGGATGCTCGAGACGTCGCACAGCGTCCCGTCCATGTCGAAGATCACCGCGTCACGCATGGTCCGACCTCCTGCCCACTCGTTGATATGCAGTCGTCCGGTGCTCCCGGTGGGATTCGAACCCACACTGTGACGGTTTTAAGCCGTCTGCCTCTGCCGGTTGGGCTACAGGAGCGTCGATGTCACCTTATCGGCGACGTCGCTGGGCAGGTCAGCCCTCCGACGAGCTCGCCTGGACGGCACGGCGGTACCGCGCCCCCAGGCTGCGCACGTGATCGACGAGCTCGGGCGGCGACTCGATCCGGAAGTCCAGGCCGAGCATGCCGATGTAGACAGCGATCGTCTCGAGGCTGTCGGCTCCCGTGACGAGGATGCTGTTGTCGTCGTTGACCGGCTCGACGACCCCGACGGTCGGGTTGATGCGCGCGAGCACCTCGCCGGCAGCGGCGCGGACACCGATGCGGGCGTGCACTGCCCAGCCGGTCGAGGCCACCGTTCGCAGGACGAGGTCGGTGTAGTCGCCCTCGCCGAGCGGCTGCGGCGTGAAGCGGCGGCCGTCCCGTGGGCCGAGCGTCATCCAGTCGACCCGGTGGATCGACCAGTCCCCCGCACGCGGGTCGCGGGCCGCGAGATACCAGCGGCGAGCCCAGCTGACGAGCCGATAGGGCTCCAGGACCATCCGCTGGTCGTGATAGTCGAAGCGCAGCAATTCGGTGTCGCGAATGGCCGCCGCAATGGTGCCGAGCGTGGCGGGATCCACATCCGGGTCCTCGACGTTGGAGCCGGTGTTGTCGGGGCCGCGCGACACGGCGGACTGGATTGCCGAGACTTTGCGATGCAACCGGTGCGGGAGCACTTGTTCGAGCTTGGCGAGAGTTCGCGCCGCAGTCTCCTCGATCCCCGCCACACCGGCTGCGACCCGAAGTGCCACCGCAAGACCCACGGCTTCCTCGTCATCGAGAAGCAGCGGCGGAAGCTTCGCGCCGGCGCCGAGCCGATAGTGACCGACCGGGCCGCGCTCGGCGTCGACCGGATAGCCGAGCAGGCGCAGCCGCTCGATGTCGTTGCGGATCGTCCGGGTGCTGACCTCGAGTCGATCGGACAGCTCTGGCCCCGACCAGGCCGGCCGGGACTGCAACAAGGAGAGCAGCGCGAGCAGCCGGGCAGAGGTTTCCAACATGTTCTGAATTGTGCCATCAATCAGGAACGAATCCTTCCTATATGGATTCTAGTTTGAAGTCATGAGCACACATACGAGCACCGACGCCAGCATCATCCGCCCGTTCCGCATCGACATCCCGCAGGCCGATGTCGACGACCTCCTCGACCGTCTCGGCCGCACCCGCCTGCCCCAGCCTGCACCCGGCGACGACTGGGACTACGGGGTGCCAAACTCCTACTTGCGCGACACGATCGAGCAGTGGCGCACCGCCTTCGACTGGCGCGCCCAAGAAACCCGCATGAACGAGTTCCCGCACTACCTGACCGAGATCGACGGCCAGACGGTTCACTTCATCCACGTGCCCTCCCAGGAGCCGAGTGCCACACCGCTCCTGCTGGTCCATTCCTACCCGGGTTCGTTCGTCGACCTTCTCGACATGATCGGGCCGCTCACCGACCCGGTCGCGCACGGTGGCCGCGCCGAGGACGCCTTCTCCGTCGTCGTGCCCTCCGCGCCTGGCTTCGGCTTCAGCACCCCGGTGGTCGATCGGGGCTGGACGATCGCACGGGTCGCGAAGACCTTCGACACGCTGATGCGCATGCTCGGCTACGACAGCTACGGAGAGCACGGCAGCGACCTCGGCTCACTCGTCGGCCGGGATCTGGGCATCCAGCAGCCGGAGGGTTTCCTCGGCCTGCACGTCCTCCAGCTGTTCTCCTTCCCGTCCGGCGATCCGGCCGAGTTCGAGAACCTGACGCCGGCCGAGTATGCCGGTTTGGCGCACATGGAGTGGTTCCAGTCGGTCGGCGGCTACAACGCCATCAACGCCAGCCGCCCGCAGACCGTCGCGGTCGGCATCTCGGACTCGCCGGCCGGGCAGCTCGCCTGGAACGAGCTCTTCATGTCCTTCGGCAACGGCACCAGCCTGGTCACGACCGAACAGATCCTGACCGAGGTGTCCCTCGAGTGGTTCACCAACACCTCGGCGAGCGCCGGGCGCTATCACTTCGAGGAAGCGCGCGCCAAGGCTGAGCCGGTTGTCAACGCGGCACCGACCGGAGTCGCAGTGTTCGCCGACGACTTCCAGACGATCCGTGTCTTCGCCGAGCGCGACAACAGCAACATCGTGCACTGGAGCAGCTTCGAGGCAGGTGGCCACTACGCCGCCCTCGAGGCACCCGAGGTCCTGGCCGCCGACATCCGCACGTTCTTCGCCACCCTGCGCGAAGGCTGAGCCACCGACGAGGTCAGCGACGGCGCGGGACGAGCCGCTCGAGCTGCGTGACGTGGCCCGGGTTGAGCTCGTCCAGCGACCGCACGCCCAGGAGCTTCATCGTTCGCTCGATCTCGGTGCGGAGGATCTCGATCGCCCGGTCGACGCCATCGCGCCCGCCGGCCATCAGCCCATACAGGTATGCGCGACCGATCAGGGTGAAGTCGGCGCCAAGGGCGATCGCGGCGACGATGTCGGCGCCGGACATGATGCCGGTGTCCACGTGGATCTCGGTGTCCTTGCCGACTTCACGGACGACTTCGGGAAGCAAGTGGAACGGTATGGGGGCCCGATCGAGCTGACGGCCACCATGGTTGGAGAGCAGGATCGCGTCAACGCCCATGTCGGTGAGCTTCTTCGCGTCGTCGACGCTTTGAACACCCTTGACGACGAGCTTGCCCTTCCACTGTTCCTTGATCCAGGCCAGGTCCTCGAACGACACGGTCGGGTCGAACATCGTGTCGAGCAGATCAGCGACGGTGCCCGACCAGCTGTCGAGGGAAGCGAATGCCAGCGGCTCGGTGGTCAGGAAATTGATCCACCACGCCGGCCGGGGCAGCGCATTGAGCACGGTCCGCGGCGTGAGGGTCGGCGGGATCGTCATACCGTTGCGGACGTCGCGGAGCCGGGCACCGGCAACCGGGACGTCGACGGTCACGAGCAGTGTGTCGAAACCGGCGGCGGCAGCCCGGTCAACCAGGGCCATAGACCGTTCGCGGTCCTTCCACATGTAGAGCTGGAACCAGTTGCGTCCGTCGGGGTTGGCGGCGCGAACGTCCTCGATCGAGGTCGTCCCCATCGTCGAGAGTGAGTAGGGGATGCCGGCGGCACCGGCCGCCGAGGCACCGGCGATCTCGCCCTCGGTCTGCATCATGCGGGTGAACCCGGTCGGCGCGATGCCGAACGGGAGAGCCGAACGGCCGCCCAGCACCTCGACCGACGTGTCGACCTTGGAGACGTCGCGAAGGATGGCGGGGTGGAACGTGATGTCCTGGAATGCCTGGCGCGCACGGGCGAGTGAGATCTCGGCCTCTGCGGCGCCTTCGGTGTAGTCGAAAGCCGGCTTGGGGGTGCGCCGCTTGGCGATCGCACGCAGGTCCCCGATGGTCAGTGCCGACTGGAGCCGGCGCTTCTTGAGCCGGAGCGTCGGGCGCCTGAACCGCAGCAGCGGCGCAAGCTCGCGGATGCGTGGGAATCGGCGGTTAGCCATCAGGATCCTTTCTTTGGCGGGGGCAGCCTTGCGTGCGCCCGCGGTTCATACTGACGCGGCGTTTGGTTGCGCGCGACGAGAGCACGCAGTGATTCGAGGTCACCGTCCACGGATCCGACCGTACGCGCCTGGACGAGCACGTTGCCGAGGGCGGTCGCCTCGACCGGCCCGGCCAGCACCGTCACTGGTCAGCGATGGACCAGGCGATGCCGTCGAGGATGTCGCGCTCACTGACCAGGAGCGAATCCGTGCGCAGCGGAAGGCGCTCGATCAGTCGGTCCAGGATGAGGGCGCCGCCGCCGATGACGTCGGCGCGGCCGGGGTGCATGAACGGCAGCGCACGGCGGTCGGCGACGGTCATACGGGCGAGGGAAATGCAGGCATGACTGACGTCGCCGAGCTTGAGCTCGGCCAAGTGGATCGTGTCCGAGTCGTACGACGGAAGGTTGAACGTATGGGCGGCAACGGTCGTGATCGTGCCGGCGACTCCGACGAAGGTCTCGACGGGAGGGATCTCGCCGATGACCTTGTCGAGAACGGTGTCGAGGTAGGCGATGCAGTTGGAGGCTTCGGCGACGGTGGGAGGGTCGGACCTCAGATAACGCTCGGTCATCCGGACCGAACCGATGTCGAGGGACACCGACCATTCGACGTGCTCGCCGGCGCCGACGATGAACTCGGTCGAGCCGCCGCCGATGTCGACGACGAGAGTGTGCGCCACGGGCAGGTCGCCTGCGGCGCCGAGGAACGACGCCTGCGCTTCCTCTTCGCCGGTCAGCACGACCGGCCGCACACCGATTATGGCCTCGATGGCGTCGGAGAATTCCTCGGCATTGTCGGCGTCACGGGCTGCGGAGGTCGCGCAGAAGCGGATGTTGTCAACGCCCAGGGTCCTGATCAGTGATGCATACTCGCGCGTCGCGCTGAGTGTCCTCGCGATGGCTTCGTCGGCGAGGTGGCCGGTCTTGTCGACGTCCTGGCCGAGCCGGACGATGCGCATGTCGCGCACCACATCGGTCTTGCGGTCACCCACGATGTCACTGACCAGGAGCCGGATCGAATTGGTGCCGCAATCTATTGCTGCGACTCGGTTCCGTTTGTCAGTCGGCATGAGTCGAGGGTAGCGAAAGACGAGCGGGCAGAACCCTCCCCCGGTCATGTTCTATCTGAATCGGTCGTGGCGGATGGGTTGCTGCTTCGGGTCGATGCGGGTGGGTGGGATGACTTCGACGATGCCGTCGGCTCCCATGCGGGCGTCCCATTCGCCGTTGTGCAGCAAATGGTGGTGGTAGAAGCAGAAGAGGGCACCGTTGTCGATATCGGTGGGTCCGCCTCGGGAGTGCCAGAGCAGGTGATGGG
>JALYQD010000118.1 GCA_030856025.1 Actinomycetota bacterium
TTCGCGCAAGGCGCTGACCCGCTTGCGGAGCTCGGCCTTGATCGCGGCTGCCGCCGCCTTGCCGTCCAGGATCTTTGCTGTCATTTGTTCCGGTCCAAACTGGTCTGATCATCCGGCAGAGGCACGACCACAGTCGTGCTTGGTAAGTGTTGGTCATCCTAGATTCCCGTACTCTGCATGAATAGCGCACGAATCTGCATGAAAACGTGCAAAACTGATACATGATTGATCATCGATTGCATGTGTTGCGCATGCTCGCCAGCCACGGCACGGTGACCGCCACCGCTGAGGCGCTTCACTACACGCCGTCCGCCGTATCGGCGCAGCTTCGTTCGTTGGCGGAGCAGCTTGGCGTCGCCCTGCTGGTCCCAGATGGCAGGGGGGTGAAGCTCACGGCCGCCGGACGCATTTTGCTGTCCCGCGCCGACGGCCTGTACGAACGCTGGGAGGAAATCCAGGCCGAGATGATGGCTGGAGCCGACGAGACAATGGGCGAGCTTCGAATGTGCGGCTTCTCTACCGCCGCTGCCGCGCTTCTGCCCCCAGTGGCTGCGCGCCTGCTGCGGATTTACCCGCACCTTGACGTCCGCATCATTGAGGCCGGGCCGGCGGAATGCTTCGACCTGTTGCTTGCCGACGAGGCGGACGTCGCGGTCGTGGTCGCTACGGTGGAGATCCCGTCCTCTGCTGACTCCCGCTTCGATCAGCAACCACTTCTAAATGACCCCATCGATTTGCTGATCTCGGCAAACCATCCACTCGCCATGCGCAGCTCCGTTTCCTTGCACGAGGTAGCCGGCGAACGTTGGATCGCCGGCCGCGTTGGGCATCCTTATCATCAGCTCCTCGTGACTGCATGTACGGCAGCCGGGTTCGTCCCAGTCGTCGCGCACGAAGCGGTCGAGTGGGAGACGGCCGCCGCGCTGGTCGGTGCCGAGCTCGGCACTGCGCTGATCCCGCGGTTGGCCCGGATACCGGCCGGCTATCCCGTTGTCCGCGTGCCACTTCACGGTGATCCGAGCCCCAGCCGACATATCCTCACTGGCATCCGGCGAGGGAGTCGCGGCCACCCAGTCGTGTCCGAGACCATCCGTGTGCTCGGGGACGTGGCTCCCGCCGCGCTCGCCGCGGTCCAGCTGACTGTGGGAGATGGCGACCACACCTAGCAGTCGTCCATGCATAAATTGTGCACGTTTCTATGCAGATTCGTGCGCTATTCATGCAGGGTATGTGAATTTAGGATGATCGACATGAACACGCGCATGCTGGTTTCGCTGCTTCAACCGTTTGAGATGAGGCCCGCGCCGCGACGCCGTCGCCAGCAGAAATCCATGCCGGCAATTACGACGAACTGCGCGATTGTCTGCCCGTCTGATGGCTTGAAGGAGCTCCGAATATGACTGTTGTTGTGCCCCCGTCGGCTCACGATCTGGACGTCGCCACGCTCGCGGCGCGGCGTGAGCCGGGACTGAGCCTGGAAGCCCCGTTCTACACAAGTGAAGAGATCTATCAGGCAGACATCGCGGCGGTATTCGCGAAGCAGTGGATCTTTGCGGGATCGGAAGCGGAGATCCCCGACGAAGGCGACTATGTCACGGTCAATCTCGGTACCTATTCGGTCATCATCGTCCGCGACGACGACGGAGAAGTTCGCGCCCTGCACAACGTCTGCCGGCACCGAGGCGCCCGGATCCTCAACGACGCTAGCGGTTCGGTGGGCAACCTGGTGTGCGGATACCACCATTGGACCTACGCCACAGACGGCCGGCTTCGACACGCTGCGGCGCACGGCAAGGACTTCGACGCGACGTGTTTCGGCTTGAAGAAAGTCGCGCTGAAGGTGGCCAGCGGCCTGATTTTCATCTGCCTGGCCGACGAGCCCCCGGAGGACTTCGCCAGCACCGCCGACGTGATAAGCCCCTACATCGCGCCCCACGACCTGAGCAAGACAAAGGTGGCGGTGCAGCTCGACCTGATCGAGGACGGCAACTGGAAGTTGGTAATGGAGAACAATCGCGAGTGCTACCACTGTGATGGACATCCCGAGCTGGCGTGCTCGCTCTTCCCCACCTTCGGCTATGGCTCCTCCGAGATCCCTCCGCACCTCCAGCCGGCCCATGATCGCTACCTGCTCGCCCAGGCGCAGCTGGAGGCCAAGTGCGAAGAGCTCGGCCTGCCATACATCGCCATCGAGGAACTCAAGACACGCGTGGCCGGCTTCCGCATCCAGCGCGAGGCACTGGATGGAGCCGGGGAGTCCTTCAGCGAAACCGGAAAGGCAGTCTCGAACAAGCTGCTCGGAGATCTCGAATACCCCCGTTTGGGACGGCTGTCGTTGCACCTCCAACCCAACTCCTGGTTCCACTTCCTCAGCGACCACGCCGTGACATTCGCAGTCCTCCCCTTGAGCGCGGGCAGGACACTGGTGCGCACGACGTGGCTGGTGCATCAAGATGCCGAGGAAGGCATCGACTACGACCTTTCGGCACTCACGAAGGTCTGGAGGGAAACCAACGCTCAAGACGCCACCTTCGTCGCCCATGCGCAACTCGGAGCGGCCAGCCCCGCCTATGAGCCCGGCCCCTATATGCCCAGCGAGTATCAGGTCGAGGCGTTCTGCACCTGGTACATCGACCGGCTGCAGGAACACCTCGCGTCATGACGATTGCGACCCAGGCATTCAGCGCGATGCTCACACCGGACCGTCGACCGCCTCGTATGTGGGACGACGCCACGGAGGAGACGCTGGTCTGTCGCGGAATGATTCCGGTGACAGACGAGATCAGCACCTTTGTCTTCGAGGCGCTGGAACCGCGATTCTTCCGCCACCTGCCAGGTCAGTACCTCACATTGACTGTCGACATCGACGGGCAGTCCGTCACCCGGTGCTACACGATCTCCTCGCCGGCGACACGCCCGTACGCGTTGACCATCAGCGTCAAGCGGGAACCCGGCGGCCTGGTTTCAAACTGGCTGCACAACAATCTGAGAATAGGAGACCAGGTTCGCGCGTCCGGTCCACTCGGAACGTTCACGTTCGCTGAACATCCCTCGGCCAAGTATCTCTTTCTCGCTGCAGGCGTGGGGATCACGCCCTCCATGTCGATGATTCGCACGTTGCACGATCTTGCCGAACCGGCCGACGTCGTTCTCATGCACAGTGTCCGGAGCCCTGAGCACATTGTGTTTCGGTCCGAGCTCAGTCACCTGGCCGCCACAGACCCCAACCTCCGCGTTGCCGTCATCTGCGAAGAGGCCGGCAGCGACAGCTGGGTCGGACGACGTGGACGACTGACATCGGAAATACTCGCAGAAGTCACCCCGGACCTACATGACCGTGAGATATTTCTGTGCGGACCCGCTGCCTACATGGCCGCCGCCCAAGACTTGCTCGCCGCCGCAGGAGTTGATCCGTCCCGGATCCACACCGAGTCGTTCGTCTTCGAGGTCGTCGAAGCTCTCGACAGAGATCCATATGCCGTCGAACCAGATGAATTCACCGTGCAGTTCACGCGCAGCGACCGCACAGTCCAGTGCGACTCGGACGTCACAGTGCTCCAGGCGGCCATAGCCGCCGGGATCCGAATCCCGTCTTCGTGTGGCGGAGGGATGTGTGGCACCTGCAAGACCACCCTCGTCAGGGGCTCAGTGGAGATGCATCACCAAGGCGGCATCCGGCCAAAAGAAATAGCTCAGAACAAGATCCTCCTTTGCTGCTCCAAACCGCTTGAGGACCTGATAATCGAGGCATGAACGAAACTCGTCGCCCCGAGTCGGGGACGGCCGGGGCGAGTTCGCCGGCGATGTCCTGGTCGGGGCGTCCCTCGGGTCGAACATCCTTCCAACAGAGACCGAAATCTTCAGAGGCTAGAAGTCAGCCAAACCCGTTGCAGTCGCTCGCTCACGTTGTTGTCGCCGGCGCGGCGTTTCAGCATTCGATCACATTCACGGCGAGTCCGCCACGGGACGTTTCCTTGTATTTGTCTTTCATGTCAGCGCCTGTTTCGCGCATTGTCTTGATTGCTTTGTCCAGCGATACCCTGTGGCTGCCGTCCCCGTGAAGGGCCAGCCGTGCAGCATTGATTGCCTTCACGCTGGCGATGGCATTTCGTTCTATGCACGGGATCTGCACGAGCCCTCCGACGGGATCGCAGGTGAGGCCGAGGTTGTGTTCGATGCCCACTTCTGCAGCGTTTTCCACCTGTGCAGGTGTGCCGCCCAGGACTTCGCACAACCCTGCCGCGGCCATCGAGCATGCCGATCCCACCTCACCCTGGCAGCCCACTTCAGCGCCGGAAATCGAGGCATTGATCTTGAACAGAATCCCCACCGCGGCCGCCGCCAGCATAAACCGCACGACCCCGTCGTCGTCGGCGTCGGGCACGAATTTGACGTAGTAGTGCAGCACCGCCGGCACGATCCCTGCCGCACCGTTGGTGGGTGCCGTGACGATCCTCCCGCCGGCAGCATTTTCCTCGTTCACCGCGAGCGCGTACAGATTCACCCATTCCATCGCGAGCAGCGGATCAGCGGGCGGCTGGCTGGCGGATCGGTTTAGGGCCGCGGCCTCGGCCTTGGCCGCCGACGCGGTCAGTGTCCGGAACAGTGACGGTGCCCGCCGCTTCACTTTCAACCCGCCAGGAAGGACGCCCTCAGCCGCACAACCGTTGTGCACGCATTGACGCATGACGGCCCAAAGGGACAAGAGCTTCTCCCTGAGTTCGTCCTCGCTGCGCCAAACCAGTTCGTTGGCGAGCATGACATCAGAGATGGACATACCCTGGCTCCGGCAGATCTCCAGGAGTTCATCAGCTGTGGTGAAGGGGTATCGAAGGACGGTTTCATCGGCAACCAAACGGTAGTCGCCCTCAGCGTAGCAGTCCACAACGAACCCGCCGCCGATTGAGTAGTAAATACGTTCCCTTAGAACCGCGCCGGTGTGATCCAGTGCTCGGAACGTCATGCCATTGGGGTGCGCCGGAAGGGACTTGCGTCGGTGCAACACCACGTCCTCGTCCCAGTTGAAGTCCACCCGGTGCCCGGCGAGCCAGAGCTCCGCATCGAGGGCCGCTGCCGCCACCTGGTCATCAGCGGTCCCGGTGTCCACCGTTTCGGGATCGAGGCCCTGCAGCCCCAACACCACAGCCTTATCCGAACCGTGACCACGGCCGGTTGCTCCCAGCGAACCGAACAACTCGGCCTGGACGCGGGCAGTGGCACCGAGTTGGCCGGCCCCGGCCAGACCCTCGGCGAACCGTTTGGCAGCCCGCATCGGGCCGACTGTGTGTGAGGACGAGGGCCCGATCCCGACAGAAAACAAGTCCAGCACGCTCAGTGCCATCAGGGGGCCTCGGGCGAGTCCGGATGGTCGGAAAGCTGATGGGTCGTCACCGTGATGCTTCAATCATGTCTGCCTCGACGGCCAGGTTCGGCGTCTGAGGTGACTGTTCCGTTGGAGTGTCCAGGTGCGGGTAAAGCGGGAAGCGTGCCGCGAGTGCGCTGACGCGGCGGCGCAGCTCGGAGGAGGTTGTCTGATCCAGGACCCCCTCATGTGTTGATCCGGTCAGGGCGAGAGCGATGATGTCCGCCACTTCGGTGAACTCCTTGGCTCCGAAGCCGCGGGTGGCCAGGGCGGGGGTGCCGATCCTGAGTCCCGAGGAAACCATCGGCGGGCGGGGGTCGAAGGGGACGGCGTTGCGATTGACGGTGATGCCGATCCGGTGCAAGCGGTCCTCAGCCTGCTGTCCGTCCAATTCTGAGTGGCGCAGGTCGACAAGGACCAGGTGTACATCGGTGCCGCCGTTGACCACCGAAATTCCGGCGGCGCCAACGTCACCGCTCAGGAGCCGGGACGCCAGAATCCTGGCCCCTTCGAGCGTACGTCGCTGGCGCTCCCTGAACTCCTCCGAAGCTGCAATCTTGAATGACACGGCTTTCGCGGCGATGACGTGCTCAAGTGGGCCGCCCTGCTGTCCGGGGAAGACAGCGCTATTGATCTTGCGGGCGTACTTTTCCTTGCTCAGGATGACTCCGCCGCGGGGGCCGCCGAGGGTCTTGTGCGTGGTGGTGGTGACGACGTCGGCGTACGGCACCGGGTTGGGGTGCATGCCGGCGGCCACGAGCCCGGCGAAATGCGCCATGTCCACCATGAGGTAGGCGCCGACGAGGTCGGCGATGCGGCGGAACTCGGCGAAGTCCAGCTGCCTTGAGTACGCGGACCACCCGGCCACGATCAGTTTGGGCCGGTGTTCGAGGGCCAGCGCCTCAACCTCGTCCATGTCCACCAGGTGATCGTGTTTGCTGACGTGGTAGGGGATGACGTTGTAGAGCTTGCCGGAGAAATTGATCCGCATCCCATGCGTGAGGTGGCCGCCGTGTGCCAGATCCAGGCCCATGATGGTGTCTCCGGGCTCCAGTAGCGCGACCATTGCAGCCGCGTTGGCCTGGGCGCCAGAGTGTGGTTGCACGTTGGCGGCCTCGGCTCCGAAGAGCGCCTTGACCCGGTCGATCGCCAGTTGTTCAATGACGTCCACATGTTCACAGCCGCCGTAGTAGCGCTTTCCCGGATAGCCCTCAGCGTACTTGTTGGTCAGGACCGAGCCTTGCGCCTCCATCACGGAAGCCGGTGCGAAGTTCTCGGAGGCGATCATCTCCAGGGTGGACTGTTGGCGGTTGAGCTCTTGGGCGATGGCGTGTTCGACTTCGTCGTCGACGTCCGCAAGGGTTTGGATCAGTTGCTCTGGCATGGCTCTTCCTTGGGTGCTGAGTCTTGGGGTGTCACACGGGTATGCCGCTGACCTTCAGGCCAGGCGGCGCCTGAGTTCCTGGTTTATCGCGGGAACGATCTCGTGGAGGTCCCCGATCACCGCGTAGTGGGCCTTGGTGACCATGGGTGCGTCGGCGTCGGTGTTGATCGCGAGGATCGTT